>JAAUPS010000028.1 GCA_012033015.1 Phormidesmis sp. RL_2_1
CTGGTTGGCTACCAACCTCACGGTCGATTATCAATACTGATGAGCAAAATGATTTTATTGAAGTAACAAACCAACTTTGGGATGAAAAAATCACACTTTGGCAAGATCAAACCAGAACCCTCCAGGCAGGATTAAACGCAAATCCAGCTTACAATATCAATGCACGTTGGGACACCATAACAAACATGTGGCTGAGAGTTGATTCAACAGTATTCCTTAAGTATTCAACCGGTAGAATTATAAGTGACACAACGTACAGTTGGATCAATCTCGCAAATATCTTCCTCTATTCGACTTCGACGTCGTATCAGTATGATTCCGCACAAAATCTCATTTGGAGAGCCCGATACCGGTATGATTTGAACAGCCTGGCATTTATACCCCGCTCCAGGGATACTTTTGGGTACGATCAAAACATGTTTCAGACTCTCTCCCAGTTCGAATCCTGGGATAACCAGAGTCAGTCATGGAATCCCTCACTGCGGATCGACCGGACACCAAATGCTGACGGACTACTCTTTGAGAGCCGAATTTCGCTTGCAGATTTTATCTCTGGCGAGTTAGTTCCTTCATCAAAGTTGTTTTGCCCGTTCCGGCGTATCCCGTCAGCAGGTAAATTTTTTCATCGCTATGGATAAAGTCTTCGAGGGCTTGGAGGGCTTCCCATTGCTGTTGGCTCAGCGCAATCCCTGGGAGTATCTCCGGGATCAACGGACTGGATTGGGCTTCATGCTTGCCGAGTTTTTTGGAGGTGGGGGCAAGCTGGGACATGGATAAATAGGAATAAGCCTTAATTATTGACTATTTTAGCAGCGATATTTCTGCGGTAATATGGCTGGCTGAGCACTGCTAATTGAGAACTGCTAATTGAGCACTGCTAATTGAGCACTGCTGATTCAAGGTAAAAATCAGCGCATTCTCACCATGCCGGAGCCAGAAATCGCTAAAATTTGCTAGCTGCTTATAGGATTTAAAGATTTTCTCATGACGTATTTGCCGCTGGCTGCTCGCGTTTGTCTGGCACTGATTTTTTTAAATTCGGGTGTCAATCATCTGCTCGGATTTCCAGGTTTTGTATCGACTATTGCCAGCAAAGGGTTGCCGGTTCCTTTGCTGCTAGCGATTGGTGCGATCGCATTTTTACTGTTGGGTTCACTGGCCTTGCTGCTGGGCTTTAAAACCAAAGCAGGTGCTATTTTGATTATCCTTTTTTGATTCCGGCGACGCTATCTTTTCACCCGATTACGACTGACTTGTCCGGATTTTTGAGAAACCTAGCGCTCATTGGTGGGTTGCTGATGACCATTGCCAATGGCCCTGGACTGATTAGCCTGGATGCTCGCATGAATCAGTAAGCACCAACGACTAGACACCAACGACTAGGCACCAACGACTAGACACCAACGCATGGTGAGCAGAAAAACGGGTGATTAAGAGGGGCTAGGGAACAACCGGCCAAAGCGGAAGAGGCTAGAAACATGGCAGGACTCAACGAGCAATGCCTCTGTAGGAGTGGGCGATCGCACTCAGCGTGCTGTGGCCCCTACTTAACTGGCGAGCAGCTTGCACCAACGGCTGAAGCTTTGATGCGATCGCGCTACAGCGCCTTTGCCCAAGGCAACATTGACTATCTTGTCAAGACTCGCCAAGTCTCTGGTGCTAGCGCTGATGAGCGCAGGGCCTTGGCCAGCACGATCAAAAATACGCGCTGGCTCAATTTGCTGATTATCACCACACAAAAGGGGCAAGCCACCGATAAAACTGGGATGGTAGAATTTGTCGCGGCCTATCAATCTATAGGGTCTGCCATTCAGACCACACTAGCCGGACAGACCATGCAGTTGCATGAGCGATCGCACTTTGTCAGGGCAGGCGATCGCTGGCTATACAGCACAGGCGATATTTTGCCACCTTTTCAAGCCAAACGATCTCAAATGTGCTGGTGCGGTAGCGGCAAAAAGTTCAAGCATTGCCATGGCTAAGACCTTAGCGCCAAACGTGGGTAGCTGGCCAAAAAAACAGGACTAAAAAGCACCAGCCTAAAAGCACAGAACCAGGAAAAACGAGGATTAAATGCCCATACCGCTAAGCGTGTTCAGCAATCGGCCTAAGGTTTCTGTGACTTGGGGATGATCGCTTTCAAATTGCTCTATCAACGACGGCAGCTTTTGAGCCGTCGTTGCTTTGTGCTGCAAATTATCCGGGTTTTGTAGTTGCCTTTCAACATCATCTATGAGTGCAAGCAGCTTTGCTTTCACCGTCGCATCGGGCGTCTCGAGCTTACCGATTTCTGCGTGAAGCGCTTCTAGCGATTTATTGACGTCTTCTTGGGTCATAGTCGTGCAGCTTGTAGCTATTCTTTATCGCTGTGATGATCTCTATTCTAAGATCCTAAAGGTGCTGTTTTCAGGCTCTTTGCAATTATTCTAAAGACGAGTGAGTGAGGGGTTAAAGCACCGCCATAGTATATCGATACTGTATCGACAGTGTATCGACAGTGCATCGACCACCCCCCATACAGCACCTATCAGGCTTAGTTAAATTTAATACAAAAACGTGTCAGGAATTCTTGATACTGTGAAACGGATAGCGAAGCATTTTGAACTAGATTTGATCTAACTGCGAGTGATCGATAAATCGCGCCTAGACGCGATTTTTAGGTTTCTAGCTTCTGCTTTAGCCACAATGTCTGTAATAAATACCTTGTATAGCTTTATGCTGGAACTGGAATCTCGTTTGGCCCAAAAGTCTATGGCAGCAATGTCTACCCAATACCCAGTGATGATCATTGGGGGGGCAGAAGATAAAGTCGATAAGTGTGATATCTTAACGGCTTTTTTCCACAGTGCTGGAGGAGAAAACGCGACGATCGGGATCATTCCCTCTGCTTCACGCGAGCCGACAATTGTAGGTGATCGCTACTATCAAATTTTTCAAAAAATGGGGGCGAAGCAAGTTCAGATTATGGATATCCGCTATCGTCCTGAGTGCAACGAAGAGCGCTGGCTAGATGTGCTCAACGACTGCACAGGCGTGTTCCTCACTGGCGGCGATCAGCTACGGCTGCGCGACTTGATCGGCGATACTCTGCTGATGAGAGCGATTAAAGAAAAGGTGGAAAAAGGTCGGCTGGTGCTAGCCGGTACTAGCGCAGGTGCTGCGATTATGGGCGAAAAATGATTGCCGGTGGCAGTAGCGGTGAGTCACCGAATCCGGCTTTGGTAGATTTAACTGAAGGGTTGGCAATTATTCCTGAGCTATTGGTAGATCAACACTTTCACAATCGGAATCGGATGGCACGTTTACTCAGTGCGATCGCCGCCTACCCAGACAAGCTAGGCATTGGTATTGATGAAGATACCTGCATCGCCATGGCAGGCGACAGCACATTCCAGGTAATGGGTAAAGGCGCTATCACCATCATCGATCCTGGCAACCTCACCCATACCAATCATCCTGAGACGGAAGAAGCGTCACCACTTAGCCTACACAACCTGAAGGTACATGTACTCAATAAAGGTGACCGCTATGATTATAAAAAACGGACTATTCTTGCGCCCCTCCCACAGGGCTGACGCCCATCAACCGATAGCGCTGTAAGCAGGCCATGAATTTGGTATGGAGAGGCGCACAACCCGCTACGAGTATCCGGGAAAGCTGGATAAGGAAAATAGCAACAGTCTATTTCCCTCATCTTGACTCAGTGGGAAACGGCGAATACCTTGCTTTTTCCGAACTAAATTTTTTACACCTTTATCAATCCAATTCATGTATGACGTCCGGCTGTAATTTTTGAGCAACTATCCATACTCACTCGATTCAGTTCTCTGGAAAACATCAAAGTTGTATCTAGGTCATTGGCAAAGTAGGCTAGCTGCCTTCAAAAACTTATGAAAATCCTCAAAACTCAAACGCTTCGCGGCCCGAACTATTGGAGCATTGGTTATACCAAGCTCATTGTTGTCCGACTCGATTTAGAAGAACTGGCCGAGCGCCCTTCTAACTTGATTCCGGGCTTTTATGATGGCATGGTGACTGCCTTGCCTAGCCTGATAGAGCATTTTTGTTCCCCCGGTTGCCAGGGCGGCTTTTTGAGCCGGGTACAAGAAGGCACCATGATGGGACACATCATTGAGCACATTGCTTTAGAACTACAGACCCTCGCTGGGATGGATGTCGGCTTTGGCCGCACCCGTGAAACCGCAGATCCCGGTGTCTATCAGGTGATTTTTGAGTACGAGAATGAAGAGGCTGGCCGTTATGCCGCAAGGGCTGCGCTGAGGCTATGTGAAAGCATTGTTGAAACGGGCAAATATCCCAACGTTGAGCTGCAAAAGGATTTAGAAGATCTACGGGAACTGCGGATAGAAGCGTCCTTAGGGCCAACAACAGAAGCGCTAGTGCGCGAAGCAGAA
Source organism: Phormidesmis sp. RL_2_1 (assembly GCA_012033015.1). Taxonomy (GTDB): domain Bacteria; phylum Cyanobacteriota; class Cyanobacteriia; order Phormidesmidales; family Phormidesmidaceae; genus Phormidesmis. The sequence continues at coordinate 4,416 of JAAUPS010000028.1, forward strand.
GCCCGCAAAATTCCTTGGTTTGAGCTGGATGTCCGCAATATTATGCAGTTTGGCTACGGCATCCACCAAAAGCGTGTTCAGGCATCTCTGACGGCTTACAGCAACGTGCTCGGCGTAGAACTCGCCTGTGACAAAGAAAGTACCAAGCAAATGTTGGGCAGTGCGGGAATCCCTGTGCCCAAGGGTAGCGTTGTTTACTCTTTGCGTGAGTTAGAAGATGCGCTGGACTACCTCGGCGGCTACCCAATTGTGATTAAGCCTTTGGATGGCAATCATGGTCGTGGCATCACCTTAGGCATTGAGTCTTGGGAGGAGGCAGAAGCAGCCTATGATAAGGCCCGTGAAGTTTCTGCTGGGGTCATCGTTGAGCACTACTATCGAGGCCGAGATCACCGCATTTTGGTGGTTAATCACAAGGTGGTGGCTGTCGCTGAAAGGGTACCTGCCCATGTCATTGGAGATGGCAAGCGGACGATCCAAGCCTTGGTAGACAAGGAAAATCAAGACCCTCGGCGGGGCGAAGGTCACGACAATATTTTGACTCAAATTCAGTTAGATAAAACCACTGATAAGCTGCTGAGCACTCAAAAATATACGCTCGACACGGTTTTAGCAGAAGGTGAGATGTGTTATTTGCGTGAAACGGCAAATTTAAGCACTGGCGGCATTGCCATTGATCGCACCGATGAAATTCATCCTGAAACCGTTTGGATTGCAGAGCGGGCTTCACGGTTAATTGGGCTGGATGTCGCGGGCATTGATGTGGTCACTGAAGATATTTCTCAACCCATGCGCGCTGTCAATAGCGTGATTGTGGAGGTCAATGCGGCCCCCGGACTGCGGATGCATGTGGCCCCGAGCCAAGGGGTGCCTCGCAATGTCGCAGGGCCTATTTTAGAGATGCTGCTACCGCCGGGAGAGCCCACTCGCATTCCGATTGTGGCGATTACCGGTACCAATGGCAAAACGACCACCACTCGGCTGACTGCCCATATTTGCCGCCAGGTGTATGACACTGTTGGCTTTACGACGACGGATGGCATTTATTTGGGCGATCATCTCCTGGAAAAAGGAGACACTACAGGCCCCCAGAGCGCACGGACGATTTTACAAGATCCAACAGTGGAGTTGGCGGTGTTAGAGACGGCTCGAGGTGGGCTGTTGCGCTCAGGTCTGGCTTTTGATAGCTGTGATGTGGGTGTTGTGCTCAATGTCGCTGCCGATCATTTGGGCATTGGTGATATCAATACGATTGATGAGCTAGCGAAGCTCAAAGCCGTATTAGCAGAAGCGGTTCACCCGAATGGCTATGTGGTGCTCAATGCAGATGATGAGCGCGTGGTGGCGATGGCGGAACGGGTGAAGGCGAAGGTGGCGTATTTTTCGATGGATGCGGACAATCCGTTGGTGCGATCGCACGTTCAAAATGGCGGGGTTGCGGCCGTCTACGAAGAAGGACACATTTCCATCCTGCAGCAAGATTGGCTCCTGCGTATCGATAAAGCTGAGCGCGTACCGGTAACCATGGGCGGTAAAGCGCCTTTTATGATTGCCAATGCCTTAGCAGCGAGCTTGGTGGGTTTTGTTCAAGGCGTGAAAATAGAGCAGATTCGCGCAGCCTTGCGAACCTTTAAAGCGTCTTCGCAGCAGATTCCGGGGCGGATGAACTTATTTAACATGGGCCGATACCACGCCCTAGTGGACTACGCCCATAATCCGGCAGGCTATGAGGCAGTGGGCAGCTTCGTGAAAAATTGGACGGGGCTTACGGTGGGTGTAGTGGGTGCACCGGGCGATCGCCGCGATGAAGATCTCGTCGAGCTAGGCAAATTAGCGGCTGGCATCTTTGATCAAATTGTTATCAAAGAAGATGACGATACGCGGGGACGGGCGCGTGGTGAAGCGGCTGAACTCATTAACCAAGGCATTGCGCAATCACCTAACGGTGCCTTTTTGGGCACTTACCAGACGATGCTGAATGAGACCCAAGCGGTTGAGTGGGCCTTAGACAATGCCCCGGACGGTGGTCTCGTGGTGATTTTGCCGGAGTCGGTGAGTCGGGCGATCGCACTGATCAAAACCCGCAATCCCATACCTGAAGCACCTCCTTCCTCAGAGGCATTCTCTTTTAGCCCCAAGGGCACAGCCTATGCGGGCAAGGCACTCTCTGATCTCACCGTTAAGGTGAAGGCGGAGACCCAGTCTTTAAACGGTGCCACTCCAGCCAGCTCACTGACTTAAAGGACGTTGCTTAGTGACGCTTATCATAGATGCGTCTGTCGATCATGCTCTGCTAATTTGCTCAAAGGTTCAATCTGTTGAAAAGATAGATACTGGCCAGAGCATTTTAGAGAGCATTTTAGAGAACATTTTAGAGAACATTGGATAGTTCAAAGGCCAGTCAAAAAAGCCAGTCAAAAAAGCCAATCAAAAAAGCCAGTCAAAAAAGCCAGCAACCAGGGACTTGAGCAAACGTCTGAAAAACGTCATGTTTAAGTCCTAAAATTTGAATTCCCAAAATACTGAGTTGTTGAATGTTAGCGTCAGCAACGTAGACCCTAGAGGAGATCGGTGAAGAATGGTGATAAATGCTTCTCATCCTAGTGCGACCACGCAGGATCAGACCAACGCCGCTTACGAAGCGCTGACGCAATCGATTGCTCGTCAGCTTTTGGCCGATAGCCAAGGCAAGCGATCGCTCTTTTCCAAAGTACGCGATCAGCTCAAATGGGACGATAAGCTTTTAGGCTGGACGATGGAGAATCCGGGTCTACGCGTGCAGATGTTCCGCCTGATTGACTGTTTGCCAGCACTGACCTCTAAGCCAGAAATCGCCCGCCACCTCCAGGAATATTTAGGGGACAAAAGCGTCGAAGTGCCCCAAGCACTCAAGAGTTTGCTCAATTACGCTGATCCTGATTCTATCCCTGCCAATGTGGCTGCAACCACACTCTCCGGCGCAGTAGAAACCTTGGCTCGCAAATATGTTGCAGGCGAAAACTTAACTCAGGTGCTCAAAAGCATTGAGCGCATCCGCAAACAGTCTATGACCTTCACGGTGGATCTTTTAGGTGAAGCCGTCGTCACTGAAACCGAAGCCCAGGCTTATCTCAATCAGTACTTAAACCTGATGGAGCAGCTTACAGCAGCTTCTGAAAAATGGTCAACAGTGCCTCAAGTGGATGTCGCTGATGGCGAGATGCTGCCCAAGGTTCAGGTGACCATGAAGCTGACGGCATTTTACTCGCAGTTTGACCCGTTGGATGTAATAGGTTCTCGGGAAAAGGTGAGCGATCGCATCCGCATTCTCCTGCGTCAGGCCAAAGCACTCGGCGCAGCCGTTCACTTTGATATGGAGCAGTATCGCTATAAAGAGGCAACCCTAGAAACCCTCAAACTGCTGCTGCTAGAAGATGAGTTTCAATCACGCACCGATCTGGGTATTACCCTCCAAGCCTATCTACGCGACAGCTATCAGGATCTCAAAGATCTGATAGCCTGGGCGAAAAAGCGGGGCAATCCCATAACCGTTCGCTTGGTCAAAGGCGCTTATTGGGATCAAGAAACCATTACAGCTCGCCAAAATCATTGGCCGACACCGGTTTACAATCACAAATCTTCTACCGATGCCAATTTTGAGCGGATGACGCAGTTGTTATTAGAAAACCATGAGGTGCTGTATGCGGCGATTGGCAGCCATAATGTCAGATCACAAGCCCACGCCCTTGCCATCGCCCAAACTCTCAACATCCCCGCTCGCCATATAGAATTTCAGGTTCTCTATGGCATGGCCGACACTATCGCCACGGCCTTGGTCAAGCAAGGCCATCGTGTCCGAGTCTATTGCCCCTACGGCGAGCTTATCCCTGGAATGGCCTACCTCATTCGCCGCCTGTTAGAAAACACCGCCAATAGCTCTTTCCTGCGCCAAAGCCTAGAAGATCGGCCTACTGAAGAGCTGTTACAAATTCCGAGCTGGGGCGAAGGCGATAGAGATCACGAAAAAGTCATGCCACTGTCGATTGCATCTGCTGACGATCCAGTCACCCGGATAGACCTATCTGCCGATATGGATTACGCAGTGATGCAGCACCGACAAGCTGCCGCCGCCGCCCTGAGCGCTGTTCAACAACAGCTTGGAAAAACATACTGGCCCATCATCAATGGCGACGCCGTACAAACAACGTCGCAAATTCCCTCTGTTAACCCCTGCAATCCTAACGAAGAAGTCGGCACTGTCGGTCAAATTGATATCGAACAGGCTGAGCAGGCTGTTGAATCAGCCAAAATTGCCTTTCAAGTCTGGCGCAAAACACCGGCCAAAGAGCGGGCCACTATTATTCGTAAAGCAGGTGATCTGTTAGAAAAACGCCGCCATGAGTTAAATGCTTGGATGGTTTTCGAAGGTGGTAAGCCTTTGCAACAAGCCGATGCTGAAGTTTCAGAAGCAGTTGACTTCTGCCGGTACTACGCCGCTGAAATGGAACGATTAGACCAAGAGATTGTCTACGACGTAGCCGGTGAAACTGATCGATACTTCTATCGCCCCAAAGGGCTGGTACTGGTTATCTCTCCTTGGAACTTTCCGTTGGCTATTCCGACTGGCATGACGGTTGCAGCGCTCGTGACTGGCAACGCTGTTATGCTCAAGCCCGCAGCCGTGACCGCTGTAATCGCCGCCAAGCTAGCAGACATTTTAATCGAAGCAGGTATTCCCCCAGGGGTCTTTCAATATTTACCCGGCAGAGGCTCCACCGTAGGGAACCACCTTGTTAAACACCCCGACGTCAACATGATTGTGTTTACCGGCTCACAAGAAGTGGGCTGTCAAATCTATGCAGATGCGGCCATTTTACAGCCCGGACAAAAGCATTTAAAGCGTGTCGTCGCCGAGATGGGCGGCAAAAATGCCATCATTGTAGATGAAAGCGCGGATCTAGATCAGGCCGTTCAAGGGGTGGTTTACTCTGCCTTTGGCTATAGCGGACAAAAGTGTTCTGCCTGCTCTCGGGTCATCGTGTCAGCTACAATTTACGACACGTTTGTGGCTCGCTTGGTCGAGGCTACGAAATCTCTCAATGTGGGTGATGCGAAAGCACCAGGCACTCAAGTTGGCCCGGTTATTGATGCAACTGCTCAGCAGCGAATTAAAGCATACATTGCACAAGGCAAGGCCGAAGCCACTTTGGCATTAGAGCTGCCTGCACCAGAGCAGGGATATTTTGTGGGCCCGGTTATTTTCACCGATGTAGATCCGCAGGGCACGATTGCCCAAGAAGAGATTTTTGGGCCGGTGTTGGCCGTGATCAAAGCGGAGAGCTTTCAAGCGAGCTTAGACATTGCCAACAGCACCAACTATGCCCTTACCGGTGGTCTTTACTCTCGCACGCCCTCTCATATCGACCAAGCCTATGAGAACTTTGAGGTTGGCAATCTTTATATCAACCGAACCATCACGGGGGCGATCGTCGCTCGCCAGCCTTTCGGCGGCTTTAAGCTCTCTGGCGTTGGCTCCAAAGCTGGAGGCCCGGACTATCTGCTGCAGTTTTTAGATCCGCGTACGGTGACAGAGAATGTGCAAAGACAAGGTTTTGCACCGATTGAAGGGGCGGATAATTAAGGGCGCTTGAGTCTTTCCGCTTGAGTCTTTCCTATAGCTTTGATCGCTTGGCTGAGGTACTGCACGCTGGCTGAAGCCTCTACGGGACAACAGGCCAAGCGACGCGCGTGTAGGGTGTGGCGATACTTTGTTATCAGAAGCGTTTTAGGCTTTAACGTTTTATGCTGGATCGTTGGGCAAGTCCCGGCGTAGCTCTCCAATAATCTCAGCTAGCTGAGCAGGATCGACAGGTTTTGCCACATGCCGCTGAAATCCAGCCGCTAGGGCCTGACGAAAGTCTAACTCTCCGGCATAGGCCGTCAGGGCGATCGCCAAAACCTTTCCGCCTGCATCAGGTGGCAGTTGACGAATTTTCTTCATCAAGGTGTAACCATCCATCCCCGGCATGGCGATATCGCTAACGATCACATCTGGCACTGTTTGTTCAAAGGCGCTCAAGGCTGCAGCCCCAGAATTCACGCTAGTGACACTTGCCCCTGTTTGCTCCAGCGCAAATGCCGTAATCTCTAGTGAATCGACCTCATCATCGACCACCAGAATTTTTAATCCGTTGAATGATTTACCGGGCTCTGCGGCATTGAGCGGGGCCATCGTAGGCCGATTGGTCTGCGATGCCAAGGGAAGTTTAACCGTAAAGGTTGAGCCTTGATCCACCCCTAGGCTATCTACTGCAATGGTGCCACCATGCAATTCAACCAGTTGGCGCGCGATCGCAAGCCCCAAACCCAACCCCCCAAACTGACGCGTTGTTGAGTAATCTTCTTGGCGAAAATGCTCAAACACATGGGGTAAAAAGTCAGCCGCTATCCCCTTGCCCGTATCGGCCACCTGAATTTGCGCCCTATGCTCGACCGCCTGCAGCGTCACTGTCACGCCCCCCGAGTCTGGGGTAAACTTCACCGCATTAGAGAGCAAATTCCAAACAATTTGCTGTAGCCGTCCGGCATCACCGATCACCATACAGGGTGATAGATTGGTTTCTAGCGCAACAGACTTGCGCTCAGCCGCCAGCCTGACTGTTTCTACAGCGGCTAAAATCACGCTACTGAGATCAACCGGGTCTTTAGCAACGTTCATTTTACCGCGCAGCACTCGTGAAATATCGAGCAAATCACCAATCAACTGCACCTGCAGTTTGGCATTGCGCTCAATAGTCTGGATGGCAAAAGCTTTTTTCTCTTCGCTGAGCTTGCCGCGCTGTAACATCTGCGTCCAGCCTAAGATTGGGTTTAGCGGTGTGCGCAACTCATGGGAAATCACAGCCAAAAACTCATCTTTTATCCGATTAGCGGTTTCAGCCGCTTCTCGGGCATCATGTTCTCTTTCTAGCAGGTGCTCACGCTCAATTTCGATGGTTTTGCGCTCAGTAATATCGGTCACTAACCCCACAAAGCCTTCTACTGCACCTGTTTCATCTAGACGAGGCACATAGGTCGCGCTGAAGTAACGAGATTTTCCATCTTTTTTGCGAAACACCTGTTTTTCAAAGGTGACTGATTGACCTGATAAGACTTGTTCTACATAGGGTAAGAGCACCGCATAGGCACTCTCGCCGTGCACCTCACGAATATGCTTACCGTAAAGGTCTCCAGCCGAGCACTCGAACCAATCTTCATAGCCTTTGTTGTTGAATCGGTAGCGCTGATCGGCATCTACAAACGAGATCAAAACAGGCAGCATGTCGGTCACGAGCCGTAGTTCTGCCTCTTTTTGTCTGAGTGATTGTTCGACTTTTTTACGAGCGCTAATATCCAAAATAAAGGCAACTGACTCTTCCCGCGCCTCTCCTAGCAGGCTATAGCCCAACAACACCGGCACCCGGCTGCCGTCTTTACGAAAATACTCTTTTTCGTACGGGGTGCAAGCGCCTCTAGCCTGCGCTTCTGCAATACTTTTCTCATCTAAAGGGAGATATTCGGGCGGTGTCAGATCCGTCCAACGGAGCTGCCCTGAGTTGAGATCTTCTCGGCTATAGCCCACAATTCGTAAAAACTCGTCGTTGGCTTCATGGATGGCTTCGTACACATCGCCAAACAAAATACCAATGACGTTCGATTCGACAAAGCTCCTCAACCGTCCTTTGCTAACGGTGAGGGCTTTTTCGGTCTGTTGAATGCGGGTATTGACCATTGCTGTGGTGATATGGGCTGCGATCGCATCCAAAAAAGCATTGTAGTCATCATCTAGGGCGATCGCTGGATTAAGGCCCACCACCAGCAGAGCCACGACCACCTTTCGTCCTGCAGCCCACACCGGCAAAATACGCGCCCGCCTCACCGTCCGCGAAAACACCCCTGTCGGTAGCGGTGCCCCACCGAGTTCACGAGCAAAGCGATGCCTAGATCTTCAAGCACCACACTGCGCTGAGTATGCAAAACTGATTCAAACGACCACAGGTCTGAATCATCCAAGTCCAACCGCTTGGGGAGCGGCAAGGCTCCTGTATCTGCGGGCGTTTGGCCACACAGCAATGCCTGCGTTTTTGTCGCATTGAGCCAATATAGGGCCGCGAACGGAATATCTGCAGGGTTATCTGCCAAAGCTACCATGGTCGCACGATAGATTTCATCCATCGTTTTGGCTTCATCCGGCTGAGCTGACAGTGCCGTTAGCATCGACAGTCGCCGTTGATTCAAAATTTGCTTTGTCGTTTCTGAAATAACCGTAAAAAACGCCGCCAACTTTGCCATCTTCCAAAAAAATTGGACTGTAAGAATAGGTGTAATAGGACTCTTCTAGATAGCCAGCGCGCATCACTGGAATGAGCAAATCCTCCTCTCGATCGGCCATTCCGGTCGTAAAAGTCTTGTTGAGCTGCGGCCCGATAATGTGCCAGCTTTCGGCAAAGACGCTTTTTGCCGGTTGTCCTAGTGCTTGCGGATGCCGATCCCCTAGGATCATCTGAAATGCATCGTTGTACAGCAGGCAAAAGTCTGCGCCCCACCAAATTGTCATCGGGAAACGAGAATTTACACAGATGCTCACTGTCGTCTGCAGACTGATGGGCCAATCTGAAACAGGCCCAAACGGCGTCTCTTGCCAAGCATAAGCAGACATCTGCGCCCCGACTTCACCACCACCTGAAAAAAATGTTTTTAGGAGTCATCTGCCCATCGCATGGCTACTCAAGCTGATATAAAAACCCGTGTGCCCATTAAGTTAATAAAAATACATATATATCAAAGGGTGGATTCCTCACTCTATCTTATGAAAGATCTTATGAAAGATTTAATCCTGACATGGGCATATCATATGGGCATATCGGTGAGCAATCCGTACCCCCATATTCATCAAAATATTCATTAGCAGAACTTGCGCTTCGTTGGCAAAACTGGCTGAATCGTCATCTCTCCCCATACTCAACTTTAAAATATAACTTCGAGAAATATCAGTTCGAGAAATATCAGTTCGAGAAACATCAGTTCGAGAAACATCAGTTCGAGGAACGGGCTCAAAAAATGGTCAAAATCCTACATTTAGCAGATATTCACATGGGCGGTGGCTTCAGTCATGGGCAAATCAATCCAGAGACGGGGCTCAATACGCGGCTAGAAGATTTTACCTTGGCGCTGAAAAGATGTGTAGATGAGGCGATCGCCCAACCGGTCGATCTGGTGCTTTTCGGTGGCGATGCCTTTCCTACTGCCACGCCACCGCCCTATATTCAGCAAGCCTTCGCCAATGAGTTTTGTCGGCTGGTAAAAGCCAATATTCCCACCGTTCTCTTGGTTGGCAACCACGATCAGCACGCTCAAGGGATGGGAGGTGCTAGCTTATGCATCTACCGCACCCTAGGAGTACCTGGCTTCATTGTCGGCGATCGCCTCACGACCCATCGTATAGAAACCAAAGGCGGCCCCATCCAAATTGTGACTTTGCCGTGGCTCACCCGCTCAACCCTACTGACCCGCCCTGAAACCCAAGGGCTCTCTATGGCAGAAGTAGGTGAGCTGTTGTTAGATCGGCTGCGGGTGGTGTTAGAAGGAGAGATTCGCAAGTTAGATCCGACCTTGCCCACCGTACTACTGGCCCATCTGATGACGGATACGGCACGATACGGCGCGGAAAAATTTTTAGCCGTCGGCAAAGGGTTTACGGTGCCAATGGCCCTATTGGCAAGAGATTGTTTTGACTACATTGCCTTGGGCCATGTGCATAGGTATCAACAAGTTTGTCAGTCTCCTTTGGCGATTTATCCTGGCAGTATTGAGCGAGTCGATTTTAGTGAAGAAAAAGAAGACAAAGGCTACGTACTGCTCGATGTTGAAAAAGGTAAGGTGACGGCTGAATTTTGTGTGTTGCCAGTGCGGGTGTTTAAGACCTTGGAGATTGACTTGACCCATCAAACAGATGCCCAAGCGGCTTTGTTGGCGGCGATCGCTCAGGTAGATCTCAGCGAAAAAGTGATTCGGTTAATTTACCGCCTCAGGGCCGACCAAGTCGATGAAATTGATAACAATGCTCTCAATATCGCCCTAGCTAATGCCCATAGCTACAGCATTCAACCTCAGCTAGCCAGTCAGCTTGCGCGACCTAGACTCCCTGAACTCGGCGTCGATAGCTCGCTTGCTCCTCTGAGCGCACTACAGGCATATTTAGATAACCGTGAAGATCTCAGGGCGCTAGCGCCAGATATTTTAGCCGCCGCCCAAGGCTTACTCAATCAAGATCCCCATGGGGATAAAAAATTGTTGCTCCCGATGTTGATGAGCAAGCGTTGCTTGAAGCAATGAGCACAGATGATGAGACTCGACAGCTCAGACTGCTGTAGGCACGACAGCGCTAAACCCATAACGCTAAACCCATAACGCTAAACCCATAACGCTAAACCTAGGGAGACAAACGGGCAACCTAGCAGCGTGAACCATTTCGTCAAAGCTCAGTATTGCTATGGAAGCGCAAGTCGCAGCCGCTCTGGAAGCCAGCGATTATCAGCAAGTTGCTAAACTCCTTAAGCAGTGGCACCGCAATGAGCCTAAGAGCCCGCTGCTAAGGCTATACACGGCGCAATGGCAAGAGCGCATCCACCGTTTAGAGGCGGCTGAAAAGAATTACTTAAAGCTGCTGAAGCAAACGCCCGGTGGCAAAATTATGCAGCAGGCCCGAGCAGGGATTCAGCGCATTCAGCAGCAGCAAAGCGATCAAAAAGCTGCCGCACTAGAGCCAGCAAAACAGCCAGCAAAACAGCCAGCAAAACGGCCAGCAACACAAAGTGCAGGCGGTGATGAGGTGGCTATTTTAGCGATCGCGGCCCCTTTAGAAACGAACCGTTTGCAGGCGATTCAAGGCGTTGCCCAGGTCTTTAACCTAGATGCCTACACCGCCCGAATGAAAGTGCCCGCTAGCGGCTTTCGCCTGCATCGCGTCGGCCCATGGGGCGAAATCAGCTATTACGCTCAGGCTCTAAAAGCCAGCAAGCTGCCGACGCTATCAGCTAAGGTCAGCCACATTCAGGCGCTTTCGGTCTTTCAAATCTGTTGCTTTGAAGCGCTGGCCCCGCAGCCCACGGTATTGTGCAAAAGTGCAGACGGACAGCTTGGCAACATCAGATTTGACTGGTCAGAAGTCAGCGTACAGGTGAGCGCTCAGCTACCGATTTTTGAGCAGGTGGTGGATATTGGCAACTGGGGAAAAACGATTCATAAAGAAAAAGTACAAGACTATGCCCAGGTGATGGACTTGCACCTAGCAGGGCGAAAAATTGTGTTGCGAATGTGCGATCGCCTCTACCAATACCAACAAGGTATAACGCTCACTGACCGGAAAGAACTGAACAGTCGCATCCAGTGGAATCAGCTCTTAAGTCAGCTTGCTCAAGCTATCAGCGCGACCCACCACGATGACTTTAACCGCTTCGGCCAAGGCGCACTAGAATTTATCAATCTCCTACCGCCTGTTCATCCTCACCTCGACATCGATCGCCGCGCTCCTAGCGAGTGGGACATCGCTTTTCACCTTTACAGTAGCCTGTATTCTTTCCCAGAGGCTTGGCGTTAGCGTGACTGCGCTGAAGCCGTTAGCTGCCAGTACTCTTTGGCAATTTGCCAGTCTTCTTGGGTGTGAATCACCAGGATAGAAACGGCAGAGCTGTCGGTTGAAATGATGCGATCGCCCTGTCCTTGCTGATTTTTCTCGGCTGACACCGCTAGATTTAAAAAGGCAAGCGATGCACAAGCTTCTGCTCTGACATAAGGGGCATTTTCGCCCACTCCGCCGGTAAAGATCAATCCATCTATGCCCCCTAAGCTCGCTGTCATTGCAGCAATCTGGGCCGTCAGCCGGTAAATAAACATATCCACAGCGAGCTGCGCGCTAGCATTACCCGCCTTCATCGCCGCCAACAGTTCTCTCATATTGCCAGACAAGCCAGAAACCCCTTTCAGGCCCGATGCTTTGTTGAGCTGATGATCTAACTGCTCATGGGTATAGCCTTTTTCTCGCAGTAAATAGGTCAAAATGCCAGGATCGATACTGCCCGAGCGGGTTCCCATCATCAACCCTTCGAGGGGGGTAAACCCCATGGTGGTGTCTATGCTACGGCCTCCTTTCACAGCCGATAAAGAACAACCGTTGCCCAAATGACCAATGACTAAGCGCAGCTCAGGCAGCGGACGATGCAGCAACTGCGCAGCGCGATCTGCACAGTATTGATGGCTAATGCCGTGAAAACCATAGCGGCGAATGCCTTGGGCTGTCCAGTCTTGAGGAATGGGATAGTAGGCAGCAACATCAGGCATTTGGCTGTGAAAAGCGGTATCAAAAACAGCATACTGGGGGATATCGCCGAATAGAGCATCGATAGATTGAATGCCTTCAAGATTAGCCGGATTATGGGCAGGGGCCAGCGGAATCAGCTCGGCTATGGCGGCTTTGACCGCATCATCTATCCAAACGCTCTTTTGATACTGTTGAGCGCCATGGACAACGCGGTGGCCCACTGCATCGATCGCCTGTAAACCCGAGAGTACAGCCGTCTCGCCCTCGTGCAGGGTGTGCAGCATTCGGGCTACAGCTTCAGATCTGTTCTGTATGCCTGTCAATTTCAAGGTGGTGGCATGGCCCCCGGCCCCCAAAGCCGTTAGCAACGGTGGCGACTGTTGCCAATCAATTTGAGCTTGCCACAGGGGTTCAGGCGGTAGCCCAGACGCGCTTTGAGGAGGTGCCTTATCCAACCGATACAGGCAACTTTTATGGCTGCTAGAGCCTGCGTTGAGCACTAAAATATTCATGAGCCTTCCCGGTCGCGTAGCGCTTTGGGCATGTAGGCGCGATAAATGGCCTGCCAAGTCAGGCTTTGGTATGCATCAGCGAACGCTTGTGCCATGGTGTGACCCGATTCAGTCAGCGCTGGATCCAAGGTGCCGCAGAAGTTGCCACTCGCACTGAACGTCGTCTCACCATGGCGCAAAAGATAAAGTTTTAGGCTCATCGTTTCAATCTATAGATCGGCGTCGCCCACTCAGCGGGGCGTGGCTCAGTAGGGCCATTGCCAGTTTACGAGTTCCTCTTTATCTTTGCCGTATTCAAAAGCATAGTTTAGATTTTCTGTAATCGCATCTTTCATCCGCTCTTTGACATGGGCTGCGGCTGAACCTAGTTTTGGGCACGCGATCGATCACATCAATCACCAGATTAAAGCGATCAATCTGGTTGCGAATGGCCAACTCTAGCGGCGTGTTGATATTGCCTTTTTCCTTATAGCCCCGTACATGAATTCGCTCTTGGTTGCTGCGCGCGTAAGTCAGCTTATGAATCAGCCAGGGGTAACCGTGGAAGTTAAACATCACTGGCTTATCCGGCGTAAACAGCGTGTCGAAATCTGCGTGGGAGAGGCCGTGACTATGATCTTTGGGACTCATCAGCTTGTAAAGATCTACCACGTTAATAAAGCGCACCTTTAAAGTTGGAAACTCCGCGCGTAAAATGGCCGTTGCCGCTAATGCCTCCATGGTCGGAATATCACCACAACTGGCCATGACAATATCCGGCACGTCAGGTTCAGTACCTTGATCGTCATTGCTGGCCCAATCCCAAATGCCAATGCCTTTGGTGCAGTGCTTAATGGCCTGATCCATCGTTAGATACTGGCGGTGCATCTGCTTATCAGCGACGATCACATTCACATAGTTCTGACTGCGCAGACAGTGATCGGTAACCGAGAGCAAACAGTTAGCATCGGGTGGCAGATAAATGCGGGTGACGGCTGGGCTTTTATTGGTCACCAAATCAATAAAACCGGGATCTTGATGGCTAAAGCCGTTGTGATCTTGCCGCCAAACCACAGAAGAGAGCAGCATGTTGAGCGAGGAGATGGGGGCGCGCCAAGGTACTTCGTTTTTACAAATGTCCAGCCATTTGGCGTGCTGGTTGAACATGGAGTCAATCACATGGGCGAAGGCTTCGTAGGTGTGAAAAAAGCCGTGACGACCTGTGAGCAAATACCCTTCAAGCCAGCCCTGCAGCGTGTGCTCACTGAGCATTTCCATGACCCGACCGTCAGGCGACAGTTCGCCGCCGTCGGCATCTTCTGGTAGGTAGTCGGCCATCCACGCCTTTTTGGTGACTTCGTACATGTTGTTGAGGCGGTTGGAGGCGGTTTCGTCGGGGCCAAACAGTCGGAAGTTGGTCATGTTATGGCGCATCACATCCCGGAGGAATTTACCCATGACGCGGGTGTTTTCGGCGTTGGTTTCACCGGGCTTAGTGACGTCTACGGCATACTGTCGAAAATCTGGCATTTTGAGATCTTTGCGTAGCCGACCGCCGTTGGCGTAAAGGTTAGCGCTCATGCGGCGATCGCCCTTGGGCGCGATCGCTTTAATTTCTGGCAGCAGCGTGCCGTTTTCATCGAACAGCTCTTCCGGTCGATAGCTGCGCATCCAGTCTTCAAGAATCTGGAGATGACCGGCTTTTTGCATGTTGGCCATGGGCACTTGGTGCGATCGCCACAGACCTTCTACTTTGTGACCGTCCAATGTTTTCGGCCCTGTCCAGCCTTTGGGCGATCGCAACACAATCATCGGCCAGCGGGGGCGCTCAGGCTGCCCCTCTGAATTACGCGCCTTTGCCTGAATCGAACGGATTTGGCTAATGCACTCCTCCATCACAGCAGCCATTTTTTGATGCATCTCAAAGGGATCTTCCCCTTCCACAAAATAAGGCGTATAGCCATATCCCACAAACAGAGCTGCTAGCTCCTCGTGGGAAATCCGAGACAAAATGGTCGGATTCGCAATCTTGTAGCCATTGAGGTGCAAAACGGGCAACACCGCCCCATCGCGCTTGGGGTTCAAAAACTTATTGGAGTGCCAAGACGTCGCCAACGGGCCTGTTTCGGCCTCGCCATCACCAATGGCCACCAGTGTAATCAAATCTGGCACATCCAATACAGAACCATAGGCATGAGAAAGGCTATAGCCCAGCTCTCCGCCTTCGTGGATCGATCCTGGCGTCTCAGGCGTACAGTGACTGCCAATATGCCCTGGGAAGGAAAACTGCTTAAAAAACTTCTGCATCCCTTCAGCATCTTCGCTTTTATCTGGATACACCTCCGAATAGGTGCCTTCTAGATAAACCGGCGCTAAGATTCCTGGCGCACCATGACCTGGGCCTGCCATGAAAATAGCATTGAGGTCATACTTGTTGATTAAGCGATTGAGATGGACATACATAAAGCTCAACCCAGGGCTAGTGCCCCAGTGCCCTAGCAGCCTAGGCTTAGTATGCTCTAGGATCAAAGGCTCTTTCAGCAGAGGATTATCCTGCAGGTAAATCATACCTACGGCCAAATAGTTGCAGGCACGCCAAAAGGCATCTATTTTTTGCAACTCATCAGCCGATAAAGGCGCATCTGCAACTTCCAACTTAGGGATTGAGGCAGTCATATCAGCACATCCTCTGTGACGTCACTATACTTATAGCGACATTGACCGATATTGGACAACCACCAATAGATCCTTGAGCAATCATAGAGAATCATCACTTAACCCACTGATCCTCACTTTCTCAGCAGTTAACTGAACTCCGTAGTTAACTGAACTCCGTGGTTAAGTGACGCCGTGGTTAGCTGAAGCCGTGGTTAGCTGAAGCCGTGCGGACAATATCGACCATCTGCGCTTTAGCCTTGTCTAAATCTTCCTGCTGGACATCTGCGCGATAGCGCAGCGGCGAGAGATACACCTGAATACCCTTGGCCGCACAGTTGTTACTCATAGCATCTAAGAGATCTTCTGATGTAATCTCGGTATGATTGAGCAACTGACCGTCAATCTGTTCTGGAGAGTACGGGGCAGATACCTGAGCAGCAGATGCCTGAGCAGCAGATACCTGAGCCTCAGACTCTAGGGTGCCTCTAAAACCGACAAAGGCCAATCGATAAATCAACTCACAACAGTACTTACCCTCAAAGTAGCCGCCATGAACATTGACCTTGCCCACCATCAGCACCAAAGCTAACCAGCTATAGTCAAACAAATTCATGTGACTGCTTGTACACAGGCGAGGTCTGGTCAAAAATCTTTTAGGTCTAGCTTGTGCGTTACGTTTTCGAACCGGTGAGAGACTCTGGCAACTCACGTCTTTGTAGTCAGTGCAGTCAAAAAAAGTAAACAAATCAGCCAGCGTAGGGGGTGCATTGGCCACAAATGAATGACCATCTTGATGCTCTTCATGAAAAAGCTCCCACAAAGAGATATAGCCGCCTTTTTTATCAGCGGTGTCAGCATCCGAATAAACAGTTTTTATCAGACGACGCCATAGCCCTTTGATATCAAGGCTAGAGGTAATAAAAAGAAACTGTAGAATATTGGCCGGATCAGTCGTAATCGCCTCGCCTAAATTGATCTCACGAGGGTTGTAGTACTTGCGCAACCCTGTCAAATTGATGATACCGCCTTCTTGTTTTTTGCCTTCTTTATTGTTGTTCTTTTTATTGTTGTTTTTTCTATTACTATTCTCTTTCTCACTATTCTCTTTTTTACTATGCTCTTTCTCACGGCCTTCTTTTTCACGACCTTCTTTTTCACGGTCAAAAAAGAGATAGTTGGGTAGTGCAATACTCCCCAAGCGATGGCCGTACTTTTGTTTAGCACTTGGAAAAGAAATATAGTTTGCCGCTGTAGAAGCCCACCGCAAAACAATGTCACCTTCATTGCTAAAGAGATAGGTCTCATCAAAGCGGCGCAGCGACGATGCGAGCCCATTGGCCCTGCTTGAAATAATCGTCAGCACGGGGATATCTGGCGAAACGAGAATCAGTCGGCTTAACTTTAGCGTATGCCCTACGCAGGCGTCGGGATTTTTTCGAATAGAGCGGCGATCAAATACATCAGAGAGCACTCTCACCACATTAGTAATCACCAAGCTACCCATGCTGTGCCCCAAAAAGGTCAGCTTCACCTTTTTGAATGCGTCTTTGGCATAAAGCCTTTCGGCTTCCAAAATCGCGCGGTTAGCATCATAGCCATGCTCACGCTGCAAATCAGCGGCAGACAAATCAACCAACGCCCTATCGAGCTGTCGCATCAGTTCAGTTAAATCAGGGACGCCGAAGTTAATAGCCCGGTAAACATCTCGAAAGTACACAATCAGCCGCAGAAACCAAAGCGTGCCAATAAAGGCAGTGACAACCACGGCAATGGGAAAGCATATTTTCAGTACAGCAGCGATGAAACCGACAAAGCGTTCTGGGTACCTTGGCTGCACAAAAAATCTGACGGCTAAACAAACTAGCCCAAAGTATAGAAGTCCTTGGGGAAAAACAGGCAGGGCCAGTACATTGCGCAGCCAGTGAACCAAGTTCACCCAAACAAGGCTGACACCATTTCGCAGTGCTGTCGGAATTTTACGTAGCCAACCCAGTAACAGATGCTGGGGGAGTCGAGGCGTTTTCCAGCGCTGCTGGCGTCTTCTACGGCGTTCTAGCCCCCGCTGCCGCTGTTCGCTACTTTGGTTAAGATCGTCTCGGTTTCTTAAGAATGTTTCCGATGGCCAGCGATAACCGACAAAGACTTGATTATGGCGCTGGCAAATGACTTCATCGTGAGTAATGTAGTGATAAATCTCTTCGTATAGGGTATGTGCATCGCGATCGCTGGTGTTGTAGCCATGAACGGCAATCACCAGCTCGGGCGATGTATCCAGGTTTTTTGAATGTGATAAAGGTTGCGGGCGATCGCATCAATACCGGCTTGCACGGTCAGCAAAGCTGCCGCAGACGCCGACTTGGCCTCTTCTACATTAGGCGGTGCCGTGCTGGTCACCGTATAGGCCGGAAACCACGCTGTATCTTGGGCTAATTCTGCCTGTACAGACTGTTGCCGAACCCGCAGACCAGCATCATCTAAGAACAACTGCTTAATTTTAAAAGGAGCGCTTTTCATAGGATTACACGCGCAATCACAACTGCAAGATTAAACAAGGTAACGGCCTGCTACAAAAGCTAGCAGAGCGTCAGCCGCTACCTTACCTCAATCCTGACAATGATCTATCAATCAACACTCCTATTTTTCTGCGCTTTGCCAGTCCCTACAGTGCCTACAGTCACAACAGAC
This sequence comes from Phormidesmis sp. RL_2_1, assembly GCA_012033015.1. Taxonomy (GTDB): domain Bacteria; phylum Cyanobacteriota; class Cyanobacteriia; order Phormidesmidales; family Phormidesmidaceae; genus Phormidesmis. The sequence continues at coordinate 22,587 of JAAUPS010000028.1, forward strand.
CAAGTGACCAAAGCGACATCACGCTTTCAACCCGATCACTGTACCGCAGCCAAGCGGCCAACACGATAGCTCAACAGGCCCAGGATGCAACAGGCTCAGGATGCAACAGGCTCAGGAATCGTCACATCGAGCTGCGTTACGTCAGCGCCTAGCGTCTCTATGCTAGGGTCAATCTCAGCGAGATTCCCCACCACCACCGTAATCAGCTTTTCTGGCTGCAGCACAGACTGGGCGGCCTCTAGCACTTGCTGCACCGTGGCCTGCTCCACCTGATCGCGAAACTGAAAGACAAAATCAGATGGATAATCATAATACTCATAGCGGATTAACCGCGACAGAGTTTGCTCGGGTGATTGAAAATTAAACACAAAGCTATTGAGCACAGAGTCCTTGGCAAAGGCTAATTCTGTTTCCGTGATCGGCTCTTGACGCACCTTCTCTAATTCGGTGTACATCGATTGCACAAAGGGTACCGTGGCCTGCGATCGCGTCTGCCCGCCGCCAATAAACAAACCGTTATAGTCATAGCGAGGGCTCCAAAAGGCATACACACTATAAGCCAACCCCTGCTCTGAGCGAATTTTATTAAACAGCCGCCCACCAAAACCATTGAGCACTTCATTTAAAACAGCCATGGGCGCATGGTAAGGGCTGCTAAGTTCACCCCCCATATGGCCAATGTGAATGTAGCTCTGGGTCAACTGGGGCTGATCGACTACAAACAACCCTGCCGATGTCTGCTCACCCCGTGGCGGCGCGGGAATCTCCTTGGTTGCCACAACAGCCCAAGCCCCTAGCGTGCGCTCAATTTGAGCCTTCATTTGTACCGGGTCAAAATCCCCCGAAATCCCCAAAATAGTATTTTGAGGCGACAGGGTTGTGGCGTAGAAATTAAGCACATCATCGCGGTCAATATTGACCAGGTTGGCATACTCTACGGTGCGCGCATAGGGGCTTTGATCGCCATAAACCAGCTTTTGAAACTCTCGCGAAACAATATCATCAGGATCGTCATTGCGACGGGCAATGCCCCCGGCTGTGCGGCTCTTAATCAGCGCGACCTGCTCTTCGTCAAAAGCAGGCTGCATAATCACTTCAGCAAATAGATCAAACACCTCACTTAAGTCTTCACTCAAAGCAGAAAATCCGGCGCTCCCACTCGTATCGCTGATGCTCGACTCCACAGAAGCCGCTCGCTGCTCTAGCAGTTCATTGAGAACATCCGGCGCGTGACGCTTGGTTCCCCCTAGGCGCATGGCCTCTCCTGTAATATCAGCTAACCCAGTTTGCTCCGGCGAAACGAGATAGCTACCCGTGCGAAACGTCGCAGAGCCACTGACTAAAGGCAAGTCGTGATCTTCCATAAGATAGACCACTAAGCCATTGTCGAGGGTGTAGCGTTCATAGTCCGGAATTTGGATATCCCCTAAGGGTGGAAAGACCAATTCCTCATAGGGCTTGGCTTCTAGAGCTTGAGCAGGCTTGGGCCACGAGAGGGTCAACAGCACCGCGAAGGTGGCTACCGATAGCAGCAGTAGGGGGAGAAAGCGTTTGCGGGCGCGTTGGGAGATCGAGGTCATGGATTTTGGGAAAGGGAGAGAGAAAGGGGGAAAAGAGCGGCAGGAGAAAAGGGGAAAAGAGCGGATGACAAGGGGGTAGGGCTATTGCTCCGTAGGGGCGGGAGCGTCGAGGAGGCAGGAGCAGTCGGGGGGCGGGAGCGTCGGGGGCAGGGAATCAGGAGCAGGGGAACCGGGAGCGCTGCTGGCCGAAATCAGCTTGCCTACCGTCCGATTTTCAGGACGGAAGGCGACTTGGGCAACTCGCTGAACGTCTGCGGCACTGACTGACTCAATCGCCTGTAGCTCTTTGAAGACATTGCGCCAGTCACCGGTTTTGGCTTCGTATTCGCTCAGTAAGCTAGCCATACCATTGTTAGAATCGAGCTGTTTGAGCAGTCCGGCCCTAGCTTGGGTTTTGACTCTATCTAATATCTCTGTGGACACAGGCTCTGTTTTGAGGCGCTCTAGCTCAGCCTCCAAGCCAATGGCGACGTCTTCAACGGTGTGACCTGGAGCGGTCAGCCCATACAGCAGCAGCACGGTGGACTGTTTATCACCAGGGAAACCATTGGCACTACCGACATCTAAAGCAATTTTGGGCTCGACCAAAGCTTTGTATAAGCGGGCCGTGCGGCCCCGGTCAAAATACTGTCAATCATGTTGTACACCACATGGTCAGGATGGTTAATTCCTGGGCGGTGATAGCCTTCTAGATACCAGGGCTGAGAGACAAGTTCGAGCGTAAAACTACGGGGTTCGCCCTGAGCAGGCTCATTGACGACAAGCTTAGGGGGCTGGGTGCGAAGCTGATACCGGCCAAAGTAAACTTCAGCTAATTGCTTAACTTGCTCGGGATCAACATCACCAACCACTGCCGCGATTAAATTGCTAGGGCCGTAGTAAGTATTAAAGAAGTCTTGCACGTCGGCGCGGGTAGCTTTGCGTAAATCTTCTTGGTAACCGATCACCGGACGACGATAGGGGTTGGTGGTGAAGGCAACTTCTGAAAAGCGCTCTACCATCTGGCCAATGGGAGAGTTATCTACACGCATCCGGCGCTCTTCGAGAATGACTTCTTTTTCTTCATAAAATTCTCTAAAAACCGGATCGAGGAAACGCTCAGATTCAAGCGAAAACCAAAGCTCTAGTTTGTTGGAGGGCAAATTGTAGAAGTAGCGAGTGGCATCAGCAGAGGTGGTGGCGTTCAGACCTGTACCGCCAGCTTGTTCGATAATCTGACCGAGTTCATTTTGCTCTACGTAGGAGGCAGCTTCTGCTTGTAGGGAGCCAAACTCGGCGGTGAGTTCGGCGAGCTGAGTTTGATCGCCTGTGGCTTCAGCGGCTATGAGCTGATCAAAAACAATGTCAAGCTGATCGAGGACTTTCTTTTCGGCAACGTAATCGCGGGTGCCGATACGGGTGGTGCCTTTAAAGGCCAAATGTTCTAAGTAGTGGGCGATGCCGGTTTTTCCGTCAATTTCGTTAGAAGCACCGACGTTGGCATAGAGCATCAATGACACGACGGGCGCATCGTGCTGCTCTAGGACGATGAACTTCATGCCGTTATCAAGCGTGAATTCGCTGACTTCTTCCGCCACACGGTCTAAATAGGGCTGAATGGCGCTGCTTCCTGCCGCAGGCGCGGCAGTATCGGCGTTTTTTGAAGTTGCAGTGCAAAAGCAGGTGGCGCGATCGCACTCAAGCCCAAGCCAATCACCAAGACAATCGCCCAGAAAAATGCCCAGAAAAACGCCGTTGGCCTTGAGCTACCTAGCTTTAAATATTCTTTCTCTAAAGATGCTGTCCCGGCGACGGGTCGTAGCTGCGAACGAAAAAAGTCTTGACAAGCACTTAACCAGCGGCCAGAACCCATAAAACCCAAACTATATTTTTGCAAAACACTGTTATACAGCATAGTTTTTTTGCAAAAATCAGGGGAGTTTGTTGGGACGCTCGGAAAAATGCCAACCCAACACCGCTAGAGCATTGTTTTTAGCTCACTAGCTGACCCATAGCGAGCGCTCTGGCTGGCTACTACTCCTCGCGGTTGCCGGAGCCTGCACCCGATACCGCAAGGTGCCATGCTAAGCGCTGGCTACTTTTATAAAAACTGAAACCATAGAGCAACGAAGCGACTACGCCTAGGGTGAGCGCGATCGCCACCATACCTTCTAGGCGATCGCCCCCACCAAAGACCTTTAAAAACTCACTCAGCGGCATATATAGAGCATCGCTCACAAAAGCAATAGGCGATCCATTCAGCGCCATCAGCCCACCTAGCAACACGCCCATCAGACAAAGCGCCAGGAACGATACAGCGCATAAAGTTACCGCCAGTGACCGAAGAAAATGTAATAAGGTAGCCATGACGATCAAAACACCTCTAGAGAACCTTAGAACTCTCAACTACAGTAAAGGAGGAATGGCCGCTGTCGCCCCGTCCTTGAGAAATCTTAAATTTTCATAAAATATCTCTTAAAACATCTTTGCCAGCCCACACAATTCCCATGCCCTCTTTCCTTCTTCCCCCAACGCTTGCCCTGTGGTTACAGCGGCTGCTATCAGCCATTTTTCTGGGTGGGCAGGTGCTCACTCACATCATTTCTCGCCCCATCCACCGCCGCAATACCCTAGAGCAAATGGCCGCCGTTGGCCCTGAATCTTTACTTATTGCCATGGTGACGGCCGTCTTTGTGGCCATGGTCTTTACCATTCAAGTGGCCCGAGAATTCATTACCTTTGGAGCCACCACAGCCATTGGCGGCGTTTTGGCCCTGACACTTTCGCGAGAACTTGCTCCTGTACTCACCGCTGTGGTGATTGCTGGGCGCGTTGGCTCAGCCTTTGCCGCCGAAATTGGCACCATGCGTGTCACCGAACAAATTGATGCCTTGCAAATGCTCAAAAGTGACCCGGTAGACTATCTTGTCATTCCACGGGTCATTGCTTGCGCCATGATGCTGCCGTTGCTGAGTGTGATTTCTTTGATTACGGGCATGGCTGGTGGCTGGCTCGTGGCCAACAGTATCTACGGCATTGCCACCAGCGTTTTTTCAATTCAGCCCGCAACTTTTTAACCCCATGGGACTTGGCAAGCGCGCTGATAAAATCCGTTGTTTTCGGTATTTTAATTGCTGTGATTGGCTCTAGCTGGGGCCTGACGACAACCGGTGGGGCCAAAGGTGTGGGGCAATCAACCACCACTGCCGTCGTGACGTCACTGCTAGCCATTTTCATTGCTAATTTCTTCCTCTCCTGGCTGATGTTCCAAGGAACCGGTAGTGCCTTTGTCGGTAATTAGAATCATGAATCAGGATAATGACAAGTAGAACAATTAGGATGAGGCGCTAAACCCTAGGCTGCAACTGGAGATTCAATTCCTGATTAAGTAACAATTAAGGCAATTAAATAAAAATGAAGTAACGATATAGACAACTACACCATTAGACAACTACACCATTAGACAACTACACCATTAGACAACTACAAAAATAGGCAGCTTAACCCATGACCGCTACATCCGACGCCGCAACCTCCCTCACACCAAGTTACCGACTCCCCATTGGCCTAGTGCTGATTGGGCTAATCGTCATAGCTCTGCCGCTCAAAACTGGTGGTATGGGCATCATTCTGACGATCCTCGGTTTCTTTCTGCTATACCAAAGCGCGACTATTCGGCTTGTCTTTACTGACAAGGCCCTTGAAGTTCGCCGTCATAGCAACCTGCTCAAAACCTTTCCCTATGCTGATTGGCAAACTTGGACCATTTTTTGGCCACCCGTGCCTATTCTGTTTTATTTCAAAGAAATTAACAGCATTCATTTTTTGCCTATCTTGTTCGATGCCACCGAACTGCACGCATGTTTGACAGCTCACTGTTTTGAGCGCAGTGTCTGAACTGTCTGCGTTTCCTGAGGGGTCTGTTTGCCAAAGGTTTTAGGTTCTGTGCCAGCCAGCAAGCGCGAAAAGTTGCTGCGGTGGCGTAGCAGCACGTATAGCCCGCCTGCGATCGCAAACAAAATATATGCCAATGGCTCAGCCAACAGCCACATCAATACCGGCACGCATAGCGCTGCTACCATCGAACCCACCGATACCGTTCGAGATATCGCCACGGCCACCGCAAAGACTGCTGCCACGCTCAGGCCCACTGGCCAAGCCAACGCCAACAGCACTCCTAGTCCTGTCGCTGCGGACTTCCCCCCCGAAAAGCCAATCCACACCGACTTGCTATGGCCGATAACAGCCAAAAGGGCCGCCATGACATAGGCCCAATCTTGCATCCAAGGCGACAACGACCATCCAGATGACAACAGCCAGCGCATCCATACAATTGCCGCTACACCCTTGAGTAAATCAATTATCAGCGCTGTGATACCGGCTGACTTACCCATCACCCGAAACACATTGGTCGCCCCCGTATTGCCAGATCCATGCTCGCGAATGTCAATTCCTTGCAGCACTTTTCCAAGCACAAAACCCGTTGGCATAGAGCCCAGCAAATAAGCCCCTAGCAGCCCTAGCAACAATATCGCAATGGTAAAACCAGACATGATCGACTTTTCAGCTAAAGAGCTGAGGTAAAAGGAAACTTGAGCCAGACCATCTGAGCCAAACCATCTGAGCCAGACCATCTGAGCCAAACCATTTCTGCTGCTGAAGAAATTTAGTAGTAATCGTAGTCAGTCGCAGGCATCTCCGGATCGGGAGCAAACCCTAACCAAAGCGGATACTGCAGCAAAGATAAACTCACTTTATCTTCTGCCTCGTCCATAATCAAAAAAGGAAGTCGGCCATTATCGAGCAGCCGATCCGCTCGTTGCGCCATTGGTTCAGATGCCTCAAACAGCATCACCCCACGATTGGTGCCAAAATCTTCGCGGGCAATCCCCAAACAATCTTGCAGCCAACGTCGCCATTCACCTACGCGCTCAGGCGTCGTCGCTAACACCAATACGCACAGCCGCCGATCATAAATAGCATATAGGCAGGAAATCGCCGCTGATGCTATCAACACATTCTGCAGACGGCTGCCCATGCTCTTAACAGAACCGCGCCCGCCCTGGGTAAAAAACCAGTTAGACGTGCGCTCAGCATGAACCGGCTCAAAGGTACGGCGCAGTTGCCAAGGCGGCCCATAGTAGTCGGGCCGGGTACGGTATTGATCGAGCAGGCTATTGACGCGATCGCGCTGTTCGGCAAACCGCTGGGCAGCAAAAGGCACCGGTGAACCATCTGATAGCGTCTCTGCCTGCCGATCGCCGGACGATGCCGCCACTGCAGTAACCGGCATCACCTGCGAATCAGGGCGAGCCGAGGACAAATTCATCTCCTCAGCAGCCGTCACCAAATCTTGCAGACTACCCACCAAATAGTCTTTAAAGCCTTGCACCCGAATAGCCATCTCTTGAGAGGCTCCGGCAAAACTAGCGCGCATTTCAGCTTCTAGCCTTTGCTTACGCCGCTCAAGCTGATCGACCTCTTGCTGCAAGTTACGCCTTCTACTCTCCAAATCTCGCAGCCCTTCGCGCACGAGCTGCTCAATAATATCGCGCTGCCCCCCCACAGATTGGCCCCCCACAGATTGGCCCCCTGAAGCAGAACGCTGCAAGCTGAGCGGCACTGGCACAGAGCCACCAGTTGCCGAACGATCGACCGATTCAGCATTGCCAGAAAATGAGCTGTCAGAGGATGGAGAATCTTCGGGAGGCATGGGGCATAAACACTGATCTAAAGCTGGGCAAACTTACCGCTGACAAATTTACTTTAGCGCGCTAACTGTGGTGTTCTGACTTTAGCGCTGACTTTAGCGCTGACAAGCTTACTTGAAACAATTTACGGGGTTGGATTATTGGGCGGCGGGCTCGGCTTACCCAGTTCGCGAGATCGAGAACTCGCCGTGCGTACGGCTTCTATGAGCGCTGAGCGCAGTCCCAACTCTTCTAAGCAAGCAATGCCAGCAATCGTTGTCCCACCAGCGCTCGTGACCCTGTCTTTTAGCTCGGCCGGATGCATCCCGGTTTTTGAAGGAGCTGAGCAGTGCCCAAAACGGTTTGTAGTGCGAGCTGATGAGCAATGTCCCGAGGCAATCCCGAGGCTACCCCCCCATCGGCTAATGCTTCAATCACAATCGCCACATATCCAGGCCCAGAGCCCGACAGTCCCGTCACCGCATCCATCATGACTTCGGGCACCTGTACCACTTCGCCCACCGCCGAAAATATTTTGCACGCTAGCGCACCATGATCACTCATAGCACGACTACCTAAAGCAATCGCACTCATTCCAGCGCCCACGGTTGCAGGTGTATTGGGCATCGCCCTCACGACTGGCCAACCGGGCACAGCCGCCTCTAACTTTGCCAAGGGCACACCAGCTAAAATAGATACCAGCAAAGGCGGCGCAGCGCAGCGAGCGCTCTTAAAATCCTTCGCAACTACATCAAAACTTTGGGGCTTGACCGCCAGCAATATCACCTGGCTCGTCTCAATGACATCCAGATTATTGCCTGTCGTCTGAATCGAATGCTGCTCAGAAAGCACCTGACGACGCTCGGGAGAAGGTTCACCCAGCAATATATCATCAGGGGCATACACTCCCTGAGAAAGAAGGCGGGATAACAGAGCTTCGCCCATTACCCCACCACCAATCATGCCAAGTCTTACAGGCAAAAGATCACAACTTGAATAATTATCTCCCACAGCATACCGCGAATAGTCCGTAGAAAAGGAAGGGGATACCTAAATTCTCTCGACACTAGAAGGGAATTGAAAGCCGCTATCGGGCCGTTCCGCAGAAAATCGTATTACCCAAACTGGCTGACCACCTTGTCTGTACGCGGTCTGTGCACTGTTTTATGCACTGTCTGTGCACTGTTTTATGCACTGTCTGTGCACTGTGTCTGTGCGCTATCGCGATTGATTACGCCATGCGAGCCATTTGCTCCGTTGCCCAAGCAGGGGTGGGGCAGCCTGACGAGGTGCACTCACTGGTTCATTGCCT
>JAAUPS010000202.1 GCA_012033015.1 Phormidesmis sp. RL_2_1
TGGTATATCTAGGCGCGCTGCCGATCAGCGGATAGCGCTCAGCGTCATATTGATAAGTAGCGCTGATGGGCGCATGGACAAATTGAAAGTTTTTTTGCGAGGTGGGATAGAGCCAGGGCGAATGCTTAGGATGAACAAAAGTCCACCGTTTTTGTCCGTAAATCATAACAAATAAGTTGAACTTATTGGCGCAGTGAAGGCCCGTTCCGGTCGCTGTTCCACCTAGAAAAATTTGGGTTTTGTTATGCTTGCGATCACCCATAAAGCTCGCAAATTTCTCAATTGGAAGAGCGTCCTGCAATTCTGGAATGGTGTGAAATATATCGGCAATATTGTTGACGTACTTGCGCTCTTTGCCGCCCGCCAAAATATCGTCAATAAGTTCAGCCATACTACCCTGCTCAATATTCCGATACTCTTTTCCCCTGAAGTAGGGCACCTGAATATCGCCATACTTATCTCTAAAATACTCGGGAGACCAGTGCTTTACAGCGTATGACTCGCCCGCAAAATTTTCGATAACGACGGGAAAAGGATATCTGAAAAGTTCCTTGAAGTCCGCTGGCGATACGTCGTCTGCTCGCAGCCGAGGAATCGGATGAATAGGCGCTACGGGCGGTGGTGCTTGAGCAGTTGGTGTAGCAGAAGCGCAGGCGATCGCCTCAGCCGCTATTCGAGCGTGATAAAACCGTTCTAGAGCCTCGGGATTTTGGGTAAGATGGCGCACTAGCATAACCCAGGAGAAATCCATTTGAAGCCTCCGGTCAGGATGAGGCTCCAACCCTTTAACCATCTCTTGTTGGCTGCTTATTTTCATGGCGTATCCAAAAAAGTAAAGTACTTGAACGGGCCATCTTGTCGGCAAAACAGTGGCTGCTCGGCGGTATACTGTTTTGCCACTGTTTTGACCAAATTTTGACCAAATATCTATACCGACTTGTTCAAACGGACAAGCTTTAGAAGACAATTCAGCATACTCAAAGAAAAGCCTTTTGTCAGCCTTTTGTTCAGAGTCTTCCGAAAGTGGTTAAAGAATTCACAATGTCTATGTTATGTCTATTGACAATGTTCCCAAAGTAGCCTGACAGAGGCCACTTCAGCGCCAAGGCAGCGCATTCAAGTTACAAATCTCAAAGTATTCTCAAAGTGTTCTAAAGACAGCAAAGCTGCGTGATTTCAGTAAATGGATGAAGTTCACCTGACTCAAATTTAACAAGCCTAATACTTAGGCTATGGGTACGGCTCTGTTGAACTAAATGCGGTAGAAATCTTTCAAGTCAAGGGTTTCTCATTAGCGACATTTGTTGGAAATTCTTGTGTGTTAAGGATTTCAGTACATTAGTGCAACAAAGCTTATTGATACAGCAAAGCCTCACCTTTCATTTTTTATATAGATTTGGGTTTACTACTATGGGTTTACTACTAAGAATTGAGGTATGGTTAGATCGCTTCAATCTCTCACATTATGTTTGGAGCTAATTCTTGCAATATGCAAAGGCTTTGTGCGAATGCCTTGTGCGAATGCTTTCCCAAAGTTTCATGTTTTGGTTGAGCTGTTTAATCCCTTGTCCAATCATTTACATTTGTTCAATTATTTAATGATTTGCGACTCACACAGGCGCTTTCTGTAGGGTGTGTTTAGATTAAATCGCAGGTGCCATCAACCAAAAGGCCATTAGCAATGGCTGTCAGCAACATTTGTTCGGCTGCGTTAATAATTTAGCTGGGCGGCTGGTAAAAGCTACCCTTTAAAGCATTCTCAACAGAATATTCTCAAAGAGATAATTTATGGAAACACCTCCATCAGCTCCCAAAGAGTATGAATCTCATTCATTTCTATGCTTTGCGATAGTGCCAGCGGGTTTGTCGCAAGTAGGGCTAGTGATCGCCGCTGTGCGCGCTGGCGGAATCGGCATTCTAGATTGGGAATGGTGCGCTGCGGCTGATCAGGCACAGGCGACTAGCAACTTAACAACGCTGGTGAGTGCCGCTGCCGACTATCCAGGCAGCATTGGCATTCGGCTGAGAGTAGGAAAAAGCTTGCCCGCAGCGGCGCTAGCGCTTTTGCAGGAGGTGCCACACTGGCTGATTTTGAGTTTGGCAGGGCAGACCACTGCCAGTGAGGTGATCGCCGCTTATGCCCACTCCCAGCGCCGCCTATTGCTAGAGATTACCGAGGCCAAACAGCTCGAATTGCTTGAGCAATGGTCCCAACAGTGGCCAGCGGTGGACGCACTGATCGCCCGAGGACACGAAAGCGGCGGCTGGAGCAGCGTAGATTCGGCATTTTTGCTCACTCAAAAGCTGCTGGCTCGAACGCAGCTACCGGTTTACGTTCAAGGTGGCGTGGGGGTGCACACTGCGGCGGCCTGTCGGGCAGCGGGCGCAGCTGGTGTGGTGCTAGACGATCAGCTTTGGCTAATGCCCGAGTCTCCTTTATCAGAGGCGCACAGCCAGTGGCTTAGTAAAGTCAACGGTCAAGAGGCTATTTTGGTGGGCGATCGCCTCGGTTGGGGCTGCCGCGTTTTTAATCGTCCCGGCCTGAAGCCAGTTGCTGCCTTGCAGGCGTTAGCCACTCAGCTAGAGCTGACGCTAGATTCTCCCGAAGCGCGGCGGCAACAGTGGCAGCAGCAGGCACAAGCGCTGCTGGGCTGGCAAGATCCTCAGCAAACCGCTTGGCCGATGGGGCAAGCCGTCGGGCTAGCGGCCTCGTTTCGTCAGCGCTACCGCACGACAGGTAAGCTAATCCAGGCAATTCAGCAAAGCACTCAGACGCATTTAAAAACCGCTCAGCGCTGTCAGCCGCTTCAGCCAGAGTCACCGTTGGCGCAGTCTCACGGCACACGCTATCCGCTCGTGCAGGGGCCAATGACGCGGGTTAGCGACTCCGCGAGCTTCGCTGACAGTGTGTCTCAAGCGGGGGGCTTGCCAATGCTGGCGCTGGCGCTGATGAAGGGCGCTCAGGTCAAGCTTTTGCTGCAAGAGACGCGATCGCTGCTGGGCGATCGCCCCTGGGGCGTTGGTATTTTAGGCTTTGTCCCGCATCAGCTACGAGAAGAGCAGCTTCAGGCGGTCAGAGCAATTAAGCCAAAGTTTGCGCTAATTGCAGGTGGCAGGCCCGACCAAGCAATTCAGTTAGAGTCAGAAGGCATTGCGACCTATCTACATGTGCCAACGGCGGCTTTGCTCAAGCTATTTTTAGAGCAAGGTGCCCGCCGATTTGTCTTTGAAGGGCGCGAATGCGGTGGCCACATTGGCCCGCTGAGCAGTTTGGTGCTGTGGGAAAGTGCCATTGAAACGCTGCTAGCCGAAGTGCCCCCCGGCGCAGACGCGGACATTCATGTGCTGTTTGCAGGCGGCATTCACGACGGGCGATCGGCTGCGATGGTCGCCGCGATGGCCGCGCCGCTAGCAAGTCGGGGAATGAAAGTCGGCGCGCTGATGGGCACTGCCTACCTATTTACCGAAGAAGCGGTGCGCTGTAGGGCAATTGTTGAAGAATTTCAGCAGGTTGCTTTGGCCTGCGAAGAAACCACCGATCTAGAGACCGGCCCCGGTCATGCCAGTCGCTGCGCAATCACGCCATTTACCGAAGAATTTTATCAAATTCGGCGACAGCTACAGCAGCAGCAAAAGTCACCCGAAGAAGTCAAAAATGCGCTGGAAGATCTCACGCTAGGACGGCTGCGAATCGCTTCAAAAGGCGTCGTTCGCCAGGGCGATTCGCTCAATCCGGTGCCAGTGCCCGTGCAGCAGCAAGACGGCATGTACATGATCGGGCAGGTCGTGACGCTGCGCAACCAAACTACGACGCTATCGCAGCTGCATCAAGAAATTGCAAGCGGCAAAGACTATCTAGCGGCGGCACTTGCGGCTTTGCCCGATGAGGCCGTGCCCGCAGCAGTCGCACAAGACATTGCGATTGTCGGCATCGCTACGTTGCTCCCCCAGGCCCAATCGCCCGATGTGTTTTGGCGCAATATCGTAGCGCAAACGGTGGCTTTGACCGAAATTCCGCGCGATCGCTGGGACTGGCGGCTATATTTTGACTCCGATCAGCAGGCGCGCGACAAAATCTATTCGCAGTGGGGCGGCTTTCTCGACGACATTCCCTTCGATCCCATTCAGTTTGGCATTCCGCCGACTTCTTTGCGCTCAATTGAGCCAATGCAGTTGATCACCCTAGAGGCTGTGCGCCGAGCCTTGGAAGACGCTGGCTATGCAGACGGCGACTTCGACCGAGAAAACACCAGCGTGATTTTAGGGGCTGGCGGTGGTGTAGGAGATTTGGGTCAGCAGTATGCAGTGCGATCAGGGCTGCCGCTGGTAGTGGAAAATCCTAGCGAGCACACCTGGAATCGACTGCCGGAATGGACAGAAGAATCTTTTCCGGGGCTGCTGCTGAATGTGGCTGCTGGCCGGGTCGCCAACCGGTTTGACTTAGGCGGCTCTAACTACATCGTCGATGCGGCCTGTGCCTCTTCTTTGGCCGCGATTAGTCTGGCCGTCAAAGACCTAGAGAGTGGTCGCAGCAACATTGTGATTGCTGGCGGGGTAGATACTGTGCAAAATCCCCTCGCCTACATGTGCTTTAGCAAAACTCAGGCGCTTTCACCGACCGGGCAACCTCGGCCATTTGATCAAGCTGCTGACGGGATTACGATCAGTGAAGGGCTAGCCGTTGTGGTGCTGAAGCGCAGATCCGATGCAGAGCGAGATGGCGATCGCATCTACGCCATCATCAAAGCAGTTGAAGGATCGAGCGACGGTAAAGCCCTCGGCATGACCGCTCCTCGCTCCCAAGGGCAGCAGCGGGCAATGCAGCGCGTATACCAGCGCACTCAAGTCTCCCCAGCCACCTTAGGACTCTATGAAGCCCACGGCACTGGCACGATAGCGGGCGACCGAGCTGAGCTAGAGACAATTTCTACCATTTTGCGTGAGAGTCAAGCTGCGCCGGATGCCTGTGCGCTGGGCTCGGTCAAAAGCCTAATTGGCCATACCAAAGCTGCTGCGGGCGTTTCTGGATTGATTAAAGCAGCTCTGGCCCTGTACTATCAGGTTCGCCCTGGCCATGCGGGCGTCACCCAGCCCCTAGCGTCAATTACCGAAGCAGGGAGTCCGGTATGCCTGCTGCCAGCAGCGCAGCCCTGGTTATCCTCGCCACATCATCCCCGACGGGCAGGCGTTAGCGCTTTTGGCTTTGGGGAACCAATTTCACGCACTTTTAGAAGAGCCTTCGGTACAGGTATCTACGCCCCTAGGTGGGGAATACTGGCCTCAAGAGCTGCTAGTTTGGCGCAGCCACGACTCGCAGCTCTTGCTTGCCGAGTTACAGCAGCTTCAGCAGGCGCTCACAGCAGGCGCAGCGCCTCTTCTCAAGGATTTAGCCTACAGCTACGCCCAAAAGTTCGAGCGGGCTTCAGGCACTGCCAGTCTCAGTATCGTGGTCTCAGACCTAGCGCACCTGCAAGCGGCCTTGCAAACAGTCGTCAACCAGCTAGAAGGCCAGCTAGGAGGCCAGCTAGAAGGCCAGCTAGAAAGCATTGCCCAATCTCTCCCCTTCCATATTCACCTCAATTTACAAACGCCATCGGTCGCGCCAGCCGTCGCATTTTTGTTTCCGGGGCAGGGAGCGCAGTATCCGCAGATGGGCAGGGTGGCTAGCCTTTATTTAACGGATTTGCGCACCGCCTTAGAAGACGCAGACCAACTGCTCCAAGGTCAGTTTGCTCAGCCGCTGAGTCAATACGTGCTGCCACCGGGTGCTTTTACTGATGCCGAGCATACCCAGCAAAAGCAGCAGCTCACCGACACTCGCATTGCCCAGCCTGCTATTGGCGCAGTTGAGATGGGACTGATTGCCTTAGCTCGTCGATTGGCAATCGTGCCAGATGCCGCCTGCGGCCATAGCTACGGCGAGTACACTGCCTTGTATGCAGCAGGGGTAATCTCACCGCAGGAATTTTTGCAGTTGTCGGCAGAGCGCGGACGGGTAATGGCCGAGCAAGCGTCCGAGTGCCCAGGCACAATGGCGGCAGTGCAGGCAGCGGCTAGCGAGGTCAAGCAGTGGATTCAGTCTTATCCAGATGTCGTGATTGCAAATTTGAATGCGCCCTTGCAAACGGTGATTTCTGGCCCGACTGATCAGATCAAGGCGATCGCTGATCGCATCAACACAGAGGGCACCTTGGCCCAACTGCTGCCGGTCTCAGGCGCTTTCCACTCGCCCCTAGTGGCTCCTGCTGAAGTAGCGCTAGCAGCAGCGATCGCTCAAGTCTCTTTCAGCCCCAGCCAAATTCCGGTATACAGCAATGCCACCGCGCAGCCCTACCCCAGCGACCCGGAGGCCATTCGCCGCCAGCTCTCTCAGCACATGACCAGCCCAGTCAACTTCATTGGTCAAATTGAAGCGCTCTATGCAGATGAGGTGCGCGTATTTTGGAGCTTGGGCCCAAGAGCATTCTGAGCAATCTCAGCCGCCAGATTTTGGCAGATCGCACCGATGCCACTGTGATTGCCCTTGACAGCCGAGGCGAAGAACTCAACGGTTTGCTGACGGGCCTAGGGCAGCTTGCAGTGTCGGGGGTGCCCGTGCGATTGACTGAGCTGTATCGCGATCGCGGTGTCCACACCCTCAACCTGAAGCAGCTAGAGAGCACGACATGCCGACCGCCGCTCCCAGCTCATAGCTGGCTAGTCAACGGCGGCAGCATCCGGCCTCAGTCGCAGCCAGTCGGTCGTACCGGTTTGCTGCCCACTTTGACCTACAGCGCTGAAACCCAAGGTGCTACTGCCAATGGCACTGTTGCCAATGGTGCTGAGTTATTCCCTCAGGTAGCTGCCGACATCAGGTCAGCCCCTCTAGTGCGTCTGTTCACATTTCCTTTACCCCTGCTACTCGGAGTATTTTGCAGCCTATGCTTCACTCTAATCATCCCGCTCGCAATGGGTCTTCCAGCCACAGCAACGGCCATGCCATCAGTCAGCTTGAACGGCAACCGATTGCCTCACTGCCGCCGTCATCAGATAGCCGACTAGCCGCTTTTCACAGCTACCAATCGACGATGCAGCAGTTTCTGCTATCCCAGGAACGTGTGATGGGCCAGTTTTTAAGCGGCGATCGCGTGACTCCTCTAACGTCACCCATGGCCGCTTCATCAAGCTTACTGCCGTCACTAGCCACCAATTCCCTGACAACTGCGACTCCACCAACGTCACTGCCTCAACCACCCCAACCCCAGACCGCTCCAATTCAGTCGAGAACGCCTGCTATAGAGAGAGAGAATCTATCTCCAGTGCCGCTGGTTAACCTCGCTGTGAAGCCCCCAGCAGATCTGCCGATGCCGATCCCTGACGCGCAAACTCTTGAGGTAGCGCCGAGTCCTATCCCCAAACTAGAAGCGGCTTTAAGCCGCGAGAGTCTTACCCAGCAACTGGTGGAGTTAGTGAGTGACCGCACAGGCTATCCCACCGATATGCTCGGCCTCGACCAAGACATTGAAGCCGAACTAGGGATTGATTCCATCAAGCGGGTAGAGATTTTAGGAAGCCTGCAAAAAATCTTGCCAGCCGCTTTAGCCACTGGGCTCCAGGGGCAAATGGAAACCCTGACGCGCATCAAAACCCTCCTAGGCGTGATCGATAGAGTGCTTGAGCTTTCCCAAGATCTTCAGGAGGCCGACCGCCTGGGAAAGTCTTCAGCGGCAGCTAACCATGGCCTGCCGCGATTTGTCATGCAGCCCGTACTCGCCCCTTTGCCAGCGGGTAAAAAGGCTGCGCTAACAGGGCTGTACCTGATTACAGAAGATTGCCTAGGCGTTGCTTCACTGGTCGCTCAAGCGCTGGAAGCCCAGGGCGCTAGCGTCGTCAAGCTGGCAGCCACCGAGAATGCTGACGCGCTCCTAGCTGCAGTGGCGAAAGCGCGTTCGGCAGGCGCAGTGCAGGGCATTGTGCATTTGGCGCCGCTGCATCTGCCCCAGCCGGTGGCCTTGGCTGACTGGCAACAGCAAACTCAGCTCAGTACAAAAGCGCTTTTTCACCTCTTACAAATTTGCGCTGACGATCTGCAAGCGGCCGAGCAGCCGGTGGTTTTGGCGGTCTCTGGCATGGGCGGTCAGTTTGAGCGATCGCCGCATCCCACGCCCAGCAGCGCCGCCAGCAGCGGTGGCCATACGGGCCTGCTCAAAACCCTCAGCCAAGAGTGGTCTAACCTGTGCTGTCGGGCGGTAGACTGCGACTTGACCTTGCCAGTAGAAACCTTAAGTGAGCAGATCGTCGCCGAGCTGAGCTGTTTGCTGGGGCCGGTTGAAGTGGGGCTGACTGCGACTGGGCGCTGGGCATTTCAGACAGTGGCTGTCGCTATGGCACAGCGGGATAAAGAATCAAATCGCGATCTAGCGCTCAGTCATGCGCCGACTGCCGACTGGGTGATGCTGGTCACTGGCGGTCATCGCGGCATCACTGCCGAGGTGATGAAGCGGGTGTTAGTGCTGGGAATGACGCTAGTGATTGTGGGCGATCGCCCGAACCTGCCGCTGAATCTCCAGATACTCAAAACCTGCACGACAGCTCACAAATTCGACAGCAGTTACTGACCCAAGCTCGCGCCCAAGGGCAAATGCCATCGCCTGCTGCCTTAGAAAAATCTTTGCAAACGCTCCTCAACGAACGAGCTACGCGCGCTAACCTCGCCTATTTTCGGCAGCAGGCTCAGGTGGACTACCGCGCTGTCGATGTCGCTGATGGAGCAGCCTTTAGCGCTCTCATTCAAGACATTTATCACCGCTATGGTCGCTTAGACGGCGTAATTCATGGAGCGGGGCTAATTGCCGACAAACTGCTAATAGATAAACTGCCAGCGTCTTTTGCCCAGGTGTTTGACACCAAAGCAGACAGTGCATTCACCTTGATGCGCGAGCTGCGGCCCGACAGTCTAAAGCTGATGGTATTCTTCAGCTCAGTGGCCGGTCGATATGGAAGTCGAGGTCAGAGCGATTATGCTGCTGCTAACGAAGTGGTGAACCGATTGGCTTGGCAGATGCACTGGCGCTGCCCTCAGACGCGAGTTGTGTCTATCAACTGGGGGCCCTGGGATACCGCTGGAATGGCCTCGGAAGGGGTGAAGCGTCAGTTTCGAGAGCGGGGAATTATCCCCATTTCTCAGCAGGCAGGCTGTGAATTTTTCACCAAGAACTGCTCTATGGCCCGCTCAGTGAAGTCGAAATCATTGCTGGAGAAGGGCCCTGGGCAGAGATCGATCCGGTCATCTTGCCGGAAGTGCGATCAGAACCTGCGGCCAAAAGCGCGCTGCCGTTTATTCAACAGATACCTCAGCTCCAGCCCAACAGCCAAATGACGCTGGCACATACGTTTTCGCTAGCGAGCGATCCCTATTTAGCAGACCACTGTTTAGACGGGAAGCCAGTACTGCCAGCGGCGGCGGCGGCAGAGTGGCTTGCCGAATTTGTGCAGGCAGCTTGGCCAGATCAAACAGTGACAGCGCTCCGAGATCTTAGGGTGCTCAGCGGCATTACGGTGCCACCGGAAGGACTCTCTGTCCGCTTTTGTGCGAGGGCTTCTAGTCACGCGG
>JAAUPS010000203.1 GCA_012033015.1 Phormidesmis sp. RL_2_1
AGATCTGATGCGGAGCCTGATGCCGGAGCTGATGCGGAAGCTGAATGCGGAATCGGCGAAGTGACGAGTGCCCTTTGCCAGTGAGCGATCGCTCAGCAAACCGACCTACTGTGATAGGCCAAAATCCCTTCACGCAGGGCCAGTTGCCAATCATGAGAGGTGTCCACCATGGTCTGAGTGGTGGTGTTTTGAGCAACCACCGCAGTTGCTGGCTGACTGGCGGCTGGCTGACTGGCGGACACCGATTGAGCGCCCCAGGCCACCGCCATCCACAAGCTGCCGATCAACAATATGGCCCACAGCTTTTGCCTGGTTCGTTTACCCCCTTTTATGGCTGCCAACTCAAACACCTCGTCCCACCATCCTGGGGTGTTGCTGCCACCAAAACCACCTCGCCCTGCTCATTCATCTGCCAGTCTTGGGCCTCAACCAGCGCCCCAGATTGTGCCCCCATCGCCTCAGTATCCGCCGTTGCTAGGGCGCTGGGTATGGAAAGATCTATTAAGCTATCACGACTGTTTAATACCCCATAGGGACGAGCACTCAACCCCCCGCGCCCTGATTCTACAAACCGACCTGTCATCGCCCCACCAGGGGTACAGCCCTGGACAACTTCTTCAGAGCCTTGGGGCGATTGGGGTAGCGGTTCAGCCGTCGGACGAACCTCCGAATCGAGGGTTTCTAGGCGCGTTTCTCCGGCGACGCCAAATTGGGAGCTAGCGGTAATATCGCTTTGGTCTGTCAGAGCAGGCCGTACCGCTAGCCCCAAAACGCTGCGAGCGTTAATATTCACCTGCCCGCCATCGCCGAAAACAGCATTCGCCGTAATGTCACTATTTTCGTTGGCAACGGCCACCACGTAGTCTGTGGCATTGATATCAATATTGCCGCCTGTCGCTGCTCCTGTGGCATTGGTGGTGATGCGACTGCCCTGCCGCAAGATGAGCAAGTCAGTTTGCACCAAAAGATTACCGCGATCGCCCGCCACGGTATCAGCACTGACCACACTCCCGTCACGCAGGGTAGTTTGCCGAGCACTTACCTGTAAATTGCCCGCTGCCCCTTGCCCTGATGGAATCGGTGAACTGCTCTCACTGGAAAAATTACTCACACTCAGCGCTGCGCCATTGGTAATCAGCAGCTCATCAGCATTGACCATTAAGTTCCCACCTGCCCCCGTACTGCCGATGGCTGTAGCAAAAAGGCCACTGCGACCTTGGCCGGTTTGCCCCGATAGGTGCACCGCCTCGCTGCGCACCATCAAATCGCCTGCGCGACCGGTGCCTGCCGTACTAGTAGCAATCTGCGCACCGTCTAAAACTTGAAGACGACTGGCTTCAATACTGAGTTTGCCGCCATTGCCCGCTGCCCCAAAATCTACAGTGGTAAATAGGCCACTAGGGCCTTCTACAGGCGAAAAGCCAGCCACCGTAATCTGCTTAGAGACAATTGAGAGCGCCCCTGCATCGCCTGCACCAAAAGTACCGGTGGTGATTTTAGCCCCGTCGGTTACCAAAAGCTGATCGGTATTAATGGTGACATCACCGCCCTGTCCTTGAGAAGCAATGCCCATGCCAGATTGCAAGAGGGTCGGGGTCACCTGCGTTGGCCCTAAACCATCTGGCAGCGGTAGGGTACTCGGCAGCTCAATCGGTTGACTGGTTCCCAGCAGGCTTAACCGATTCGTTTGGAGCGCAATGCTGCCCGCGGCACCTTGGCTAAAGCTATTGGTGAGCACTTGAGCCCCTTGTTCTACGATCAGATGCTCAGCAGCAATCGCCAACTGCCCACCATCGCCACTGCCAGGAATATCTGCGATCGCAAATAGGCCACTCGGCCCCAGCACAGACCCTCCACTCAAAGCAATCGTCTCCAACACCTCAATTTGCAAACGCCCAGCATCACCTTCTCCAAAGGTATTGGCGGCAATCTGTCCGCCTGCCGCTATTTGCAAATTGCGCCCACGCAAATCGATCATGCCGCCTTGACTCGTCGCCCCAGGCGCAACATCGACCGACAGATAGCTGTGAAAAGGGGGGCTAGTCGGATCAAGGGTAAAGCCACTGACCGTCACCGTACCCGTAGCCTGAATGTCTATCAAGCTTTTGGGCATCTCTAGCGGCAACGCTGCTGGCGGCGTTGCCGTCGGATTTGACACTGGAGGGATAACCGGTGGCGAATTCGGCGGCAATGGGGGCTCGGGCAGCGTTTCTGCCAAAATCGCTGAGCTACCCATCACCAAAAATGTCTCGTCCGCCTAACAACACCCGCCCTGGAGTGCGATCGCTGACCTCTAAAGTGGCGCGATCGCTCAAAGAAATATCAGCAAAAGCATCGACATCGCCATAGTCTAAAGACAAATCTGGATTAAATAAAACGGTTCCTGCAGACACACTACCCAGCTCAATCTGGCCGCCTACGGCGCTTAAGTTGCCACCGGCAAGATCAATGCCATTGGCAACTAAGGCGATCGCCGCGCCAGGCCGAACCGCCAAATCGGACAAAGGCAGCAGCCCACCAGGCGGGCCAGCACCGGGCGGTGGCCCCTGCTGAAAAATTCGGTTCACAAAAGCAGACGGCAGATCTGGCGCACCAAACGCCAAAAGATGCCCCGTCCCTTGCACCGTAATTGAAGCACTGGTTTCACTCGCCAAAAATCCCAACCCAACCGGCGCACTAATCGTTAAAAGTTCCCCCCCTAGCGGCGTAGCTGAGCCACTCAAAAGCATCACCCCATGACCAAAGGCGATCTGATGAGCCGTACTCGCAATAAAAGCCCCTCCCAAGCTGAGCTGAGCAGTAGGGCCAAAGCGAATACCGCTCGGATTGACAAAAAATAAGTTGGCACGGCTGCCTGCACTGGCCTGAATTTCGCCATTGAGTAGCGATGCTAGGCCACCAGTGACCCGCACCACAATGTCATTGACCCCCGGATCGACAAACAGCGCCGACTGTCCAGCATCCTCTAGCGAAAACTGCCCAAAGCTATGGAGTAAAGTACTCCCAGCCGCATTCAAACTACCACCAGTGATCGTACAGGTCGCGGCCAAACAGCGCCCTGTCGCAGAACCATTAATCAGACTACCTAAACTTCCATCTCCTGCAATTTGCCCAACAGCAGGCCGAGGCATGATAGCCAAATCTCCCCCAAAGACCATACCCGCACCAATACCGACCTGCGGCAGCAGGTGCCATAAGTGCCGGGTGTATGCAACAGCGCCCTGAGAGACAAGCATCCTCAAATACATTCAAACTTTCTATGGATTATTTTTATATAAATTATTTTTATATAAATTATTTCTAATATCGGCGAGTGCGACAGCTTAAGGGTCACCATACTTTAAATCATACGTTGCCATCATACTTTTTCAATGGCAATAAAGGGGCTATTCAGGTAATCATTACAGGGATTACACCTAAAATTTATGGTAGCAATAGAAACTTATGATGAAGTTAGTCGTCATAAACCATAAGATCTTCTTACCATGAGCTATTCTCTATTTTTGAGACAGCTCACCCCATGCTTGTAACGTTTACCTGTGGCGTCCGATGTCGAAGTCCTTTGGCTATTTGAGTCCGACCTTAGCAATGGCTTTGCCAGCAGCGCTGCCTCTGGCTCTCATGGCCTCCAGTTCTGCGCAGGCGGTGAGCTTTCGCTTGGATTTTGCCAGCGATGTTCCGGATGGGTTTCAGCAGGCGACGCGCGAAGCAGCCGATCTTTGGTCGTCTCTCCTCATGGACGATGTCATCGTTGATCTGCGAATTGAATATGCCGATTTGTCAGCCGCAGGAACCGTCCTAGGCGGCGTGCAGCCCAACAAAATCAAAGTCAAATACGAAGACTATGTTGAAGCTTTATTAAAAGATGCCAGCTCTAGTCATGATTTTCTGGGCATAGACCATATGCAAATCTCCGCCAAGGGGCGCGAGGCCATTCAAAAATTTCATGCAG
The DNA here is from genome assembly GCA_012033015.1 of Phormidesmis sp. RL_2_1. Taxonomy (GTDB): domain Bacteria; phylum Cyanobacteriota; class Cyanobacteriia; order Phormidesmidales; family Phormidesmidaceae; genus Phormidesmis. The sequence goes on from JAAUPS010000203.1 coordinate 3,953, forward strand.
GCCAGCTCGATCTCGACAACATCAAGCTGGAGTCCAAAGAATTTGTCTTTTTGATGGATGGCGAGTTTGCCAATGGCAATAGCTGGCGAAATCCTCAGCCAGACTTTATCGACAATAACGGCAACAACAACAATAAAAACGTGCAGCTCACCAGCGCCCAGGCAAAAGCGCTCAATCTACTCAACGCCAATCAAAAGGGCTTAGATGCACTGATTACCCTCAATAGCGCTGTCCATTGGGATCTCAATGCCAGTGACGGAATTGATCGCGATCGCTACGATCTTTCCTCCGTATTACAGCACGAAATCGGCCATGCCCTCGGCATTATCAGCGGCGTAGATACCTTAGACTTTTTGGCTACTAGCAGCGCGCCTACCGACATAGAAGACATCGAAAAAATGCATTCTCCTATCTCACGCCTTTAGACTTTTATCGTTACTCGCAAAAAAGCGCCGAGTTAGGGGTGATGGATGTCACCATCGGCGGCAGTGAAAAATATTTCTCACTCGATGGTGGGCGTAGCGCTGTTACCGATGAATTGGGGCGAGCGGCCTATTTTTCGACAGGCAGCGTACGTGCTGGCGGCGACGGCTACCAAGGCAGCCATTGGCAAGCCTCAGATACCCCCTTGGGCGTGATGAACCCGATCTTGCAAACCGGCCAATCATTTAGCATCTCTCAGCTCGATCTTACCCTGCTCGATACAGTAGGGTGGGACTTGGAATCATCTGCTGCGAAGCAAGCCATAGCGCTTGGCATCGATTGGCAGGCCTTAAACGCGCAAATCGCAGACAACCGCCAAGCCGTTATAGATGAATTGGTCAGAGATTGGGGCAATGATATTCCCCAGTTAGCATCGGCCTTAGATGACGCTTCAACAACGCTAGATCTCATATTTCGCCAAGAGCTTGAAAAAGAATTTAATGAGCTTGCCGAGAAACTCGATCAAGAGAGCGATTGGAAAAAACGGGGCAAAGAACTGAGCAAGTTTTACGACGAGGTCGATAAAATAGCCCAAGATCGTAACAAAGCACTCACCAAGCTACCCGAAGAGATTTATCAAGTGGATGCCGAAGTGCGCGATTGGCTCGATCTACCAGTCGATAAGCTTGCAAAAGAGATGCAGGAAGCGGAAGGATCAACCATCAACCGCCTATCTAACATTGTCAAATCCCTTCCAGAATCGGAAAAGCCTTTAATAGAATTCAAGTTAAAGAACGCCGCTGCCCAATTTGTTGATCAGCCCAGTAAACTCGTCCGAGAGCTATTAGACACCAGCGGCCCCCCTAATCCAGTCGGTTGGAATAGGTACTATCGCTGGTACTGGTGGTGGCTAGAAGGGAGTGCCGCTGAAGACAGCGCCACCGACGCCAACCGCAGCCAAGATGCCTACGAAGGTAGTCTCACAAGTCTCACAGAGGCAGTCTACTACGCCCAAGCAGCCCCTTCACCCGCTTTAGAAGATCTCAATACAGTGCTCTCTACAGCCCTACCGACACCTCTACCGACAGCCCTACCGACAGCCCTACCGACAGCCAGCGGCCTAACCGCTTATGATCCAGCAGCCTTAAGCCTTTCTACTTTTGCCGAGACCAATACAGAAACAAAAGATGTCCCTGAGCCTTCCTCGGTTTTGGCCCTATTTGGAATTGCGGTCTTGGGCACCCGTCTAACCCGTCGCAAGCGCCGCCATGACAACAACATCATCACTAGCGACTAACGCTTCATGACCCGCAAAAATTAAATTATTTTTTTCGTTTTCGTTTGCCATCCGTCAGTCAGCGCAGAAGACAGCCATTCATGACGGCACGCAGATGTGACACGCAGATATGCGGTGGCACACAGATATGCGGTGACACGCAGATATGCGGAGGCACACAGATATGCGGTGACACGCAGATATGCGGTAGCACGCAGATATTATTGACCTGCCGCGAATCACTTTAGCCGCTATTCAATACAGGCTATTAGCCAGCCAAAGTGCATTCAAGCAAAGCAATCAACGCTCTAGATAAAACCTCAGGGTAGATATTTCGTAACAGCTAGAGAAAAAAGACATCATCATGTATGATTTACTCAAACAAATGTATGTATAAGTTTGTGCATATTTCGTTTTCGCCTGTTGATTTTATAGTCATATATTTTCAAAAAGCTTAGCATACGAATAGCTTCAAGCGTTTTTCTTCGTTTTATGCAAACAGCTCAAAAAGTATGGTGTATTAACCATACTTTTGAGTCATGAATAACCACGGTGTGTCCTGTCTCTTTTGCTGTGAGTGCTTTTAGGCTTGCTGACCTAAGCACTTAGTCCCTTTAATGCGACCCACTAGGTCAGAAAATCGAACCATGGAAGAAAACTTTAGCGTCTCTCTACTGACACCTGCTAGCGATTTGGTCGGCGGCTCGAGCAGTGCTGAATTCGAGATTATCTTTGCCCGAGCAGGCAATGATGTCCTTTTCCCTTTCGATCCTGCGGTAACCTATCCAGAGATCAATATCGACTTCATGTTCGGTGATATATTTGACAACTCCGCAGATGAGTTCGAAGTCGTTTTAGGACTTACCCAAGATCTCCCCTTAGGTATTCTTGAAAAAAATATCCCCTCAGTCGGCCGCGATCGCTTTGTTTTAGGCGATGAAAGGGGCGTTTTCTACACCGCGCCTCATCCGTTGAATCTTTTAAGTACGAATCTTTTGGGGAGTAATGAGTTCGCTGTCATTTATGACTTTGGTCGCGGTCAAGATATCATTCAGCTCTCAGGTGAAGCAAAAGACTATAGCTTAATAGAAGTCAATAACTTGGTTGTAGAAGGTGTAGCCCAACCTTTCAGCGGCGAAGCTATTTTCTATCATAAAGGTGCAGTTCCTGACCTCATCGGATTTATTATTTCTACCCCCGAAGAAGACTACGATCTTAAAGATAAAGACGTCTTTGAGTTTGTCGGTCATAAAGGCGATAAAGGAGGAGACGACGAGGTCTTACGCCTAGGCACTCCGGGCTTTGATCTGAGCCAAAATACCACCATTGACCGATTTGGCAATATCTATGTTGTTGGCTCTACAAGGGGCTCGCTTGGCGGGTTTAATCAGGGCGCTGGCGATGTCTTTATTGCTAAGTACACCAATAAGGGCAACCGTTTGTGGCTGCGTCAATTAGGCTCATCTGGTAGCGAAGATGCCTATGAAGTGGTCACCGATGACAATGGCGATGTTTATATCGCAGGCAACACCTCCGGTAATCTGGTCGGTATTAAACAAGCGAGTGATACAGATGCCTGGGTCGCTAAACTCAGCGGCTACAATGGCGATTTAATTTGGGGAAAGCAGTTTAATGCAGGGGGCCAGCTTGGGCAAGCCACCTTCGCCAACACGGCCTTTGGTCTCGACTTTAGAAACGGTGCGGTTTATGTGTCTGGATTGGCCATCAATGATAATCAAAAAATCAATCCGTTGACAGGTCAACCCTTTCTGGATTTTTCAGTTGAAGATGATTCGTGGGTGACCAAGTTATCTGCCGCCAATGGTGAACAGCAGTGGATTACCCAAATCATCGATCCGCTGCAACCCCCTGGACTTTCTCCATTGGCGGTGACGCCCTTTTTTGACGAAAACTATGATTTGGCCGTTGATGCAGCAGGTAATTCCTACCTTGTGGGCTGGACTCAAGGTCTGGCGAAAGAATCTGATCCTTCGCGTCTGTTGCTTAAAATACGATGCTTACTTGGCTAAGGTAGATACTACTGGCAAAGTCGCGTGGGTACAGCAGTTTGGCACAGTCGGAGAAGGATTAGAATTTGGCTGGGCGGTTGATACCGATAGCCAAGGCAATGTGGTTGTCTCTGGTTGGACAACCGGAGATTTTGGCAGTCGCACGAGCCCAACTCCCGACTCTTATGATGTATTTGTCTCTAAATTTGATACGAATGGCACCCAGTTAGTCACAAAGCTACTGGGCACTGATACCGATGATGGTCAGTACTTTAGCAACTTGGTGATTGACGATAACGACAATGTGTACCTGACGGGTTACACCAATAACGAGGAGTTTGGCCAAGGCGGTAATACAAAAGGCAACGACAGCGATGCTTTTGTCGCTAAGCTTGATGCCAACTTAAATGAACAATGGATTACCCAGCTCGGTGTCAAAGAGAAGCTGGACTATGCCACAGGCGTTGCTGTTGATCGCGATGGCAGTGTCATTGTCACGGGCGTTACAGAAGGTGCGATTGGCAATGGCCCTGGTGAAACCATTGATGGCTGGGTCGCGCGCCTAGATCAAGAGAAAGGGAAACTGAACAAATTTGTCGGCAAAGACAATAGTGGTTTTGGCGTTATCTCAGGCATTGGCAACATTGCCGTCACAGATGTGACAAGTTCTTTTGCAACTGACGACAAATTACCGATGGTGACAACATACTGACGACCGGATTGGGCGTCATAGACTACGGCCAACTGGTCACTGGACTTGAGAAATTCTTCGATCCTAAGGCTGAGGGTTCTTTTACAAAGGCGCTCGTAGAGCGATTGCAAGGCGGCTCTGATAGTGGAGATGTTGTGACTGCTTTATCAAATGAGCCCATTGATTTTAAGGGGTCTGATGGCGATGATAAGGCCCTGGGCAGCAATGGCAATGACAAAATGAAAGGAGAAGCTGGCAACGATACCCTCTATGGCATGGGCGGTAATGACAAATTAGAGGGCAAAGATGGCAATGATACCCTCTATGGCGGCACCGGCTCAGATGAACTGAAAGGCGGTGATGACGATGATGTCCTCTTTGGTGTTGATATCAATGACAGCCTACTCGGCGGCGGTGAAATTGATATTCTCAAGGGTGAGAATGGTCGTGACACTTTCGTCCTTGGACAGTCTGGCAGTGTCTTTTATCAGGGTAAGGGCAATAGCGACTATGCCTTGATAGATGATTTTGATGCGAAAGAGGGCGATCGCATTCGTCTGAGCGGCAGTGCTGTGAACTACACCTTAGGCCATAATGTCTCTGGTGTAGAAAAAGGCACCGCTATCTTTGCGCAAATGATCTGATTGCGGTTGTCAAAGATGTTAAAATCTCAACTTGAACAACACTGGCATTTTCGAATATGTCTAGATTTTCTCTAGATCTTATCTGTCTAAATCTTCTCTAAATCGTATCTGTACTTAAACAGAAAACCCCTGGGGTTTGTTCCTTGCCGAGAGGTATCCCTGCTGTGACTAATCGGACGAATTGCAAGGCTACAGAAGAGAATCTGCCATTTTATCCCCCTCGGCTAGCTCGACCGCGCCATCGACGATCTGTACTAGAGAGGGCCGGTAGCCTATTTCGCTGGCTAACCGGTTCACTCACAGGTGCTAAAGGCTGGTTTGTTGTTGCGCTTATGGTGCTAACTACTGTGAGCAGTTGGCGCTACTGGAGCAGCGATAGATCGAGTGGTGAGTTCTCCCATCGTGGTGGCTCATCAGCCGTTCAGTCAGCCACTGGCAGATCTGCCAGCACGTCAGCAAAGAGCGTTACCTTACACACCGCCCAGCTTGAAACGATCGAAGATACACTGACGCTCACAGGAACAGTTGTCCCTGAAAATTTGCTGCAAATCACCTCG
>JAAUPS010000204.1 GCA_012033015.1 Phormidesmis sp. RL_2_1
TTCAAATTGTGTTGAGGGGGCGCGAAAAAAGATTAAAGCAACAGAGATTAGACAGGGATTAAACAGAGATTAAGCTGAAAGATCGAACAACAGAACTTCTGTATTATCTGCAGTAGAGACTAAGTTGAGCTGTTGAAGATCTGAAATGGCGGCACCATCTCCAGCTTTTAGGGCTGCGCCGTTGAGGGTGATGGCCCCACGAGTGAGTTGCACCCATGCCTGACGGTTTTGCGCCAACTGATAGCTTAAGGCGGCATCTGCACCTAACGTTGCAGTGTATAGGCTGACATCTTGATGGATGGTGACTGAGCCGTCTCTGCCATCGCGTGAGCCGACTAGCCGCCACTGATCTTGACGCTCTGAGAGGTCAAAATGCTTCTGTTCGTAGCCGGGAGTTAGCCCTTTGGTATCGGGCATGATCCAAATTTGCAGGAAATGCACTGGATTTTCTGACGAAGGGTTCATTTCGCTGTGGCTCACTCCTGTACCGGCTGTCATTCGCTGCACATCGCCCGGACGAATGACAGAACCATTACCCATACTGTCTTGATGGCCTAGCTCTCCTTCTAGGACATAGGAGATGATTTCCATGTCACGGTGGCTATGGGTGCCAAAGCCTGCGCCCGGAATCACGCGGTCGTCATTTATGACCCGCAGGTCGCTAAAGCCCATGTGATGCGGATCCATGTAGCCACCAAAAGAAAAGGTGTGTTGAGAATTTAACCAACTGAATTGAGACGTGCCTCTCTCTTCTGCTTTGCGAATAGTGAGCATGTTTTGAGGTTTACCTCCATCTATGACATAACTTGTTTCTATTATGAATTGCATCTAAAAAAATAACAATATGTCATTTTATGGACGCATTGATTCCAATTTAGATACAATTAAATGACTCGATCTGGAGTCGTCATGGATAAGCTAGAGAGTATGCGGGCTTTTACTGAAGTGGTCAAGCACAGCGGATTTGCGGCGGCTGGGCGGCAGATGGGGCTTTCTCGCTCGGTGGTGAATAAGCTGGTGGCTCAGCTAGAGGCGGATTTGGATGTGCAGCTATTGCAACGCACGACGCGTAAGGTGAGTTTGACGGATACTGGTAGGGCTTATTACGAGCGCTGTGTGGATATTTTGGCAGAGGTGGCGGCGGCGGAAGTGGCGGTGATGCAGCTTCAGGATAAGCCTCAAGGAACGCTGCGAATTAATGCGCCGATGTCGTTTGGCACCATGCATTTGGCTGCGGCGATCGCACAGTTTATGGCCCGCTATCGAGATATACAGGTGCAGCTCACCTTGAATGATCGCTTTGTCGATCTGATTGAAGAAGGCTTTGATGTCACCTTGCGGGTGGCTCAGCGCAAAGCGGATGAGGCCCTTGTCATCCAAGAACTTGCGCCCATTCGGCGGGTCATTTGTGCCTCGCCTGCCTATTTGAAGCGTAAAGGCACGCCCCAGCACCCAGATGATCTAGCTGAGCATGACTGCCTAAAGTACGGGCATTTGGCTACTAGCAGTCAGTGGCAGCTTACTGATCAAGGCGGCCAGCTTTTGAGTGTGAACCTGCGCTGTAAGGGGTATTCCAATAATGGCGAGGTGTTGAGAGAGTATGCGATCGCAGGCATCGGCATTGCCGCTTTACCCACCTTTATCGTCGGTCCAGCGCTTAAAAGCGGGCAGCTCAACATTATCCTGGCTGACTACTATCCCCCCCCGCTCACCGCCTACCTCAGCTACGCCACAAACCGCCATCTCTCCACCAAAATTCAGCTACTGACCACTTTTTTGCAAGACTGGTTCAAGCAGCCACAGTGGTCGTAACGCATTAGCAAAATCATTTAAGTGGAGACGGAACCTTAAGTGGAGACGGAACCTTAAGTGGAGATGGAAACTTAAGTGGAGACGGAAACTGAAGAAGTATCGGACTGTTTGCCTTTGTTTTTGGCTAACTGGTTTTTGGCTAATTGTTCAGAGACAACCGCGACTTCTTCTAAGCGCGCGGCATCTTCGACTGTAATTGCTTCGGTTTCATGTAACGATTCGGCTAGAGCCAGTGCTTCTGCTTCAATGTCTTCTTGAATTCGCCTCGCTGCAAACGAAATAAAGCCAATGCTGATAAAACCGGCGCTAAACAGCATCCAGCCTTCTAGCACGTAGGTCATAAAGTGGTTGAGTTCACTGATCGACATAATTTATGAAGCCTCGCCAAACTACGAAGGTCGATAGCGCACTTGCCTCTTCCCGACTCGATAACTGACTTTGGATTAAAGCAGTCAACATGACTTAGCGCTATTTTTATCTGTCTATTATGCTAGCTCCCCTGTCAAGATTCAATGGCGTGTGAAGAAGGGTTGCAGATACAGCGTCCAAAGGACTATATGGTTGAGCATTTTGGCTGCAACCATGATGTGAAGATGGGCCAAGCGACGCGCTTGTAGCCTCGCCGTCGGCGTTATGCATCCGGCACATGCTATATGCCAGAGGGATAGTCGGGCAGGCGTGCCAGAAGAGAGAATTGTGTGATCGCAACGCGGGCGAAGTCGTAAGATTGAAAAGTCTTAACTTTGCACTCAATTAAATATAGCGATTAAGTATAGCGATGGTTTCTAGCGTATCTCAGGTTTCTGCCAGCTCTGATGTCTCTCCTAATGCAATCAAGCCTGCCGCTAACCCTGCGGCCAATGGCTCAAATCGGATGGCCTCCGTTAGCCGCACCACCAAAGAAACCGATGTCCAAGTCACCTTAAACGTAGATGGTACAGGTAAGTGCACGGCTGATACGGGCATTCCTTTTTTAGATCATATGCTGCACCAAATCGCTTCCCACGGTCTGTTTGATTTAGAGGTGCGGGCGACCGGCGATATTGAGATTGATGATCATCACACCAATGAAGATGTGGGCATTACGCTGGGTATGGCGCTGCATCAGGCATTGGGCGATCGCAAAGGGATCAGCCGATTTGGCCACTTTGTCGCCCCGCTAGACGAAGCGCTGGTACAAATCTCCCTGGATTTTTCCGGGCGACCCCACCTCAGCTACGGCCTAGACATTCCTACCCAGCGCGTCGGCACCTACGATACCCAGCTTGTGCGCGAATTTTTTGTCGCAATTATCAACCATGCGCAAATGACGCTACATATTCGTCAGCTCAATGGCATTAACTCTCACCATATTATCGAAGCCACCTTCAAGGCATTTGCCCGTGCTATGCGCATGGCCACAGAAACTGACCCGCGCCGTGCAGAAACCATTCCGAGTTCCAAAGGGGTAATTTAGCCGCTCTGTTTTTCTTCCATTTTGACTGGCTGAGATTTTGTGCTCGTTGCCCTATGTAAGATTTTGCAATCGTTGCTCTATCAGGCTGTCGTCAATTCTTGATCTCATGCCATGTCATGCTAAGCCGTCGCTTGACTCATGACTTTGGGCGCAATCGCTACTTTGGGCGCAGTCGCTAGGCGATAGTTGCGCACAAAGATCTCGATTTGGTTCAAGGCTTGGGCCACAGAGCTTTGCGTGGGTACCGGTCGCACATGGGTCGCGCGTACTTCTGTTGTTGGCAGCTTAAATAGCCATGACTGAGGCGATTGGCCATGACGACCGTGAATGGTTCCCAATAGCTGGGCTGGGCTTTGGTTTGGACTTTGGGCTGGGCTTTGGGTTGGGCTTTGGGTTGGGCTTTGGGCTGAATGGGCTTTAGGGAGGGCGCGCTCTGCGCTAGGTAAAGGACTGATGCTGATGCGCGTGCTGGGTTGGGTGGTGGGTGTGATGAAAATGGCGTAGTCAGCATGGGCAATGGCATCAGCTACCGACAGGGGCAACTGGTGGGCTACGAGCGATCGCACACCGGGTAACTGCCAGTCAGTAATCGCTTGGGAAATCTGCTGGGTTGCTTCAGTTTCTTCGCAGCAGATGATCCAAAAGTTTGTTTTCGCCGATGTCGGTGTTGCCATAATTTTTTTATAGTGAACGATTCTACAAGATGGGCACGAAAAAGGTGTTTAAGAGTCAACAGCGAGATATCAAAAACGGTCACCCACTGACTCTATTCAGCAGATATCAGCAGATATCCAGCAGATATTTAGTCAGCCTTAAGTCGGCCTTTAGTGAACCCTTAGAGATTCTGACAGGAATAATGAGCCCACAACGCTAAGTTTCTTTAAACCGTGTTGTGCTCGACAATTATCTGTAACGAAATGCTGAGAAAGCCCTAGGCTGAAATCTCTAGCATGTTTCTCTGGGATGATGCCCTGACGTGTTCCTGATGATTTCAGAGTGCCCCAGGAAAATTCAATGATCAACTGTTTTTTGTGAAATATTACTTGATGAAATATTAAGCGGATCCAGCAGCAGCTTTGCTCGATTTTGATGGCTGCCTTTGCGGTCTATTCACTGTCTATTCACTGTCTGTGGCTACTTCTGTGGCTACTTTTGTGTATCAATTTTCTGTATCAATTTTCTGTATCAATATTTCTGTATCAATATTTCTGTATCAATTTTCTATATCAATTTTCTGTATCAATTTTCTGTATCAATTTATGGTGTCTGTCGAGCCCATGTGCTTATGCATGAGGACATGGGCTATGTGTTTCTCATAGCCGGACTGAACCGGCGTTTAACGTCTTATGATCAATCTGCTAGTAACGTCATCCGTTCAAGCCAAGGTTATGACTGCGCAGTTCTTGCAGGCGCTGAGCTTTGCGGCCTACAAGCATCGACACCAGCGCCGCAAAGACGCTGCCAAAACGCCTTATATCAATCATCCGATTGCGGTGGCGAACATCTTGCTCAATGAAGCGGATATCACGGATGAGGCGGTGCTGATTGCCGCTTTGCTGCATGACACTGTTGAAGATACAGACACGACGTTTGATGAAATTGAACAATATTTTGGTCGTGTTATTCGCAATATTGTCGATGAGGTGTCTGATGATAAATCTTTACCCAAAGCAGCGCGCAAGCAAGCACAAATCGATCATGCTGCAGGGTTGAGCGATCGCGCCAAACTCGTCAAGCTCGCCGACAAAATTGCTAACCTAAGGGATACTCGCACCTCGCCCCCTGAAGATTGGCCCACGGCTCGAATTGACGAGTACTTGGAATGGGGCAAAGCCGTTATCGATCAAATTCGCGGCACCCATGGTCAGTTAGAAGGTTTGTTTGATCGCGCTTATGCTCAAGGCAAGGCAGAAAGGCCAGATTAAAAAAGGCCAGATTGAAAAAGGCCAGATAAAAAAGGCCAGATAAAAAAGGCCAGATTAAAAAGGCTTGAATCTCTGCGTGCAGGCGGTCAGCGGCCAAGGGAGAAAGGCTATAGGCGGCTAATAGCCTAGTTTTCTAGCCCCAGTCTTCTAGCCCCAGTCTTCTAGCTCCAGTCTTTCAGCCCTAGTCTTCGTCCCACCGCTCGTGGCTGAGCAGGTCAATAATGCGATCGCGCATTAAAAACTCATTGTCTTCTAAATTGAGCTTGATGCATTCCCACTCTCGCTCAGGAATATACCGGCAGAGAGTATAAATCGGCTGCTGACAGTTCACACAGCCTTCATCGATCAGCTCACGCGCTTCGTTGCGAAGCATATCAAGGGTGTAAATCTTTTCGTATGTCGTGCTTGTCATCATGCTGCCCCAATCAGAATAGGTACAAGCGACTTATGCGCTTACCTCACCTACACTAGGGGCCAATCATGTGGAAGTTATGAGGAAAATGTATTGGTTAATACCATTCACTCTGCTTTGGCTTACTCTGCTTTGGCTTACTCTGCTTTGGCCACCCCTCAAGCCAGAGTGCACAATGTACTAATAATGTACTGTAAATGTACTGGCAGTGTCCTGTAAATGGACTACTCGACTGCGGGAAAGTACACGCTAATCTGAGTGCCTTTGCCAACTTCGCTGATCACTTTTAAGAAGCCACCTGCGTTTTTGACAATACCCAACACGGTGGCGAGTCCTAAGCCGGTGCCTTTGCCAGGGGCTTTGGTGGTAAAAAACGGCTCAAATATGCGATCGCGCACTTCGGGCGAAATCCCCATACCCGTATCGGCAACGGTGACCACCACATAGTGACCAACTGACACATCAATTTCGTGACTCGCCAAGGCTTGATCGACAAACATATTATCTATCGAGAGCGTCAGCACGCCCCCGTGAGGCATCGCATCGCGGGCATTAATGCAGAGATTCATAAACACCTGATGCAAGTGGGTTGAATCAGCCGAAACGACGCTAAAAAAGCTGTCTGGCCGGTTGTTATCTAAAATGTTTTGACGGATTTCAATAGAGCCAGGAAAGCTTTGGCGGGCAAAGTCAATGACTTCTTGTAACAGCGCTGTAATATCTACAGTGGTTTTGTCGTCGGTACTCCCCTGGGCAAAGGTGAGAATTTGCTTGACCATGTTAGCGCCCCGTTTGGCGCTTCTTTCTAAAATATCGAGCTGTTCTTTGGTGGCATCGTCTGCATTTTTTTGGGTGATGCGCAGCAGTTGGGCAATGCCCAAGATAGGGGTCAAAACGTTGCCTAAATCATGGGCAATACCACCGGCTAGCTGTCCTAAGCTTTCCAGCCTTTGGGCTTGATAAAACTGGGCTTCGAGCCGTTTCTTTTCAGTGATGTCGGTATTGACCTCTAGTAAAGACTTGGGCTGGCCCGATTGATCGCGCACTAGCGTCCAACGGCTGGCAACCAAAATTTTGTCGCCAGCTTTGGTCGATTGGCTTAGCTCTCCCTGCCAAAACCCTTGCTGGATGGTTGCGCGCATTGCCTTTTCAACTTCAACGCTATCTTTTCTGAGCAGTTGATGGGACACTTGTCCGATTGCTTCTTCTTTTTGCCAACCATACAGCCGCTCAGAACCTCGGCTCCAAAACGCAATTCGTCCTTCCAAATCCCGCACAAAAATAGCATCGGTGGCAATGTCAATTAAAGCCGCTTGTTCGCGAGTTTTGCGGTATAGTTCTGCTTGCTGAATGGCAATGCCCATTTGTGTGGCAACCTGCTGAAGCAGTAAGTTACTGGCAGGTTCCCATTGGCGCGTAGCTGAGCAATGGTGGGCAATCAACAGTCCCCACAGATGTTCGCCTTGCAAAATCGGCACGACCAAATTGGCCCGCACCTGAAAATTTTCCAGCAGCCTCCTGTGGCAAGGATCAACGCCAGCGCTTTGCAGATCTGAAATGCTGCTGATACGTCCTTGACAGTAACGCTCCACATAGAGTTCACCAAAGCAGTTGTCTTTAATTTTCATTCCTAGGGTTTCAACCCATTGGGGTGCAACTGACTCAGCTTCAACAATTCCTTGCCAGTTGGACTCAAAGCGAAAAACAATGACGCGGTCGGTTTGTAAGAATTGCCGTACTTGCTCAACAGCAGCACTCAAAATTGCGTCGAGATCAAACGTTTGGCGAATAGAGTTCGTGATTGCCCTAATCAGTCGTTCTCGTTTGAGCTGCTGCCGTAGCTGGCGCGATCGCTGCTTGCGATCGCTAATATCCTTCATAAAGCAGTAGTGCCCTGTAAATCGCTCTTGCCGATCGTAGGTGGGCACCATGACCAACGATTTATCAAAAATAGAGCCATCTCGCCTAAGGCCCTTGACTTCTAGCTCAACTTTTCCATGGATGAGCATTTGCTCATAGGTTGCGATCGCTAGGGCGATATCGTCCGGATGAACCGTATTTTGCCAGTTTGTCCCGACCAAATCAGCGGGCGCAAAGCCCACCATGCGGGCGTAGGCATCATTGACAAAAAGGTAGCGGCCTTGGGGATCTAGCCGTGAAATACCTTCTACTGCGTGGCTCAGAGCGTTACTAATTTCCTCTAGCTGAATTTCGCTTTGCTGGCGCTTATAGGGCAAAGCAATGCCGTTATTTGCCCTTATCTCTGCCAACGCTTCGGATGTGGGTGGTCGCTGCTGTCGTTGATGCTCTACACGATGTAACAAAAGTTCTATGCGTGCCATCAATACCTCAGGCTGAATGGGCTTGATCACATAATCATCGGCACCAGCCTCAATCATCGCTCGACCTTGGCTGCGGACTTCTGCCAGCGGGATGAGTAGCAGTATAGGGATTTGAGCGCGTCTAGCACGGATCTGCTGGCACAGCCTAATGCTATCCGCCCCAGAGCGGCCTAGCCCAGCGCAGCCTACCCCAGCGCTATCTACCCCCAGCGCTATCTACCCCAGCGCTATCTGCTCCAGCGCAACAGACATCCAGCACAATCAGATCACACCCAGCAAAATCACACCCAGCGAGACCACGCCCAGCAAGATTACGCCCAGTAGGATCACGCCCAGCAAGATCATATTCAGCGGGATTACACTCAGCGAGAGCACACTCACCAAAATTATGGTTGGCAGCGCGTACCGCTGGCCACACCTTGTTCTCCTCTATGGCCGCATCCACCTCATTTCTATAGCTAGCAAGCGTGTTTTGAAGAAGGCTGACGATCGTCTGATCGTTCGATACAACCATTATTTTCATGATGTCATCCGCAAAGGGGAGGTTCTCAAGGTTTGGATTGACCCATCTGGTGTTGCCGGTCTTGGTGTTGCCGGTCTTGGTGTTGCCGGTCTGAGCGATTTGAGGGCGGCTAAAATATTTATCTTTACAGCCTTTTGTTAAGAAATATTTTGATTATGTGAGCCATCTTCAGTACATGGTGGCGTACTTCATAATTTCCTCATAACTCATGTCCATAATTCTTATTAGGCTTCAGCTTAATGCATCTATTCTTCTCAAGGCATCTATCTCAGTGCCTATCGCTAGCATCATCAGAACACTCTAGATGCGCCTAAATTTTAGGTGTATAGATTGGGCTATGGAGAATCTAGCTATTTTAGGAGCTAGCTGATTTTAGGCGCTAGTTTATAGGAGCTAGTTTTAGGCGCTAGCGATGTAGCCGACAAAGCACGATGACAAAACACTATTTGAAGGAGTTGTGAAAGAGTTGTTATGACATGTGCACGTGAATTCCAGTTTTTTCAGTTCCTAGAAAATGAACTGCTGCTCTCGCATGATGCCATCTTGCTTGCGTTGAAAAACCATCACGAGGATATTAGCTTACTACCGATCACCTTATGGAAGTATGAGCTAGTCACTATCGATAATGTTAGCGCTATGTTTGACTGGTTGGCTAATGCCTAGCGCTATCTTTTCTGATGAACTCTGCTGAGTGCAATCTAGACGTAAACCTTGAGATAACAAACGATGAATAGCTTAAAGCGTCTCTTTTCGATTGTTCACAACCGAAAACAGCCTTGGTGGATCAAAATTCAGACTCAAACACCCGAGTGCACCTATTACTTTGGCCCTTTTGACAGTAAAAAAGAGGCCATTGTTTCGCAGACGGGCTATGTCGAAGATTTAGTTCAAGAAGGGGCACAGCATGTCATATCTGCGCTTGAGAAAACCCGCCCTGCTAGATTAACAAGCTGTGTCTTCGACGAGCCCTGTCTTTAAGCCATATTTTTCCGTACCACTTACCGACTATTGAACAATGGTCGTATCGTACAAAACTTGTGGTAGAAAACTAGAGAAGACTGATAGTAGAAATAAAGACT
>JAAUPS010000029.1 GCA_012033015.1 Phormidesmis sp. RL_2_1
CTGCATCATCCGCGCCGCCTTCCTCAACAAAATCAAGGCCGCTTACGACGAAAATGCCAAGCTGCCCAACCTGCTGCTAGCGCCAGAGTTTAAGCAGACCATTCTCGATCGACAAAGTGCGTGGCGCGAGGTGATTGCCACCGCTGCTAAAGTTGGTATTCCGGTGCCCGCGTTTAGCGCCTCGCTCGACTACTTTGACAGCTACCGCCGCAGCCGTCTACCCCAGAACCTCACCCAAGCCCAGCGCGACTATTTTGGCGCGCACACCTACGAGCGGACGGACAAAGAAGGCTTTTTCCATACCGAATGGATTCACTAGGTCTCGAATTGTCCTCTTCAAACGCACCCTTCAATCTTTGATATATCGCGTTACCCGGATGCATAACGCCGACGGCGAGGCTGCGCCAACGGGTAACGCGACTCACTTGGCCTGTTGTTCTATAAAGGTTTCACTGAGATATCTGTAGTCTGGCCAAGTGAGAAACGCTACATGTTTTGCTCTGTCTAAGGTCTTTTTGCATTCGATGATGGGTTGCTATTAGAAACTTGAACCACCGAATGCGGGTCTACTGAGTGCGGGTCTACTGAGCGTATGGCTTTTTGACTAGGTGTATTTATTTGCCCCGTCGTCAAATCAACGGTTACTAGATAGGTACTACCTGTGATCAAACACAGACAACCCAGCAAAAACCATGGTAGATGAAGGGAGTAAAGCAGTTGTTTCGCCTGAAATAACTTAGAACTCATGATTGAAGGTATAAAAAGTATCTAGCTCAGTGCAGAGTGCCCCACAGTGCCACATAAGATACTCAGTGGTTTTCCTGGCTAAGTCAACTGGGTGATGGCCATTGATGGGGTCTTTAGTAGAGTTTTATATCCTTACAATCAACGAGTCATGAACGCCCGCTTGATACCGTCACGGTCTGACTTCTGCGCTTATTTTTCTATTCATTCTGCCAACTATCAGTCTGCCAACCGGTTCAAAGAAATCTGGGCTGCTTCGGCAACTTGGGAATGATCGTCTTTGGCAAGGTAGCGGAGGGCAGAGGTGCTTTTTTCGCTGGGGAGATTGCCTAGGGCTTCGGCTAGGCGCTGGCGGACAAGCCAGTCGTCGGACTGGGCAAAGGCCAAAATATTGTCGATGGCGCTAAGGTCTTTGATTTCGCCAAGAGCGGCGATCGCAGCCTGCTGAATCACGACTTCTTTACTGTCTAAAGCGGCAATGAGTGCATCATGGGCCTGGGGATTTTTGAGATTCCCTAGGGAAACTGCCGCACTAAAGCGCACCAGCCAGTCCACGTCTTCATACAAGGCTTTGACCAATGGATCAAAGGCTCGAGGATCTTCTAGATAGCCCAGTGCGCCTGCCGCATCTGCGCGAATACCGTAGTCGGGATCGCTTTGTAAAATCTTCAGTAATAGCTCGTAACACTCGTCGGTTGGCTTGATCCCCAAGGCAAAAATGGCCATGGAACGAACCTGCCCATTTTGGTCATTAAGTGCCTTTTTGATGAGCGGAACAGCCTGCTCAGCAGGAACATCGCGCAAAGCAGCCAGCGCTAGCTTGCGATCCTTAAGATCGCCGGTTTCCAGTTTTTGACTAAGGTCGGTGATATCAAGCTGCGTCATGACATTTCCACTGCGGGGAGGCTATGACCTTTATTATAGGTTGCCGCTTAATAGGGCTATGGGGACGGCTCTGATAAGATCAATTGGCTGGCTGGCGCGGTGATGATCACTTGATCCCCGTATGCGATCGCCTCAATTTTAGGTAGTAATAGCTCTAAAATGGATGGCGCTTGAAAATGGTTGATTTTAGTTTCGGGGCGAGGGTAGTAAATGAGACCGCCGTAAGTCAGCTCACCGTAAGTGAGCTGAATGGGGACAAAGGAAAAACTCTCAGCATCGTGATGGGGTGACCACTTAACGTCATGGAGCGTTTGTTGGGCTATGAGGTCAAAATCATGAGGCGCAATTGAAACATTGAGCGTGCCGGAATAAAACGGTGAAAGATCGATGCCTAGGGCCAAAAAGTGAGGCGCTTGCATTTCAATGGTGCCGTGGGGGTAGGGGCTAGCGGTTGCCTGCCCGGAAGCCACCTGATGCCCAGCAACAACAGTGCCCCTAAAGGTGATAGTGCCGTCTTTGAGCAAGGGCAGTTTGTCGCATGATGATTTCATAACAGTAGTTTCTATTAATTTTTCCTAGCTTTTTCAAGAGATAGGCTAGACTATCGCTAGATTTTGAACAAAGTTAAAGTTGTTTTTGCATAGTGCTTTTTTGCGTAGTGCTGTTTTGAGCCGCGATACTTTAAATGGTGCTATTTTAAATGGCTGACTTAATGGCTGACTTAGATTTTTTGGTCTGTTTTTTTCTGGTTTCTGATCTGGTCTTTTCTCTGGTAGTGCATACCAACCGCGCATTTCAAGCCGCGCATTTCAAGGTCTCACCAGACTGCTCGCCATTGTTTGACCTGATTGTTTTATCCAGAGGGGATCGCACTGCGAGTGTTGTTTTCAGTTCTGTTGTGATGCTTGTTGTTCTCTGTCGTTTTGAGCCTCTTCAAGTCTTTTAAGCGGGCAATGCCAAGATAGCTAGGACAGCAAGATAGCTAGGACAGCAAGATAGCCAAGACAGCAAGATAGCCAAGACAGATAGTTGTTCAAGAGTGATATATCGCTCCTCGTCATAAATACTTCGATAATTTTATGGTTAAGCCTCAGTCGAGCGCCATGGTAGAGACTGTGAATGAACCTAATCAATCGGTTTTGGCTGCAGTTTCTAGCCCCACCCCGACAGGGGTTAATATTTGCGTGCATGGGCACTTTTACCAGCCGCCTCGGGAAAATCCCTTTCTCGATGTGGTGGGTCGCCAGCCGAGTGCAGCGCCTTTTCATGATTGGAACGAGCGCATTTTACATGAATCTTATCGGCCCAATGCGTTTGCGCGCATTTTGAATGACCAAGGCGAGGTTGTGCGAATTGTCAATAACTATGAGCACATAAGCTTCAATATTGGCCCTACGCTGATGAGCTGGTTAGAACGCCATGATTTGGAAACTTACCAGCGTATTCTGGAGGCGGATCGGCGTAGTTGCGATCGCAATCAAGGTCATGGCAATGCGATCGCCCAAGTATACAACCACATCATTTTGCCGCTGGCTAACCATCGCGATAAAGTGACTCAGGTGCGCTGGGGCATTGCCGACTTTCAGCGTCGGTTTGGGCGTGATCCCGAAGGTATGTGGCTGGCAGAAACAGCCATCGATCATGACACATTGCAAGTTCTTGCCAGTGAAGGGATTGCCTTTATTGTGCTAGCGCCTTCCCAAGCGGCCTACTGTCGTCGGTTTGGTTTGGCAGATGGCTTTGACGAGTGGCAATCCGTAGATCAAGGTGAAATTGATCCCACCCGACCCTATCGGTGCTTTTTACCGGAGCAGCCTAATGGCCGCAACTATATTGACATTTTCTTTTACGACGGCCCAATTTCTGGGGATATGGGGTTTGACGATATCCTGCGCTCTTCCCAGCATTTTGCCGATCGTCTCGGTCAGGCGGTGAGAGTCCGGGATGCTGATCAGGGGACTGGCAATGCTAAAACAGCAGGGGCTCAATACTCTTCATCCCAAAATTCTCAACTCATCTCCGTTGCTACCGATGGTGAGACCTTCGGGCACCATCGCGCTGGCGCTGAAAAAGCTTTAGCCTATGCCTTGATCTATGAGTTTCCCGCTCGGGGCTGGAAGGTGACGAGCTATGCCCGTTATTTAAGCCTATGCCCACCGACTTGGGAGGTGCAGCTAAAGCCGGTAACGGCTTGGAGTTGTTCCCACGGAGTCGATCGCTGGCAGCAGGACTGTGGCTGCGGTGGTGGCGGTGGTTGGCAACAGCAGTGGCGTGCACCGCTGAGAGCAGCGCTAGATTGGTTGCGCGATCGCCTCGCGTCTCTTTACGAAAAGCAAGGATCGGCGCTGCTGCGCGATCCCTGGGCAGCTCGTAATGACTATATAGGGGTTATGAGCGATCGCACCAAGGGCAGCCTCGATCAGTTCTTTAGGCATCATCAAGCCCATCTGCTGAGCAGCACCGAGCGCACAAAAGCCCTCAGATTACTCGAAATGCAGCGCCATGCGCTACTGATGTATACAAGCTGTGGCTGGTTTTTTGATGAAATTTCTAGACCTGAAGGCACCCAAATTTTGCGCTATGCTTCGCGGGCAATAGAGCTGGCTGAAACCGTATCAGGCAGTTATCTAGAAGCTGAATTCATCGGTCGCTTAGAGCTTGCTCCTAGCAATGTTGATGCCTTCAAAACAGGCGCAGGTGTCTATCTTCAGCAGGTCAAACCCCATCAAGTTAGCTTAGAGCAGGTAGTGGCCCACTATGCCATGGGGTCATTGTTCAATACCTACCGGCCTCAGCATCAGCTCTACTGCTATCGCCTTAATCGACAGGACTATTACCAGCAGCCCTTGGGCGCACTGACCCTGGCCATTGGCCAAGTAGAGGTGATTTCAGAAATGACTCAAGAGACGGTAACGCTAGCATTTGCGGTGTTGCACTTGGGGGGCTGGGATTTTCACTGTGGCATTCAAACGTTCCCGAGTCGAGCGGCTTACCAAAAGGCCAAGTTAGCAGTGGTTGAGGCATTTACCAGCAACAGCATTGCCCAGAGTGTGCTGGCGATTACCCAGTACTTTAGCCCTACTTACACCTTGCAAGATTTATTTGCCGAAGAGCGGCAGCAAATTATGCAGCAGCTCAATCAAGAGACTCTGCAGCGGCTCGATCAGCTATACGAGCAGGTGTATCGAGAGAACTATAGCGTGTTGATGGCTTTTCATCGCGATCACATCGCCGTGCCGCAGGCGCTACAGGTCGCGGCCGACATTACCTTAAGCCACCGAGCCCTTCAGGTTATACGTGCTTTAGAGCAAGATATTACAGAACCTAACGGTAGCTTATTAAAAATTACAGTAGGTCGAATTGCCGAACTAGAGGGGATTGCAACCGAGGCCCATCACTTTCGTGCCCACATGAAGTTACCGGGCGCTCAGCCGATTCTGGAGCGGCTGATTGGGCAGGGATTGTCACAAACGCTGCAAATGACACCACTATCCGAGCACTCTCGAGAGCTAGAGGACTCCATAGAAGCGCTAGAGCGACTGATTATCTTAGGTGAGAAGTTAGGATTGCCCTTAGCGCTATACCGCGTACAGGAGCTGTACTACGACTATTTGCTGAGTGCCCGAGGCATTGAGCCCGACCCGGTGAGGGTTCAGGCCGCGCCACATTGGCCTTTACTGGTGAGGCTAGGCCATGCTTTGACGATGGATGTCGGGGCTATTTGGTTCCTGTAGCTCGATTTTCGATTGTCTACAGCTTTTGTCGAGTGAGTTAGGACAATAGTAATCGTTAGAAGCCTTGACGAGCAGCGGCTAACTCGACTAACAGCGGTGAGACCTTGCGTCGTCGTACGGCGCTAGCGGTGAGACCCTGCGTCGTCGCACGGCGCTAGCGGTGAGACCCTGCGTCGTCGCACGGCGCTAAGGAATGCTCACCAAGACAAGGAATGCTCACCAAGACAAGGAATGCTCACCAAGACAAGGAATGCTCACCAAGACAAAGTAAGAATGCATCCAAAGTAAGAATGCATCCTTACTTTGCTATACACTCTATTTTGCCCCCATCTTTAGCGGCAATACTTTAACGGCGGTACAGCACACGGGTCGAAAACCCTCGGGCGGCAGCGGCATCAGCGCGAGCTTCAGCGGGCAATCGTTCGCCAAAGTTGCCAATATTAATGAACGAACCTTGACGCAATCTATCCACATAAGCTTCGGGGAAAAACTGACGGACACTGGCCAAGCGAGACTCATCTGCAATCACAGCCGCAACATAGTTGAGCCGACTAGCCGCCGCCGAAAAGCCCATGGCCTGTAGCGTTTCATTATCCGCATTGCCGGTTACGTTCAGCCCTTGAACCCGCTGATAGGTGCGTACAGCCTGCTGCGTTTCAAATCCATAAATGCCGTCTACAAAGACCGGGATGCCTAACCCATTCAGGCGTTGTTGTAGCGCAATGACATCGCTGCCAGTTGATCCTGGCGCTAATATTCCAGAGCGTATCGCTGCTTGGGAAGCCCCACTCGCAGGCGGAGCGGATGCAGGGGGGGCCGCTGCTGGTAAAAAGTCGAACTCCATATCTGTCAGCGTTGCTTCATCAGCGATACCAGTGGCGGGTAAATCTCGAATGCGCTGATAGGTCGAAACGGCATCAGCGGTCTCTTGGCCATAAACGCCGTCAATGATGAAGGGGTAGAGGCCATTGCGGCTAAGATATCGCTGTAGCGCTCTTACATCTGCACCGGTATCGCCCACCCTTAAGCTGCGGCTGCTCAAAGCGACGGCCAGTAGCTGGCTGGCTGGCTGGCTGCTCTGATTTGAAACGCTCTGGCTTGAAATGGGGATAGATGTTGAGATGGGTATGGATGCAGTGTTCGGCATTGGCTGGCGAGCGATCACTGGTAGCTGGGTGATGGCAGCGATTATCCCTGCCCCCCAACCTAAACTGCGAATGGCAAGCTGCTTCATAATGACGATAAGGCTCCCGCGATGATTTGAGTTTCTGTTTTGAGTTATAGACTATAGGAATTATGTCCCATTCACTGATCAAAATAGGCTGTTATATGCCGATACTGGCATCTACTCAGTTATTTCCACTCTAGGAGAGACCATGTTTCGGCCTCAGTTTCGGCCTCAGTTTCGACGCGTCTCAAAACGTTTTTTCTTTGGTAATCGCACCTACCCAGAAATTGAGCGCATTGGGGATCCACATTCTTATTGGGGCGACATTTACCATTTGTTGCTGACCATGCCTTGGCCCACGTTTGTCAGCCTCACGAGCTTGCTCTATTTGCTGGTCAATGCGGCGTTTGCGTTTGCTTATAGTATTGGGGGTGGCATTGCCTCGGTGGGCGAAAATGAGCCGCGATACTTTTTGGATCTGTTTTTCTTTAGTGTGCAGACCATGGCTTCAATTGGCTATGGGGCGATGTATCCAACGAGTTTGTATGCGCATTGGCTCGTGGTGATTGAGTCGCTGGTGGGCCTATTTTTTATTGCGACGACAACGGGGCTGGTGTTTGCTCGGTTTTCGCTGCCGACGGCGCGAATTTTGTTTAGTGATGTGGCGGTGATTGCCCCCTTTAATGGGGTGCCGACGCTGATGTTTCGCACTGCCAATAAGCGTAAAAATTACATTTTAGAAGCGCAGCTATGGGTGACGCTCGTCCGCGATGAGGTGAGTACGGAGGGGTATTTTATGCGGCGCTTTCATGATGTTCCGCTGATGCGATCGCATACCCCAGTTTTCAGCTTATCTTGGACAGCAATGCATCAGATACTGCCAGGGGGACTACTCGATGGCGATACGGTAGAGACTTTGCAGCGTGATCGCGCTGAAATTATTGTCACCCTCACCGGACTCGACGAAACCCTAGCCCAAACCATCCATGCCCGCCACACCTTCTATGCTAAAGATATCCGCTGGAACCACCGTTTCGCCGATATTTTGCTGACCGGCTCCCATGGAAAACGCGTGATTGACTTCAACCAGTTCCATCTGATCGAGCCCATTGGCCAACCTCTACCAGTTGCCCCACAATTTATCCCAAAAAAAACCCAGTGGCTCAGGCCACTGGGGCGGCAATGGCAATGGCAACAGCACTAGCCACAGCACCAATCGCCAGGATATCCAGGATATTCAGCTAGATGACACCCTGAATTAACTGACTCTAATCCAGTATGTGGATGACGCCACAGGCTGCCGCGCCTTGGGCTGCATTGCTAAGGAAGGAATCATCATTGGTGAGAATTCCGACAGCGCCGCTGGTGGCCGCCCCGATACCAACATCTTCTAGCAAGTTGCGCTCGCCATCTTCATGCAGGGCTTCATTGGCAACATTGCAAGCTACCCCTGCGGCTGCGCCATTAATGGCATCATCTGCACCGACCCTATCACCAAGCACTAGGCCCGTGCCTAATCCTACCCCTGCGCCTATAGCTGCATCTTCTAGCAGCGTACCGGCTTGAGCGGGCTGGGCGGTGAGTACTGCAGCACCTAGCAAACCGGCAATGGCCGCGCCTGATAGCAAGACCTGATGGGTATGACTGGGCCAGTTAAGCATAAAATTGAAGCGTTTCATCGGTAGGATCTCCCTAAAGAACTCAATCAAAATATCAAGCGCAACTGATGCTTACCTATTTAAATGATACACATTTAGTCTGTTTAATAGGGTTCCACCGAAATCATGTGTCATCCTGATACAGGCGCTACAACATATAGGATACAGGCGCTACAACCCAACAAACCCAACACAGAAGCTAAAAATCGCGACCGTCTGCCCCTTTTTGCAGGGCCAGCACGGCATTTTGCCCGCCAAAGCCAAAACTAAAGCACAGCAAGTTTTGCAGCGATGCTGGGCGCGATTTGCGAACAAAGCTCAGATCAAAATCGGCTGTTTGCAATCCTATACAGGGCAGCAGTGTTTGCTGCTGCAAACTGATCAAGCTCAATGCCACGCTGATTGCTCCTGAGGCCCCTAAAAGATGTCCGGTGGCACCTTTGGTGGCCATAACCGGCACCCGCTTGCCCAATAACTGCCCAATTAGGCTCGCCTCCATCTGATCATTTTGGGCTGTGCTCGTCCCATGACTATGAACGGCGTCGATCTCTAGCGGTGTCAGCTCGCTACGCTGCAGGCACTGGGCTACGGCCCGTTGCCCCATAGCATAGCTAGGTTCGAAGGCACTGACATGGTAGCTGTCGTTGGTCAGTCCAGCGGCCAGAATGTGGCCATAGACCTTGGCGCCTCGCTGCGCTGCTAAAGCGGCTGACTCTAGCACCATGATTGCGCCCCCTTCTCCCAGCACAAAGCCCTGGCGACCGGTATCAAACGGATAGCAGCCTGTGGTCGCTAGTGCCCCCATTTTGCGAAATCCGGCGATGGTAAGTGGTGTGATGGGGGATTCTATAGCCCCAGCGATGACGCGGCTACATTGGCCGCCACGGATCAGATCTGCAGCTTGGGCAATCGCCCATATCCCGGTGGCACAAGCGGCCATCGGCGCGAGTATTGGCCCTGTGCTATTGGTCATCTGCGCGGCTGTCAGGGCTGGTTCGTGAGGCATTGCCCTCAACCAATCGCCTGCGAATGCCTGGGGGGACTGCCTTTGCTGAATTGCCATGGCTCCCATGTGCGCAAATGACTCCGACTAGAGCCAATCACGACGCCACAGTCGTGGCCTAATCCTGTCAGGACTGTGCTGTTTTTCTCTGGTGTTTTGGTTTGAGCGACATTTTGTGTCAGTCCTGCATCTTGCCAAGCTTCTTGAACGCAGGCTTGCAAGATCTCTGCCAAATCTAAGGGGGTTTTCCTGGCCATTGCGAGGGGTTCTGGCGCTAAGTATAAAAAAGGCTGGCGCAGCGCGATCGCACTTTCGCCAGCCTTTAATTTTGCCAAGTCGTCAGCGCGTTGGCACCCAGCGCGCTCATCAGGCCAAGACCTGTGACAACTACATTAGGAGACTTTTTCACGGAGGCATACGACGGGGGTCACTGCGCGACCAAAAGGATACTACTCAGCCGTTTCGTCAGCCGTTTCGTCAGTGGTTTCGTCAGTGGTTTCGGTCGGTTGAACCAAATTTTCGGCACCAGACTTGACAGTTACAGACGTAATGACATCTCCTAGCTGAATTTTATCTACAATATCCATCCCGCTCGTGACATAGCCGAGTACGGCATAATTACCATCTAAAAAGGCCACGTCAGCCAAGGTGATATAAAACTGCGCTGAAGCCGTGTTAGGCCCAGAGCGAGCCATGGCCACTGCACCTCGGCGATGACCCAATACGGGCTCATCTGTGATATTGGCTTCAGGGAAGGTTTGGCCATACAGTGGCTGATCCGCTCCTTGGGGTTGAATCTCTAGGGGAATCATGCGCTCAACGCCCGTGTCTGGATCGATGTAGCCACCGGTACCGAGTTGGCTCGTAGGGACGTTGGGGTCAATGCTTTGCGGGTCACCGCCTTGAACGACAAAAGGATCGGGCGATCGCACCACCCGGTGAAAAATGGTGCCATCATATACGCCCTTCTGGGCTAAATCTACAAAGTTACCGGCGGTTATCGGTGCATGTTCTCCATCGACTTCAATCGTAATGGGTTTGCTCCCGACCATAATTTCCACGGTCGCTTTGCCATTTAACTTAGGCAGGCCCGCCGTGAGTTCTTCAGGGGTAGGGGCGGCTTTTTCGACTATCTGAGGTGCTGCTGCTGGTTGGGACAAGCTAGCCGCTTGAGGTGTTTCAGCTTGACTGCAACTGCCTATCAATAGGGCGATCACAACAAGCAAGCTCCACCGCTGCTTTGCCCCTAATCGTATTCCTTGCGTCATGATGTATGCTCCCTCAAATTTCCTTACGGTGTGGTTATCAAATCAACGTCAGCAAAACGACGCTTATTGTGCCACGCAGTCAGCGAAACTTCAATTCGGCAACCTACGCAAAGGGGCGGTATCTTTTTTATTGGGTTTTATTGTACGAACGCTTTATGGTGTGAATGCTTTACGGTATGGCTGCTTTACGGTGTGGCTGCTTTATGGTGTGGATACATTGAATTAAGGCTATAGCCATCTAAAAATCCATAGCCATCTAAAAATCCATAGCCATTTAAAGATCCATAGCCATCTCAAAATCTATAGCCATCTACAGCCCTTCTAACGGCACCTGCAGGAAACGAGCTAACTCAGCGCCCTGATTTTCCAAATCTGCCAGGGAAATGGGTTGCCCTACGCGGGTGAGCGGAATATCGCCTTTACCTTTACACGCAGGTAGAGCGATCGCGTTGGATTTAAGCCTTCTTTGACCTCTGCTCTAACTGCCAACAAATCATTTAAGGGATAGCGCAAATCAATCTTGCGGTTTTTCCCTGGAAATCCCTGCCGATAGATTCGCGCTTCACTAGCGGTTTTATCAAATTCGTTGTAACCGCCGCCGACATCCCACAAAATCATCAAAGTCAAATAGGTACAGAGCAAAATAGCCGCCGTCCCATAAAAGGTCATGGCAATGCCCTGGGGTACAAACACAAGCTGGGCAGGCAAGTCAGAAAAAGGCAATAAATTGGTATGGAGGTAGCTTGATATACCAGAAAGGAGGAATCCTGTCCCACCGATTGCAGTGACCAAAGCCCAAAAATAGTTGCTTGGCCGCCGGGCTCCTAAAATCTCTCGGCGGAGCACGGTGTTTGAAGCAGTTTTTTGAGCACCTTTTTGAGCACCATTTTGAGAAGATTGGGGAGAAGGCGTTTTAGAGGCAGTCATACATCAAATTTTAGAAGGGAATTTATGTCTAGTAGAATTTTACGGCGAGATTTAGTAGGACAGAGCACAGCCCAACTACTGTCTAAATAGTATCTGCTCACAAACTATTCTATTCATATAGATTTCTGTTTATAAATAGAAATCTTTGTACACAATCCATAGGCTCAACAGAGATAGGTTCTGAGTTAGCCCAAGCGCTCAAAATGTTTTTTGCGAAAAATATTATTAAGATCTTTGTGAAGACCTAGATAAAAGCTGAAACCCTTGCAGTGAGAGGATTTTGCCGTAAGGGTTTCAGCTTGAGTCTAAGCCAACTACTGTCACCAGGCTAAAAAATAGCGAAGAATAGGGATGGTTTTCCTCAAAGACAATCTGAGAATTTACGTGACAGATTGTAAAAAAAGGGATCTGTCCTTATGATAAGTACATGCCAAAATCCTTTGAGGCGGCTATTTTTAGCTGTCTGGCCAAAAGCGGGTTCGGATTCTTACTTTAGGAATTATCCACATAACGTCGTTAATTGGTGTTCTGAGGCTTTGCTCAATCAAGCAGCAGAGTTTTAGATAAAAAAGGACTTAATCTATATTAAGAGCCAAGAAAAGAGGATTCTGAAATGACCATAGCAATGGGACAAGCGCCCGCCGCGCGGGGACGGTTTGACGTTCTCGACGACTGGCTAAAGCGCGACCGATTTGTATTTATTGGGTGGTCTGGTCTGCTGCTGTTCCCCTGCGCCTTCATGGCGATTGGGGGCTGGATGACCGGCACCACCTTTGTCACCTCGTGGTACACCCACGGGTTGGCCAGTTCTTATCTGGAAGGCTGCAACTTTCTGACGGTTGCAGTTTCTACACCTGCTGACAGCATGGGCCACTCGCTCTTGCTGTTGTGGGGACCTGAAGCTCAAGGTGACTTCGTTCGCTGGTGCCAGATTGGCGGCCTGTGGGCGTTTGTGGCTTTGCACGGGGCCTTTGGCCTGATTGGCTTCATGCTCCGTCAGTTTGAGATTGCTCGCCTAGTGGGCATTCGCCCTTACAACGCTATCGCCTTCAGTGGGCCGATTGCGGTGTTTGTTTCGGTGTTTTTGATGTATCCGTTGGGCCAGTCGTCCTGGTTCTTTGCTCCGAGTTTTGGCGTGGCAGCGATTTTCCGCTTCCTGCTGTTCTTGCAGGGCTTCCACAACTGGACGCTGAATCCATTCCACATGATGGGTGTAGCGGGCATTTTGGGAGGCGCGTTGCTCTGTGCCATTCACGGGGCGACGGTGGAGAATACTCTCTTCCAAGACTCTGAGAATGCGAACACCTTCCGGGCGTTTGAGCCGACTCAGTCAGAAGAAACCTATTCGATGGTGACAGCCAACCGATTCTGGTCACAGATTTTCGGGATTGCGTTTTCGAACAAGCGCTGGCTGCACTTTTTCATGCTGTTTGTGCCGGTGACGGGCCTGTGGATGAGTTCGGTAGGGATTGTGGGCTTGGCGTTAAACCTGCGGGCCTATGACTTTGTCAGTCAGGAAATCCGGGCGGCGGAAGACCCCGAGTTTGAAACCTTCTACACCAAGAATATTCTGTTGAATGAGGGTATTCGTGCTTGGCTCAGTCCTCAAGACCAGCCCCATGAGCAGTTTGTCTTCCCTGAGGAAGTGTTGCCTCGGGGTAACGCGCTCTAGAACGCGCTCTAGATTGAGGCGCTCCATTGGCTGTCATTGACTGCCATTGACTGAATTTCAGCCATAGCCTCTGTCGAGTGTATTTAGTAAAGTTGCCCCCGTTTTCTTTTGGGAGAATGGGGGCAATTTTTTCATGGCCGCGGAGGCTAAGGCATGGGGCTAAATTATGGAGCTAAATTATGGGGTAAGACTTAAGGCCGCTAGCTTCTAACGGCAGGAAGACTGTCCAAGTGGTGCCTTGATTAGAGCGCTCGCGGACGGTGAGTTTGGCACCAAGGGCATGGAAGAGGTTTTTGGTGGCTTCTAAGTTGAGGCTGAGGCCGCCGGTTTCAGGTTGGAACATCAAAAGATGCCCCAAGGATTGCAGGGTAGGAGGGGCACAGGAGGCTGTTGCCTCAGGTGAATCGGAACCATTCTGCACCGGAGAAGGAGGTTGCGCTTGCGATTGGAATTGGAGCTTGAGCTGTTCACCGGCAAGAACCACATGAAGCTGGATATGACTACCGGGCGAAACACTGTGGGTAAAAAGTTCCACTAGACCTGTGAGCACATCTTGCAGCATGGTAGGGTCGCTAGCGACCATCGGCAGTTCGGGCGGTAGGCCCACTTCCAGCGAGAGGTTGCGCCGTTGGGCGGCCTGCTGCCATTGAGGAATCGCATCTTGGAAAACTTGGTGGAGGGCAATGGCACTCAGCGGTGATTTTGGGGATAGATTTGCGGCTTGACTAGAGGCTTCTAATTCCACAGCACGAAAAATCAAGCTAAATCGATTGATCTGTTGGGTACATTCGCGATCAATGCTTTGTAGCCGCTTGATCACTTGGGGATCAAGCTGATCGCGCTTGAGGAGCGATCGCGTGTAGGTACGAATTGTCGTCAATGGCGTGCGAATTTCGTGGGCCATGGCTTTGAGGAGTTCGCTATCAGAGAATGCCGCTTGGGGAGATGAGACATCGGCAGATTGGGCATCAACAGCGCGTTGTCCTTTTCCTGGGTCAGCTTGGGCTTGCCCTGGTTGAGGATGCGCTTTTGCTGGGTGAGGGATTTGGCTAGGAGAGGACTGGGGACTAGGCTGGGGCAAACAAGCCAGCATCCAACGGTTAAACTGGCTGACCACACGATAGTTGGGATCTTGGGGAGCAAATTTTTTGGCCAAAGGCTCAATAAATTCGAGTTGCTGGGGCCTAGATAGACAAATGCGCGATCGCAATACTTGCCAGACCGAATTCACCACCTCAGGCATAAACGAAAACTGAAACCGCAGCTCATCGTTAGCATCTTTGCCCAGCACTAGCACCACAGCAAACTGAGGCGTAAAGGCTAGGGCAAACTGCTCTTGCACCAAGGGATCATCCTCCATCAGCGGTAATAGACGAGTGGCTGAAGTAGGCGTTTTAAACTTTTTGTGGAACAGTCGGCCCACAGGAGAGAGCGCACTAAAAGAAGAGGCTAAACGCTCCGAAGACTGCGGCACAAACGTCCAGTTGGCAATTTGAGGAACCAAAACAGGCTCGTTCAGCAGTGGCACCGGCCCAGATAAAATCAGGGCTTGGGGTTTTAGTTGAGAGGCCCAACCACGATGATTTTTTCTGGCTTGATGATGCTTCTTAGCGGGCTGGGTGCGAACAATTTGCTGACCTAGCAGTTGATTGAGGGCTGCGATCGCACCTTGCCATTCCCTTTGGGCACGCTGTTGCTTGCCAGCAGCCGACAGCGTATCGCTAACGGTGCTAGCTTCCAAAGCACCCGCGAACTGATCGTCAGAGGCAAACTCCCCTATGGCAACCAATGCACTGATGGTCGGGAAAAGCTGATCCGGTTTGCCCATAACACCCATAAGAAGTTGGCCGTAAAACTTGATAGCGGGCTGCTGATAACAAGGTACGCTCGATGTAATTCATCAGATGCGCTGTTTCTACACTACTGGTAAGCCTTTTATCCTGACTATGGGTAGAACCGAACGTCTCCGTACTCGCCTACGACCAATTATTCTGTGTCCGGGATTCCATGCTGCCCAGATCACCGATAGCTTTGTGCGATCGCTGCCCCCTTCCACCTATCCTTTGATTGTCAACGCCTTCCCGGCCAATCCCCTAGCCGTGTATGACTGGCTCGTGGCAACCCACCGCACAACCCAAGACATCAGCCCGCACAGCCCGCTGATCGCCATCGGCTTTAGTGCCGGTGTCGTCGGTCTGACAGGTGCCCTCACCCTCTGGCAACAGCAAGGCGGCAAAATCCTGCGATTCTTTGCAATCGACGGTTGGGGTGTGCCCATTAGCGGTCTACCCGTACAGCGGCTGAGCCATGATCGATTTACCCATTGGAGCACTGTGCCATTAGGTATTGGAAAGATTAACTTTTATGCAGATCCGGCTGTAGAGCATCTACAGATGTGGGAGTCACCCGAGCACGTTTATGGCAGACAAATCTATGGCTGGCAGACACCAGAACAAAACGCCATCCCCATCAGTGCGGCTGATTTTTTGCGGCAACAGATTGCCCAAGCCCTGTCAATAGAGTCTCAGTAGAGTCTTAGCAGAACGCTAGCGATGGCGCTAACGGATGGCCGGTGAATATGTGCTGTTTCCCTAACAACGATTTAATGAACAATCTTGTTGTTAGTTTGGCTACAATTTACACTTGAATATTAGGTGCTCAACACCAGCTTTTGCCTATCTCTTAGATCCTGTTTAAATCGATTCAGCTTTTGGCTTTTGTCTCCCCCTTGTATTTCCTATGGCCTCTTCTATCACCTTAGAATCTTCGACAGCGACTCAGCGTGTCAGCGGTGCCTATGCCCTGATCGATAGTTTGGTACGCCACGGTGTCAAGCATATTTTTGGCTATCCTGGCGGGGCGATTTTGCCCATTTATGATGAGTTATACAAGGCTGAAGCAGCAGGATTGCTACAACATATTTTGGTGCGCCACGAGCAAGGTGCCTCCCATGCAGCGGACGGCTATGCTCGGGCCACGGGAGAAGTAGGCGTGTGCTTTGCCACATCTGGGCCGGGGGCGACTAACTTAGTCACTGGGATCGCCACAGCGCAGATGGACTCCATTCCGATGGTGATCGTCACAGGACAGGTGAGTCGCGCGGCGATTGGCACAGATGCTTTTCAAGAAACTGACATTCACGGCATTACCCTGCCCATTGTGAAACATTCCTATGTGGTACGCGATCCTAACCAGATGGCGCAGATTGTCGCTGAAGCTTTTTATATTGCCCGCACCGGTAGGCCAGGGCCTGTGCTGATTGATGTGCCCAAAGATGTCGGCATCGAAGAGATTGACTACATTCCGGTAGCGCCTGGGGATGTGACTATTCCAGGATATGCACCGCAAGTCGCTGGCGATACCAATCAGATCGATGAAGCGATCGCGCTGCTGCGCCAAGCCAAACAGCCCTTGCTCTACATTGGCGGTGGTGCGATTGCTTCGGGGGCCCACGCTGAAGTTCAGGCTTTGGCCGAGGCGTTTGCCGCCCCTATGACTACCACGCTAATGGGCAAAGGGGCAGTCGATGAGCACCATCCCCTAGCTGTTGGCATGTTAGGAATGCATGGCACGGCCTATGCCAACTTTGCCGTTAGCCAGTGCGATTTATTAGTGGCTATTGGCTCACGCTTTGATGATCGCGTTACAGGCAAGCTGGATAAATTTGCGAGCAAAGCGAAGGTCATTCACATTGACATTGATCCGGCAGAAGTGGGCAAAGTTCGGATGCCGGAAGTGCCGATTGTAGGGGATGTCAAAGGCGTACTCCAAAAGCTGCTGGCACGATTGAATGAGCAAGCTGCACCCGATCAGCAGCAGAGTCAGCCATGGCGCGATCGCATTGATATTTGGAAGCAGGACTACCCCCTCGTAGTGCCCACCTATGCGGACGAAATTTCCCCGCAGTCGGTGATTGTAGAACTAGCCGAACAAGCGCCCCAAGCCTACTACACCACTGACGTTGGCCAACATCAAATGTGGGCTGCGCAGTTTTTAAAGAACGGGCCGCGGCAGTGGATTTCTAGTGCGGGTCTCGGCACGATGGGCTTTGGTTTACCAGCAGCGTTAGGCGTTCAGGTGGCCTTGCCCGAAGCGCAGGTCATATGCATTAGTGGGGACGCTAGCTTTCAAATGTGCCTGCAAGAACTGGCAACGCTGGCTCAGTATGGCATCAATGTGAAAACCGTGATTTTGAACAATGGCTGGCAGGGTATGGTACGGCAGTGGCAGCAAACCTTTTTTGAGGAGCGCTATTCGTCATCCAATATGACCGTAGGAATGCCGGACTTTGTGATGCTCGCTCACGCCTTTGGGGTTAAAGGTATGGTGGTGACTGATCCGGGTGAGATGAAAGGTGCGATCGCCGATATGCTCGCTTACGATGGCCCTGTCCTGATGGACGTACGGGTGCGCCGCGACGAAAACTGCTACCCCATGATTCCACCAGGCAAAAGTAACGCCGACATGGTAGGACTCGTAGAGGGCAAGCCAAGGCCATCTGTTTAGCCCGCACCATTAGCCCGCAACACGAGACAACCTGCTCAGAGAGAATACCCCCAAAAAATACCTGGAAAAAATATCCGGAAAAAACGCCAATCAAACATATCTATATATCTATTTAGGCATATCTATAGCAACTCTCCGCTCAACTGGGGAATTTTGGAGGTATGCCTAAGTTTTTTGTTATGTCACAGTTTCGGCCCATGAAAATGTCCTGAGCTAATCGGCAAACGCTATATGTGACAAGACATGCAACCGTAAGTTAGAGTGCTTTCTCTAGCCCAGAAACTAGCCCAGAAACTAGCTCAGGACAGTTCGCGCTGCGACCCAATTCTAGAGATTTTTTAAAATTAGGCTTGTTCTTCGCCCGTTAGCAAGGTAGGATGCGCGTAATTTGATCAACGGTCATGCTGTACCGGGCTCAAAGCTCCTAATCATCGGCGGTGTAGCAGCCTACGTAATTTCTCGCGGCCTCACTCCGGCCTCACTCCATTTTCGATACCATCGCCCCAACCTCACTGCCCAAACAGAACTGCCCAATAGAACTGCCCAATAGAACTGCCCCAAACAGAACTGCCCAAACAGAACTGCTCCAACATAACCGCATAAACATAACCGCATGGTCTTCGCTACAGAATTCGATCCCCTGTCCCAGTCACCACGCCGCCAAGCCGCTCCGGCCCAAGACACTCACATCGCAGTTGTTAAAACGACACCTGCCGATGACAAGCGCTTCTCCTTGCGTTCCCCCTTGTCTGACAACACTGCCGCCTCCACACTGCAGTTGAACCATCGCCCAGCACTCAGGGTCACGCCCTCCTCAGCCCTGCCGCTGCCTAAAAAGCCCAAACTTCCGTTATGGCTGCAACTACTCAATCGCGTTCAGCAAGGTTCTACCGTGCTTACCTGTCTTTTGGTCACTGGGGCCTTAGCCGTATACGGTTCAACGGTGTACGTAGACAAATCTACACATCGTGCCCTTAACCAGTTGGATGCTTTACAAGGGGAGTCTCAGCAACTGACAGCGGCAAGTGCAGCTATCAAGCAAAGCCTTGCCGAGCAAGCGATGCAAGCAAATTCCGGATTAGAGCCCTATCAGTCAGGTGACGTTCTATTTTTAGCACCTGCACCCCGTCGGTCAGCGGCTGTCGCCGAGTCCCCCCAGACTCGGCGTACCCGGCCCATGGGATATTAGGCGCACAGATAAATCATTACGTGAATATCCGATGGCTGCATCTACTCGCCCGCGATCTCGACGACGCAAGCCGCTGCCTCAAGGGCCTCGTTCTACACCGGAAAAAATTCAAGAATTTCGCCTACCATCACCGCGACTACGGCTGGTCAGCGTGTGGTTAGTGCTTTTGCTTGGAATGCTAGGGTTGGCAGGACGGCTGGCCTACTTACAGCTTGTAATCGCAGATGATCTCAAGGTCATGGCGAAAGAGCAACAGGCCACTCAGCCCACACCTCGAACAGCTCGCCGCCAAATCATAGACCGTCAAGGCAACGTCGTGGCGCTTGACCAAGTGGTGTACACCCTGTACGTACACCCTATCTTTTTCCAAAAGTCTATCCCAGTGATTGCTGAAGCACTCAGCACAGTGCTAGACCATGAGCCTCAAGCGCTCGAAAAGCTTTTTGCTGAGCAGGAAAGCGGCATTAAGCTGGATGAAGAAATCTCAGAAGAAACGGCTAAGCGACTACAGGCCCTCGGCCTCGACGGGCTCGATTTGCGACCTTCGCCCCAGCGCAAGTATCCTCAAGGTGAAGTGTTTTCCCAGGTGACTGGCTACGTTGATTTGGCAGGTGTGCCGCAAGAAGGCATAGAGCTTAGCCTGGAGCGGCAGCTTGAGTATGACGATGTCAAATCGGGTGAAGCAGCACTTTTGCAACAGGTCACCCGCGATGATTTGCAGATGCAGCTCACGATTGATAACCGCTTGCAGCGAATCGCTCAAGAAAATTTGGCGGCAACAGTAGCAGAGTACAACGCTAAGCGGGGCGCGCTGATTGTGATGGATAGCCACACAGGCGAAATTTTAGCCCTGGCAGTGGCCCCTACTTACAATCCGAATCAGTACTACGATGCCAATATAGCCTATTTCAAAAATTGGGCTGTGAGTGATTTGTATGAGCCAGGATCGACCTTTAAGCCGATTAACGTTGCGATCGCCCTAGACAATGGCAATATTGGCCCCAACGATACCATCTACGATGAAGGCCAAATTTTTGTCGGGCCATGGCCAATCCAAAATGTCGACTTTTCCACAAGCGGCGGACGTGGCACCCTATCACTGACCGATGTTCTCCGCTATTCCAGCAACGTGGGCATGGTACATGTGATGGAAAGCGTGGATCGAGCCATCTACTACGACTGGTTAGGCAAATTAGGCTTAGGCAACGCTACGGGCATTGAACTACCGGGTGAAGCCAGCGGTCAAATTAAATCACGAGAACAGTTTGTCGGCAGCGCTGTAGAGGCCGCCACGACTGCCTTTGGACAAGGTTTTTCCCTAACGCCGATCCAGCTTGTTCAACTGCACGGCACCCTGGCTAACGAGGGTAAAATGGTCACCCCTCACGTTGTGCGGGGCCTGACCAATGCTGAGGATGAGCTAACCTGGACGCCCGAGCGGCCTGAGCCTCGGCAGGTTTTTTCAGCCGAGACCGCGCGTCAAGTGCTCAACATGATGAAGGAAGTGGTAGAAGATGGTACCGGTTCTGCAGCGAAGATAAACGGCTATCAAATTGCTGGCAAAACAGGCACAGCCCAAAAAGCCACCGAGTATGGCGCTTACGGCAACCAGCGCATTACTAGCTTCGTCAGCATCGCCCCTGTTAGCGATCCCCGCTATGTCGTCCTTGCAGTCGTTGACGAACCTCAAGGCGCAAATGCCTACGGTGGCACGGTCGCAGCGCCATTGGTCAAGAAAATGCTGGAGTCACTAGTGGTGTTAGAAGGCGTTGTTCCCGATGGCACCGGACCTAGTAAACCATCGCCATAATCGCCCTAAAGGCAACCGGTTCTTTAGCGAAATCGCTTCGACTAAAATCGCTTCGACTATTTTAGCCAATATCACAACGGCCATTTTTATTGGCCATTTTTATTGACCATTGTGATATTGGCCGTTGTGATATTGGCCGTTGTGATACTGGCCGTTGTGATACTGGCCGTTGTGATGCTTGTTATTTTGTCAGTGCTCGCGTTCAACGACAGCTTTCAGGTGGCAGCACGGTTCCCGCGTTGATGCGAGAGAATCCTTCCAGATTTAAAACGGAAGGCTCATAGCGATCGCCTTGTGTGTTTTCCCCTAGCGCTAAAAAGCTTCCTGGCCCTAAGTAAGTTGTGCCATCCACCGTAGAACCGCTATCGTCCGTATAGGCTTGGCCAGTCACTGTATTGCCGCTGAGATTGCCCGTTAGGCAAGCGCCAATTTCGCTATCGATATAGCCAAAAGTACCGGTAATCGTGTCGCCAACCTTACGGAAAAGAAATAGGGTGCCACCGTTTTCTAACAGCTCTTCGTCACTGACCACTCGCTCAGGATATTCGGCTGAAGTAAACCGGTAATTGCCATCCGGCAAATCTGCCACCATAGGCGGGCTGATAGCATCAGATGGCAGCTCTGGCCCCTCAGGAAGATCGGCTATGTTATCGCTCACCTCTTGGCAAGCGAGCGTTGCGTTGATTTCACTAAAGCCTATATCCCCCAAGTCATTCACAGACTCAACGCCTAATAAAGCGGCATAGAACGTAGGGCTATCGACAAGGATCTGGCGAGCTTCGGCAATGGCGGTGTCGTATAGCGTCAATGAGCGTGAAGACGTGACATCAGCTTCTACGCCCAGATTGTCAGGATCGGAGACAATATTAGCCAAGTTTTCATAACGAAAAACGCTATGACCTTCAGATTCGCTGATGGTGATAAAGGCACGTTGGCCTAGCGGATTAGGAACACCCGTGCTGGAATCGTAAAAGCAAACCGTCGTGAAAGATAGTTGTTGAGGGTTTTGATTAGCTTCTGGCAGCCCTGGCACAGGCATCTCTGGTGCAGGCATCTCTGGTGCAGGCATCTCTGGGCTAGGCGGTGAGGACTGAGCCCAACTTTGAGTCGGCATCATGGCCATGGTCACGCTACCAGTAGCTAGCAATCCCCACCGCATCAGTCGGGTCAAAGGCAAGGGCAAAACGGGCCAGTTGTCCGCCGATGTTTTGCGCTCGAATGTTTTGGGCTCGAATGCTTTGCGCTCGAGCAATTTGGCCCAATCGGAGTGGCAACAATGAAAGATAGTCAGCATAAAGATACGCGCACGCAACCACCGTGCGACAGTAAGATTTAGAGCAAAATTTAGAGCCATCGCCAAATCCATCTGGTGATGGCTAACTTGACAGAAGCTACAACTCTTTATGCATCAACGGTTTCACCTTTTGAGCAGGTGTAGTTGAGCAGGTGTAGCCCGATGTGGCGAACGCTATATTTTGCCAATGTCTCAATAGAGACACCCTAGGCCATCAATCATACTGACTAATGAATGACTTGATCCCCTTTGCAAACAAACCTTTTCAAAGCCCTTTAAAGCAGCCTTTTGACCAGAGTTGTTTGCCAAGGCTTCTATATCCATGGCGCTGGACATCTCATCACAGCGAGCTATGCTATCGCTGTGACTGATCCCTAAACCCTGTAGGGCCAACGCTGCATTGAGTGGGTGGCAGGGTCGAGCCAGCATTAATCATGGCGTAGTTGCTTAAGTCTAAGATGGCACTGGCGTAATAAAGGCCATTACCATCTGTGCGGGTGCGGCGAATTTGCAGAGCACCGCTGCCGTAAGGCTCAAAGGTTTCGCCAATTTCGCGGGCACTGTCTTGCTGCGTATCGGTTGTGTCGTAGGGATAGGCGGAGCCCGTAATCGTATTACCACTGGCAAGGCCAGTAACGCACATCCCTGTTAAACCGATACGAGGCATCAAATGCCCGGTTATCCGGTTGCCTGATTTATTGAGGAGAAAGACGGAACCACCTTGCTGGGCAAGTTCTTCATCGGTGTACGGCCGATCTTCTACCACACCTGATAAATAACGGTAGTTGCCGTCGGCCAAGGCAGATAGTACTGTTGTCGATTTGCCGTCAAAAGGCGTGGGATTAACGGTAGTGGGCGTAATGTTGTTGGGATTGATAGAGTTGGTCGCAGGGGTTGAAACAGTAGGTTGGCTAGGTAGTGGTGCTGGCGTAACCTCTACCGGATCAATGGCAGTGGGTGGCTGTGCTGCCGGTGCGGTTTCGGTAGCGGGCGGCGGTTCGGCGGCTGGAGAAGAGGCTGGGGCTTCAGTCGCAGGCTGAAGGATAGGCAAGTCAGCGATCTGGATGCCGCTGGCCGGGATGCTGCTGGTACCAATATTGAGATTGGTATTGAGACTGGTATTGAGACTGGTGACATAACTAGTGGGGATCGCGTCATGTGGGCTAGCGGTGCTGGCAGTCATGGCGCTTTTGGCCTGAGGATTGACGGTGATGCAGCGGTTTTGGGAGCGCACAGGCGGGCTCGGGCGGTTTTGTTCTGTGTGGTAAGGGTTGGAGAGCATCAGTCTTAAGGCATTGGCAAGGCGATCGCGCGAAAAGAGCGACAGTTCCTGATCTGAAGTCACCACGGCCCGATCTGCATCTTCAAAGGTTCCTGCGGTCACGGCTGTGCGTTGTACGGCTGCCGCTGAATCGGTTTCTAAACGGCAATCAGCACCAATGGAATCTAGTACGGGGGGCTGGGCCGCAGCGAGGAGCAAAGGTGAAACCACAAGCGCCAAAGGCATTGCAGATTTCAACATCGACAGCGTAAGGAACGACATAGTGCAAACGTATTGAGTACAGGCGTATCGACAAGACAACTGAGTATAGACACTCAATTGTCTCATAATATTAAGCTGTCTTCAGTGATGCTCAACGATCCGTCAGGCATCAGAACATCAGCCCCAACAGCCTCCTAAAATCCCATTTATAAATCCCATTTATAGCGGTACGCGGATGCCTATAGCGTTTCTCACTTGGCCTGTGGTTCTGTAGGGATTCCGCCAGTAAGCCTGTATTCAAGCCAAGTGACTAACGATGCCAAGTGACTAACGATGCCAAGTGACTAACGATGCCAAGTGACTAACGATGCCAAGTGACTAACGATATAGATATCCAATCGCATCTAGATATCCAGGCGATGTTTGAGCAGCACATAAAATGCTCTAGACAGTTCCCGGCGGGTGAGCGGCGTTTTGTCTTGGGCAATTTGGGCAAAGGCTTTGCCATGGGCTTGGGGAAGGGCAGCTTTCACCAAAAAGGAAAGTTGCTGACGCGTGATCATCGCATCAGGGTCAAACCGACCGCCGCCGACCCCGGCAATCATGCCTTGGGCCTTGAGGGTTTCAATATTGCTGTAGGCCCAGTGTTCACCAGGCCGCACATCTGTAAAGGTAGGTCGAGTAGGGCTGATTTTTTCGAGCCCCAGTAGACTCACTAAAGCGGTGGAAACCACGGCCCGAGAAACATTGGCATAGGGCCGAAAATGCAGGTTGTTAGCATTTTCGCTGCGGATAATGCCAGATGTGGCCATTACTTGAATGGCCTCAAAATCGGGATCATCATGGGCAACATCGTCAAACCAAAAGAGGGGGATACCGTTGCGTGCCATAAACCCTTGCAGCTTACGCAGCAAGGGCGGAGTTTCGACAATACGGCGCGGACTCAGGCCCGTCCACACCGAAAATACGGCTAAAAAACCGCTGGCTTCGCCGATGGCCCACTCCATTGGGTGCATACGATAGGCGGCGTTGGTGATATGGGTAGTGCCGATGCTTTTGGCGGAAAGCACCAGGCCGTCAGTGGCCATCGGCACGAGTGATTTGGCTGGCAAAGAAAAAGGCAAGGCAACGACATCTTTACCGTGGGGTGAAACATGGCCAGCGACGAGATTGCCGTGAAGATCAAGGTAGTGATACTGACCAATGCCCAAGCTATCATCGAAGCAGCGGGCACGGGCTTGGTCAGGGAAAAGCGTTCGGCGACATCTTCATGGCGAATGGTGGTCAGGGCAATGCCTCGTCGCGCTTCGCGAATATAGGGCTCTAGGCCAATGCCGTCGGCACTCCAGGTGAGGTCACCTCTGGGTTTGAGATCGGAGCCGCCGTGGGTTTGAAGGTAGTGGATGTAGGCTTGGGCGCGATCGCGCGCGCGCTGAATCAAGACCTTGCGTTCGGCCCGACTGATGCCAATCAGATGTCCCAGTCGAAAATCATTGCCACAACACTGACCTTTTTCAGGATGATCAGAAGTACCCCAGTTAATCACGCTGACATCGCCAATACTGACAACTTTTTCATTCAGCGACTGCCGCTGCACCCGGCGATAGCGAAAAATCCCAAAGGCGTCAAAGAAGCCTTTTTTGTCCCACCCATTCGATTTTTTTACCCAATAGTCGCCGGTAAATTCATTGACATTGAGCCAGGGTTCAATCCCATAGCCCGGTGGCGCTGGAACCTGTTGTCCTTGGCCTGCGGCGGTGCGTTCGACGACGACATTAAACGTAAACGACTGCTGACAAGCGGCAATAGCCTGCTCTGGCAAAATCGCTTCTCCTGTATCGTTACGAGCTTCTTGGCCGACGCGAGAGGGCAAATTCGCAACTTCTAATAAATCCCCAAAATCAGTGGCCTCAAGGGTAACAGGGGCAGTTACCGTAAAACGGCTCCCATCCTTCGCCTGAAAGGTCACACCGCGTACCTGCTGACGGCCATCTTCGCCATCGTCAGTGAGGCTCACGGCTGTCGGTTCACTGTCCGGAATCAGTCGCAGCTTCCCTGCAGCCAAATAGGGTACAAGCCGCTCATTTAGCGCGATCGCAGCGACCACAGGCGTCGTCGTAATCGGACACACCCAAGCACCACCCGGATTAGCCTGTGGTCGGCCAACAACAGGCTGAAGTTGTCGCTGCCGGATACGAAACCACCGTTGATTTTTCGAAATCGCAAACTGCTCTCCGTCCACCGAGCTAAAACTGGTGGATTGATTGAGCAAATCGCCATCGTCTGAAGCAGGCAAGGCTTGCGCAGTAAACTGTCCGCCGACAACTTTCAACGGCTGCACTAAGCACACATCCACATTCATTTGCAGGGCAGATAAAGTCGCGGAGTAGGCCGCCGTAGAACCACCTACCACTAAAATTGAGCAGCTTAAGGTATCGCCATCGACAGGTCGGGTAAAGACACTTTCGGCAAAGATACCGTTAGTTTGACGAACTTGGCTCACGGTCGTTTTCTCCCTTGCTGATATGTAGGTGCGGATATGTAGGCGGCGTATTCATCGTTATGGCGGTTCTATTCGGGGCAGTTTCGAGGTACAAAGCTTTACAGCAGATTTGATTCATACTCAACTATTTTGAAGAGCAACAGCCTTGAGATCGCCTCATTATGACGGCTGACTTTCCCGCTGATATCCCGACTTACCTGTCGCCTCAGACCCAATGTGAGGCTCAAAGGCTCCTCGATGAAGGTATTAGGCAGGTTCGCTACCATGAGTTCGAGCAGGCGATTGCGCTATTTACGCAAGCTATTGACAGCTCAGATCATCACAGCTCAGATCATCACAGCTCAGATCATCACAGCTCAGATCATCACAGTCCGGCTATTCAGCACCCAACTATTCAGAACCCAGCTATTCAGGACAAATCGCAGCAGATAGCTGCACTTGTCAACAGTTATTATCACCGAGGCTGTGCCCTATGTCGTGTGAAGCAATATGGGCAGGCCGTAGCAGATTTTAGTCAAGTCATTGCGCTTGAGCATAAACTGCCAGAGACCTACATTCATCGGGGCAATGCCCATCGGCATTTAGGCAATTACACGGCGGCGATCGCTGATCTCAATCAAGGGGTTGAGCTATCGGGCGGCTCTGCCCAAAGCTATGGATGCCGAGGATTGCTGTGGTTGGATATGAATGAGCTGACGGAGGCAATCAGCGATTTTGAGCAGGCTTTAAAGGTTCACCCGACTTTTGCCCAGGGCTACCTATGGCGAGGCTTTGCGCAGTTACGCAGGGGCCAATCCCAACAGGCTGTAGCGGATCTGACCCGAGCCATTGAAGCTATTCCAACCTGCGCTGAAGCCTATAACCATCGGGGGGTTGCTCACTTTCAGCTCGATGGTTTTGAGGCGGCGCTGAGTGATTTTGATCAAGCTATTCGGTTGGATCATGACTTTGCAGAAGCTTATAACAATCGGGCCAATTTACGATATCTATTGGGCGATCGCACTAGCGCTAAGGCTGACTATGACCGGGCAATTGCTTTAAATTCGCATTTGGCCGAAATATATCTCAATCGGGCAGCCACAACCTGTATGGATACAGCTTTATCAGATATTGCGGCCGATTACGATATCACCGCAGGGCTGACCATTCACCATGCGGCTTTTTATCGACATCGAGCCCAGGTGCAAGCGCACTTGGGCCGCTTTGCAGCCGCGGTGATTGACTATACCGCAGCTTTGGCTCAAGCCCCGACTGCCTACACTTACTATCAGCGGGGGTTGGCCTACCTGTCATTGGGTGACTATGAGCAGGCTTTGGCAGATATTGACGACGCGATCGCGATCGCCCCAGATTATGCCGCCCCAGATTATACCGCCCCAGATTATACCGCCGCCGCCCCAGAGGCCCCGGCCAGCGATGGCGCGGCTTCTCCCCTGGCGAATCGGGCCTATCTGCGCTTCAAAGTCAACGATTTGGCAGGTGCTGTAGCCGATGCAGATCAAGCCTTAGCCACAGAAAAGCCCACTCGATCGCTTTACGCTACTCGCTGCTTGATCCAATTTTGTTTACACCGACCGCTAGCTGCCCTACAGGATTTTGAACAGATGGTAGCGCTGATGATTGCTCAATCGTCATCTTCCCAAACTTCAAACGAGGCTACATCAATCGGCTCATCCGTAGACTGAGACCGCTTCAGGCGATCTAGCGTCTGGCCAATAGACTGGCCGATAGATTGACCAATAGAGCGGGGCAAGTTTTGGGGGCCTAACTCTTCTTCTAGCCGACTATCGAGGTCTTGAGCTTTTGCTTTAACACGCTGCAACTGCCGTTGCATCTGCTGTTTAACCTGATCGCTTTTATCTTGAAGCTGTTGAGCAATATCTGGCAACATCTCAGCCTCAACAAAATCTGGGTTGGCTAATTGCTCTTGGGTAAACTGCTGGGCCCGTCGCCTGACGCGCTCAGTAACCTTAGTGGCAAAAGATTGCGCACCCTGCATCAGTTCACCGAAATCAGTTGGCATCTCAGGCAGTTGTTCGGCTGACCAGTCGTTGCGTTGGGATAGAGAAACATGTTTTTGAGGGAGCTTGAAAGGGTGAGGGTAAGGATGCGATCGCTGTGCATCTTCCTCCGCAATCATCAGGCGTTTACGCCCAGCACTAATAATGGTGTTGGGCGCAAGCGCATAGACGATGACAGACTCTCCATCAGCATCGTTTACATCCAGTGCATCCCTGTCAGAGTCATCAGTATGCGCTAAAGCATCATCGGCCATAGCGTCATCGGCTAAAGCATCATCGGCCATAGCGTCATCGGCCATAGCGTCATCGGCTAAAGCATCACCGGCTAAAGCATCATTCACGGGGGGATGATTCAGCGCAAAGAGATACTGCTGCACCGCACCGGAAGATTGATCAAAGCAAACATCGACCACTCGCCCAATCTGTTCACCACCATCTGTCCATACTTCTAACCCTGTCATATCCTGAGCGGCAGTGAGCGGCGCTGCAGCGGTAAAACTATCACCGGAGGAAGGTTCGATATGGACAACTAGGCGATCGCGCCCAATTTTCACCAACTGAGACCAAGCCAAAGACTGTCTGCGCCCCATCAACCCCACGGTTTTATAGGTAAGCCCAACCACTTGAGCTTGCTTGACATCCACCAGCACATGCTCGACTGCTCCCACTTCTTCTGTGGTCTCATAGGCCATCATTCCTTGCCCGACTAGCTCGCTTTGGCGAATAACTGCTGCGTCCACCCCAGCCACCTCATTAAAACGTCACGACCAATATTCACTATCTCTGTTTTACTTGATTTATGACCCAAGCAACATTAACCACACTTAAGGCAATACCCAAACCCAAGCCCCCAGCAGGTTATCGTCAGCCCACCACGCTGCGTCATTAAAAACCTGCAAGCCTACCCTCAAATAGGTAGGCTTCTACATCGCAGGCATCGACGATGTCGTCTCTAGCCGCATGAAAGCGCTACAGATCACCCAGGATAGGATGAGTAAGCTCCAACGCAGCTTGCATGATCAATTGCAAAAGCAGCAACTATGTTTCCAGGTTTCACGCTGCAAAATACAGCTCTCAACCGTCACCCTTCACACCCGCATAGGTGGCAGCGGCCCGCCGCTGCTGCTGCTCCATGGCTACCCTCAAACCCATGTTATGTGGCATCAGGTCGCACCGGCTCTAGCCCCACACTTCACAGTCATTTGTCCA
The DNA here is from genome assembly GCA_012033015.1 of Phormidesmis sp. RL_2_1. GTDB lineage: Bacteria > Cyanobacteriota > Cyanobacteriia > Phormidesmidales > Phormidesmidaceae > Phormidesmis. The sequence continues at coordinate 29,075 of JAAUPS010000029.1, forward strand.
GACATGCGCGGCTATGGCGATAGTAGCGCGCCCCCTAGCGATCCACAGCATCTAACCTATGCCAAACGCACCGTCGCAAATGATTTGGTGGAACTAATGGCACAGCTAGGATTTGCAACTTTTATGGCCGCTGGGCATGATCGCGGCGGGCGCGTGCTGCATCGACTTTTGCTCGATCATCCCCAGCAAGTCAGTCGCGCGGCTGTGCTGGATATTATCCCTACCCGCCACATTTTTAAAACTATCAACCAGTCAATGGCCACCCTTTATGAACACTGGTTTTTTCTCATTCAACCAGATGGGTTTCCTGAGCACCTCATTGCTCAAGATGCCGACTACTATCTCACCACTAAGCTCAGCGCTGGAGCGCGAATCCTATGGCATTCACACCCGAAGCTATAGCTGAGTATTTGCGATGCTTCCGCCGCACTGAAGTGATCCACAGCACCTGTGAAGACTATCGCGCAGCAGCCAGCATCGATTTAGACCACGATGAGGCTGATATCGGGCACAAAGTTGCCTGCCCACTGCTGGTGCTTTGGGGCCAAAAAGGCGCGATGGAGCAGCATTATGATGTGCTAGAAGTTTGGCGCGGTTATGCCGATAATGTGCAAGGTCAGGCTTTGCCTTGCGGGCATTTTCTGCCCGAAGAGTCGGCGGCTGAAACGGCTCAGGCACTCATGACTTTTTTACAGCCCACTCAACCCACCCAGCAATCAAAACTTAACGAACCATACGTACAGCGCAGAAACGGCTGAAGCCATTGTTAGCCGCATCACCTGTTAGCCGCATCACCTGTTAGCCGCATCACCTGTTAGCCACATCATCTAAAGCTATAGATAAAATCGTGGGCGTTTTGACATCGAGTGGGGGTTTCTGGGTATCAGCACCATTCAGCGTCATATGAAACAGCCTCTTAGAGCGCTGCTTCGCGTCCGTTATAAAGATTCATTGACCGCTCAATCCCTTTGCGCAGGCTTAAATCCACCGCATCTACGGCCATGGGAATCACCGCGTTGATAATTTTTCGATCTTCTGGGGCAAAGCGGCCGAGCACATGAGACACTACGGCGCGATCGCGACCATCGCCTTTATCCGTACTGCCAATGCCTAAACGCAGGCGAGGAAATTCCTTCGTGCCCAAATGAGAAATAATCGACTTCATACCGTTATGCCCGCCAGCACCGCCCGCCAGCCGAATGCGTAGCCGACCCGTCGGCAAATCCATATCGTCGTACACCACCAGCACCGAGGCTGAATCTAGCTTGTACCAATCCAAAACGGCCCGTACAGCTTGCCCAGAATTATTCATGTAAGTCGTCGGCTTAAGGAGCACAACACGCTCTGTGCCCATACGAAATTCTCCGACTTCACCCTGAAATCGCTTATTTGCCACCATCGCCACACCAGGGTAGCTTTTCGCCAAAGCATCAACCACTTCAAACCCAATGTTATGGCGAGTCCGGTCGTACTTTGTCCCCGGATTGCCCAGACCAACAATCAGGCGCGGCAGTATGAGCGCGGCCCCATCTGTACCCACAGGCGTGCTATCTAACATTTATCATTTGATATCATTTGCGCTGATTGACACCCATCGAGCCAAACCCATCGAGCCAAACCCATCGAGCCAAACCCATCGAGCCAAACCCACGGAGCCGAACCTATCAACTTGGCCCTACCCATAACCCTAGGTCGTCTGCTCGCTGCTGTCTCCAGAAACAGCAGATTGATGTCTTCTCATCTAGCTCACTGCCAACGGCTTCTAGTTCACTTGCCAACGGCTTCGCTAGTCCCTTCGCCTAGCGGCTG
>JAAUPS010000205.1 GCA_012033015.1 Phormidesmis sp. RL_2_1
GAGCGCGGTGGCCAAAAGCTGAGCGATGACGAGATTGGGGAAGGTTGGCAGCATTTTGCTACAGGGGCCGGTGGCCCAGCAACTAAAACAGACACAGGGCAAGGAAGCGGGCATAGCGTACGCGATGGAAGTGCTGACGAAGGCGAAAAAGGCTGTGGAGAAAGCACATCAGGTCGATACGGGAATGGAGATGTAGAGGTAAGCGATCTCGACTGTGGGGATAAAGGATTCGTTGGTCTTTACTCTCGCTGATTTGATCGCCGCTTAATAGTAAGAGTATTGAGGTTACTCTGCGTCAACAAAATAAGGCTAAGATCATATGTACTGATAAGCCTGCCGAAAAGCGTCTGTTAGTTAGTAATTTTCTGAGAGGTCGATTTCTCGGCGGCTGTAAGTCAGTTATAGCAACGCTTTCAACCTATGACCTGATTTTAAATAGTCGGGGCCGTACCCCCTCTGCGGTCTCTCGGTATCGACAGGTCTAGCTCACCGTCTTCAGATTGAACGGTTTTCTTCGAGCTGCCGTTGCGACTGTTGGCCGCAGCGCCCTCTTCTAAGTGATCGCTTTTGAGATGGTGATTGAGTTCACCTGACAGCGCACGTTCAATTAGCCGCTTTTTGATCTGCTTCATTAGTCCTGACTCACCTAGAATGTCTTCTGGGCTGTGACAGTCTTCGATCAACTCGTCTAGTAGGTCATCGACGCGGTTCGGTTCTTTTTTCTTACGGGCCATGCGGCGGTTTCCTTGAATTGATAGGATTCTAGACCGCTTACACAAAATTCAGTACAGTCTCTTGAGCAATGGTATCCAGGGCTAGATGCTCAAGCTGCATGAGCGGGCGCTGGGAGACAAAGAACGAGTTTCCGGGCTTTCCCACACTTTTTTTCACTCTCCAGATAGAGCCACGCCGAATTGCCATCGTCATCAAAGATTGCGAATCGGTCTGAGGCCGGATGATACGAGTCAATGAATAGCCTTGAGCCATCTCTTCAATGGGTAAAGCTTTTAACTAGACGAGACTTTCAGAGGAGTTCATCTCTCAAATCTATTTTGATTAACTGCAAATTTGGAAGTTCGCTGGCAGCCCTAAAGACTTTAGCAATATAGTAGTTGTTACACTCTTTCAAGAAATCCCACTGAGCGTTGGTAATCGAGAAAAAGATAGACCCATCACTGTGTTCTCCCTTCCTACTCGATTTAGCATCTATGTAGCAGGCAACATCTTCTAGGTTCTCCTCCAGAACCCTGAAATCGTAAGGATTCCGCCCTTCACCGTTTTCATTCATCCACTGAACGCGATCGCTACCGAATTCAGCAACCAATCTGCTGTTAACGAACGCCTCGCCTTTCAGCCCGACATCTACGCTGTCATAATTGTCTTTGAAGCTAATGACTTGCGGATAGGTTCGCACCCGCCGACCGCAGCTATGGCGCACACCGTGTCCTAAATTAGCGACGGCATCTGACTCTAGCCGGGAAGATCGCTCACGCAGCAGCTCATCTAAGTAATCTGGCTTGAAGCCAAGCTCTTCTAGAAGGCTCAGAACATCGCTGCCAGAATTAGCCTCAGCTCTCTTAACTCTTAATTCTGCTAGTGTCTTAAGATCTGCATGATGCTCTACAAACTGACGAATATCTGCCTGAGAGATATCGGTTGAATTTGCTAGCTTCATGAGTGCTTCTAGTTTCTCCGGAGGTGCCTGCATCAGATCAAAGATGCAGCTATTCATTCCCTGATCGCCGAAAATGTCTAGAAATATCTGAGCCTTGTGCTTCTGGAAGTAAGGCAAAAGTGCCTTTAACTCTTTATCAGGGCGCAGCTTAGACCACTCAAACAATAGCTTGAGCGCCGCTACAAAATTGCGGCTTTGACGATCACCTTTGTATTCCTTCAGCGCATCGTCAATGACTAATGCTATAGCATCAGGTTTCTCCATATCTCTTCCGTTAAACAGATTTGCCGTATTCTCAAATCTTTCATGGCTGAGTAATAAAAGCGTGCGCCAATCTTGCTGCGTGAGGTAATTGCAGATCTCTTTCAGTTCTAAATCGATACCACCATCTTTTTTCAGCGCTTTCTTTTCGTAGAAGTTTCCATACTGGTTAGGCCAGATTTTTAGCGACTCTACGAAGGACGCAGCTCCTTGTTTGCAAGCAAAAGGAATTAGCTTGTCAAGATACTGAATGGTCTCGTCTTGGACAATACTCAGGTGCTGTGATAGCTGCTCTATAGACTTTTTCGCAGCAACTTCTGAAGCGAGTTGCTGCATTGCCCACAAGTTGCAATGAGTCCAATTGAACTCATCTAAACCCAGTACTATCTGAACGTCTGTAACTACACTGTCGCCATAGAACGTTCTTTCCAGCTCCCAAATTTTCCTGCGAACAGCATCCTCTTCTTCCGTGAAGTAGCTGACTAGAGAAAAAATAGCTGCTTTGAGTTTAGGGTTATCTAATGATGCGTCCTTAATTAGCTGCCTATCGATTTCATCCGATGCGTTGCGAACACCAAGCTTCCTTGAGTGACTCTCGAAGCCTTGAATGCGTTCGTCTAGCAGCTCGCTTCGGTAGTCAACATCAATTTTCTCTAGTACATCTTTAATTTCATCAGGAATGCCTTTGTCGAAAGAGAGATATTCCTTTGACAAGAATTGGCCACGCTGGTTAGGTAAAACCTTTTCTTCAACGTAGAAGAGCCTCCAAGCTGAATTTTGACTTAAGAAACCGATGAAGTCGCTGATCCAGCTAGCGGCTGCATCTTCGGTAGGATAATTGAGTGTCGCTTGCAAGTTTTGCAATGAGCCGATTCTCGCAAGATCTCGCACTAGCGTTTTAAGCAGCCAAGTGTCGCATTCATCCCACAGACACGGTGTCCAATCGCTCAGATATTGTGGTTCCGGCACTGCGTTATCCAGGTCTTTGGAAAACTGCCAGACGCGGCTTCTAAATTGGAAGGAATCTTGTGATAGAGCTTCTTGGGCTGGGTAGCAGCTCACTAAGTAGTAAACCGCTTTTCTCAAGTCTCTGTGAGCGTTTTTTCGGATCTTACTGTCTAGTACGCTACTTGCTTTTTCAATGTTTAGGCTAGTCGAAAATTGGCACTTAATATCTAAATGACTGAGCTGCTGCTTCCAGTCTTCACTCAGTATTTTCAGAACGTATTTGATAGCTTCTGGAATGTTTAAGTCTTGGCTTAGCCTGCTGAGTGCCTGGAAGTTGCCATACTGGTTAGGAATGATGGGATAGGTATCGAGTAGCTTGCTAGATTTAGCTGCACTATCTGACTGAGCAAAAGCTATGACTTGGTTGAGCCAGTCCAACGTCTCAGATTCTGGCTTTTCTAATCTCTCAGCCAGTTGAGAGAGGCAACCTTCCTTAGCAATGTCTTGCACCAAGTCGTTTAGGGTATATCTCAACTTGATAGAAAAGTCGTTCTCCCAATCAGCATCAATGATCTCGTACCAGCCGAGTACATGCGCTTCAGTAGGAAGAGAGGTGCTATGAAGTGCCATCGCTAAACGCCATAGCTCGACGACTTGAGTAGAAGAGCGATGATAGGGGATTCGAGCCTGCGTCAGCGGGATACGCTCTTGTTGACAGGTATCAACGACTGGCGTTTCTAATATTTTCTTACGGAGCGGTTGCTGAATGCTGCTCTTGTACCAGGCTCTATCAACGCGCTCTGGCACGGCGGAGCTAGCAAGCAGATAGGTGTCTTGCCAATGCTTACTGGCATAGTTCAGTAAATTTGAGTAGAGTTCCAAGCATTCTTCAAAAATAGCTTTGTTAAACTGGCGCTTTTCGTCGTCGCGCTCGTCAAGCAAGACAGTATCTCTTGGCTCGCTGGGATTGAACAGTGGGCTGTTGAATATAACTGGGAAGCTGAACTGTTCTGAGCCGACTAGGGGAAAGTCGCAAAATAGTTTAGGCGTTTCAGGATGAAATGCGGCAATAGAGAGCTTGTGAGACTCCTCTTTCAGAGGCACTGCAAGCGTCATTGTTTGCCTACTGTCTGAGACTGATGCAATCTTGACTGAGCCGGTTCCTGTACCCTTGTCAATCTGGATCGTTGAGATCTTAAGGCCCGAGCTGACCTCTTGCTCCAAAGCGATTGCGTACTTGGCATAAGTACTTTCTATCTCATCAATCACCATGACTGATTTGATTTTGGGAAGGAAGATGAGTGCGTAGCTCAAAGCGTTATATAGATCGTTTATACCGACATTAGCAATGCCTAGGCCCTGAGCGTTGAGGTCGTACTTAAATGATGTATCGAAGTCTTTGCAGGGTTCATAGTCTAGGAGCTCAGGACATAGCACTCCATCGTCTAGTGCCTCAAATACTTCATACGATTTATCTACCTTTGCGATCATATCGTCAGGCGTTGATGCGCCTCTATCTAGCTGAAGGCGAAAACGTTTATAGACTGAAGACTCTGTATCCTGATCTTCTAGAACTCCGCTGACTTCTACCCGTTTGGAGAGTAGATGAGTTGTCATAAAACCAGTTCCAAACTTACCTGTCGTCTCTAACGCTTCGCCCAGTTCTGAGGCGCGCTCTTTGGTAGACACCTGCTCAATAAGATAGGTGACGTTATCCATTAGAAAGGGATTACCGTTGTGCTGAAACTCAACGGAATCGTGCCGAAGAATAACTTGCACCTGAACGAGATCCCTTGCAACATCTTTCGCGTTTGCAGCAGCTCCCAGATCCAGCGTCGCTCTGAGGTCTGGTTTTCGTAGAGCTTTTCGATACCGTCTAGCAGCTTTGTCGCAATCTGCTTTTTGTGTGCTTTTAGGGAGGACTCGTAAGCTTTGCGGCTATAGCTCATGGATAAACAGCAAGAGGTAGGTAGGTCTCTATAAGCTTGCCCAATACAGTGTCTAGTCTTCTATCCAGAGTGCGAACAATTCCGCTCATAGTTCTCTGAAAGTATCGCAATTTGAGAACCAAATTCAGAAAAAACTCCTCTTTTTTCTTTATTACGATCCTTGTCGCAAAACTCTATAGTGGACCCGAAAAACTAGACAGGTAGCTAAGCTCTGAATCACTCAAAAAATGCTAGGAGTAATTTATGAGCAAAAACGTAGACAGTACAGTCCAGAATTTAAGTCGAAAATAGCGATCGCGGCAGTTCGTGGCGATAAGACGACGGCTGAATTAGCCGCACAGCATGAGATTCATCCAACGCAGATAAATACCTGGAAGCGCGAGCTTCTAGAAAAGGCGAGCACGCTGTTTGACCAGGGCAAATCAGCCGGGAAAGCACAATCGGATGCGAAAGCCGAGAACGATGAACTCTATCGTCAGATTGGCAAGCTGAAGGTAGAGCGGGATTTTTTAGCCGAGCGCTCAGCACAACTGGGCCTGCTGCCCGAAAATCCCTGGTAGATGCAGAGCATCCCGAGCTGAGCTTGGTGCGACAGTGCGAGCTGCTCGGCATCAGTCGAGCCAGTCTGTACTATCAGCCGGTAGGGCCGTCAGACGAGGAATTGACGCTGCTACGCCTGATAGACGAGCAGTATCTGAAAACGCCGTTCTACGGCAGTCGTCGAATGGTGGCCCACTTGGCGCAGCGTGGCTATCCAGTCAACCGCAAGCGTATGCAGCGGCTGATGCGTCAGCTTGGCCTAGAGGCAGTGTATCCGAAACCGAAGCTGAGCAAACGACATCCAGAGCACAAGGTGTATCCCTACCTGCTGCGAGGTGTCGATATCGACTATGTCAATCAGGTGTGGAGTACTGATATCACTTACTTGCCAGTGCTCAAAGGTCACTTCTATTTGGTCGCTGTGATGGATTGGTTTAGTCGCAAAGTATTGAGCTGGCAAGTCTCTAACACGATGGATGGTGCGTTCTGTATTGAAGCGTTGGAGGAAGCCCTACTGAGCTATCAAAAGCCCAGTATATTCAACTCTGACCAGGGCTCTCAGTTTACGGCGAATGCCTTTACTGGCACCTTGAAGAATGCGGATGTCGCTATCTCTATGGATGGTCGTGGGCGCTGCTACGACAACATATTCATTGAACGGCTCTGGCGCTCTCTGAAGTACGAGCTGATTTATTTGAAAGCCTTTGATGACGGGAGACATCTGACTCAGGAGATGAATACTTGGTTCCATTGGTATAACCGGCAAAGACCTCATAAATCGCTGAATTATCAGACACCTGATGAAATTTATTATGAAAGTCGAGCTGAAAAGGAGGTGATATGCAATACTCGTTGAAATCGTATTAATTACGTAGATCCTTCAGAGCTTAACTGCCCTTTCAAGTTGTTTAGTCTTTGGGGTCCACTTCAATCGTCTCAGGGGCTTGGGAGTTTAAAGCGGCAGATTTATTAAAGCACAAGCGTTTGGGTTTTGTTCTCATTAAGTACTTCCCTTGGCTGTATCGAGCCTCAATGAAGCTGACGCAGCGGATGATCAATAGACCTTCAGATAAACTGTTAAAAACAGTTAGAAAGACACTTCCAGCACCAGATTATGCCGTACTAGCACTGCCCGGTCGGATAGAGAGAAGTCGTGAAGCTTTGAACGAAGGACTGCGTTCAGGGACGCGAGGCACCGCTTATGATCTTCAGCTCTACTTTGAAAACTGGGACTTCAGTTTAACTGAGATACAGATGCCGCTGACTCTGTTCTACGGGGAAGAAGATAGGAACGTGCCTCTCACGCTAGTGAAGCGAACTGTTGCGACTCTCCCAACCGCTGAGCTAATAATGTATCCAAATGAAGGACATATATCGGTAGTTGTGAATCAAATTGATGCGATCGCAAAAGTACTTCTAGGCAAAGACCCGCCTTCGCTCTAGCCTGGTTACAGTGAAACTGGCGCAGAAAGTAGTCTGATGCTGAAAGTACCTCTATATATGAGATTGAAGCGTCTTGCAAACGGTCATTTAAAATACAGTAGTACAGGGCGCGATCACAATCTTACTTGACATCGAATCTGTAAAATAAGGCATCTCAGCGAGACAGCCACTAGCCAGAGAAAACACCATACTGATACTGTTCTCGTCAAGCATCACTTTGAAATGAAGAAACAAAACCCCAGCGCGTTAATCGACCTCTTACGTACTGGAGTCGAATCGCACCAGCAAATGGAGTTCAGTAGCTTCCAAAAAGCCTTCGATTCATACGAAAAGAGCGAACCTGCTCAAGATTCTACTTTTTCTACATGGAATGCATATGTGTTGTACTTCATCGATTGTTGGATTGATGCTGCCAACCATGAGTGGCAGTACCATGAGCCTATTCTCAAAGGGGACTGGGTTTTGCTGGCAGAGGAGCTGATTAGAGCAGTATCCGAGTCTTGCCCATTTGAGCCACTACGACTTCGAGGCGATATTCTTGAAAACTATTGAAAGCATAGCGATGCTGAACACAGTGTTGATGAGTCTTAGAACTTCTATAGCTTTTTAAGAACACTATTTGACTCCTGGCCGAGATACGTTCATTTTTCTATCACAGTAGCCTGTAACCCTGATTCTACCGTAGAAAAACTTCACTAATTAGAGCTGCATTGTGCATTTTTGGTGGAATTTAAAAGCCTTTAACAGCAATAGTTTCAGCCCGATGTGATAGAAGATTGCATATATCTCGGCCAGGGGTCTATTTAACAGAAGCCTACTTTCCACCACTAACAGCTAGTTGTCTCAATGATTATTTCTGCTGTGACCCTATTCCTCACTACAGCTAGATTTCATTGTGTGAAGACTCTGCTACAAAGGGAAACGTACATAGCAGGAATTGGATTCTTATGAAAACTTTTGGCTTTGGCGTACAAAGCGCTGACGACAAGCTAGGCCCTATCGTGTTTGACCAGCAAGACCCGCGATCTGGCGAGGTGGCGATTAAAATTACCCACTGCGGTATTTGTCACTCAGATCTTCATCAGGTTCGCGACGACTGGGGAAACACTCAGTATCCCTGTGTCCCAGGACATGAAGTGTCGGGGGTGGTGAGTGCAGTAGGTGAGGGTGTTGAAAAGTTCAAGGTGGGCGATCGCGTGGGCATTGGCTGCATGATCAATAGCTGTCAGGTCTGCGACCCTTGCCAGCGCGGCGAAGAGAACTATTGCGATGGCCCTAAGAGCTTTACGCTGACATACAATGGTCCTGCCAGTCCTGACGGAACGAATACCTATGGTGGATACACCACCGATATTGTCGCGCGCGAAGAGTTTGTGCTGCGAGTTCCCGACGCAGTGGCCTCAGAGATGGTCGGCCCCATTCTCTGCGCAGGTATCACCGTTTACTCACCGATGAAGCATTGGAATCTGCAAAAGGGTCAGACGCTGGGTGTCGTCGGCATTGGCGGCTTAGGTCACATGGCGATTCAACTAGGCAAGGCACTAGGGGCTGAGGTCATTGCCTTCACCCGTAGCCCAGAGAAGAAAGACGACATCCTCAAACTGGGCGCTGACAAAGTTGTCATCTCGACCGATAATGCTCAGATGGAATCGATGGCGCAAAGCCTAAACCTGCTGATTAATACCATTCCGGTGTCCCATGAGCTAGATCCCTATATCGCCCTGATGCGACCCAACTCGGCTTTGGTAGTAGTAGGGAATCTAGTTAGCTTTCCAGAGTTCTCGCCTGGGCCACTGGTATTCAACCGAATTACCGTGGCCGGTTCTCTCATTGGCGGCATTCGCGAAACTCAAGAAGTGCTAGATCTGTGCGCCGAATACAACATTTCACCTTATATCAAGATGATTGGCATCGACGAAATCAACGATGTGTATGACACGCTAGCGAGCGGTGGCGATAGCGAGTTTCGTCACGTCATTGACATGGAAACCCTGCGAGCGCATAAGGCCGTCAAGAATGATGAGGCCACAGCAATTCCGAATCCTGATCGCGGTGAAGTGGTAACCCGTAAGTGAACTCTAAGTGCTGCATAGCCTTATCACCTGAAGAAGAGGTAGTTGTCTGTTTTTATGCCTGATAGTGTTCATGGCATCGGTGATAATCGCCGATGCCATGAACACTATTATCAACTTACAACAACCCTCGTTTCTTCAGCTTAGCGATCACATCCTCAGCCGCCCGCTTTTCTGCCTTCTTCTTGCTAGACCCTCGCCCTTCCCCATAGAGCACACCATCCACATACAGCCTACAACTGGTTGCGGGTTTTGTTCAAATCTGATGCGAAATTTTGAACGGTAGGGAGCAATTGAGCCCTTAGTGAGTTGTGAGGAAGTCTTTTTGACCGTTTTCCTCCTCCTTTGCCCAGGATTCGTGATTTCAAGGCACCACAAACTGGGGCCTCTTTCATCGAGACCTCAAAGAATGCGGCTCGTCAGACCATCAGCGCTGACAGAAATGCCGGAGATTGATCATCGTATAAGCCAGGGTTTTCAGGGCATAGTGCAACCGACTGATGCGCTCGAAACGGATCAGTAAGCGCCGAAACTTATCTTCCCAAGCAAACACTCGCTCAATGGTGTAAAACCGTTCCTGGAAAATAGCCGGGTCGAACA
>JAAUPS010000427.1 GCA_012033015.1 Phormidesmis sp. RL_2_1
CCAGTCTTCGCCGAGAGGGTCGAAAAAGCCTGCTCCAAAGGACAAGTTTGACCCCAAGCATCCCCATGTCTCTACGGCAAGGCTTCTAAAGCAAAAGAAGAACAAACGTTCACCTTAACAGGGGTAGACTCTAAGACATAGAGAATACACAAGTACGACAATAGATCATTTCAATAGGAGTAATTCCATAGGGGCAATTATTTCTCTCTAATTTCAAGCAATTTTGAAAAGACCTTAAAGCTCGTGACTGCAGATATTATGCCGCCCAGGTCAATGCCGCCCAGGTCAATGCCGCACAGGTCAATATAGCTTTGTTCGTTTGTTTTGAATGCAGTTCACAGATCAAATCCCTGGATGACGGCAGACAAGTGACTCGTGGGGTAAGTGACTTTCGAGGTTGACTCGTGGATGAGGTAGCGCTGAAGGCTTGGCAAAGCCAAGGCGTAGCCTTTTTTGAGAGATCGACTCTCCGCCACAGCGACTCCAGTCGGTAGATATATCGAACGGTTTTGTTTTTGAGTAGCTAATACTTGTTTTTATTTCATCACGTTTTCTAAGGACACCATTCTCAGGAACCTACCATGCTTAAAGAAGCCCGCAAATATTCTATTGATGCCATTCAAGATGAAGTAAGAGCCTTGGTCACCAAGGGCTCTATTGGCAGGAACTATCAGATTTATTCCCTTTCGCAGTATTTTGACGGCGGTGAGTGGCAAGAGGTGGAACAAACTTTGACCACCCACGATTATCTTTTGAGAGATTCTATCTGTGATTTGATTGGGAAGGAAGTCTGGATTAATGATTAGGTACTTTCAGATATTAGGTACTTTCAGGTATTAGGTACTTTCAGGTATCTGTTCTGTGGTAAGGGTTGGTAAAAAGTCGTTTACTGATGTCTGGTCAATATGATGCCTTGGGCAATAGGTCTTGCTGTCTATTGCCGACAGATGGGGTCTTATATGCGGTCTTATGTAGATGATGTCTTAAGCTTTGCTTTTAGCAGGAGGCTTGTCCCCGTTGGCATCGCCAACGGTATAGGTAATCGCGTAGGGATTATCTAATTTTTGAGATGCTTTTCTAAGCTCTAAGCCAATCACATGGCCGTCTTCGTCGTAATCTAAGATTAGCCCTGGTGCAATTTGAGTAGTCTCCTCAATAGATGAGGGATTAAAGGAAATCTGTAAAATATCTTTGGATGAGTCGTAGATTACTTTCATTCAGGGGATACCAGGTTTTTCGGGGCTAGATCGTAGCGCTGGATGCTCAGAACTGGATGCTTAGAATTGGATACTCAGAACCGGGTTCCCAAAGCTTGATTGGCGGTGTAGGCCAGTTCAGGGCATTGTTATGAATTCTAGTATGTTTAGCTCTAGAGAACATAGCAATTCTACAGATAGCGTCTTGCTTTTTGAGGTTGGTACTGTGAGGTTGGTACTGTGAGGTTGGTACTAGGTTACAGCGCTATTTGATAGAAGTATTGTCCGTGGCAGAATGGCAATACCACTTCAAGCTACGCTTAATGCTTAGGTATGGGCTGTATGGTTATGTAGGGCTCGATGTCTATGGGCTCAATGTTTATGGGCTCGATGACTGGGAATTGTTTAGAGGCATAGGCGACAGTGACCACTCGTTCCATGAAACAAGGCCCATGAAATAAGGCTCATAGGCTGAAGACCGATAGACTTAAGACCGATAGACTTAAGACCGATAGACTTAAGACCGATAGACTTAAGACCGATAGATCATTAACCTCGATTCATTTCTAATTTTTTTATGTCTCATTTTGAAGGGGTATTATCTGCTGATGCTAGCCCAGTCGTTAAAGGCCAAGCTTTGCAGCATTCTACAATTCGCCCGGTTGGGGTTTATGTATTGTCAGGTTTAGCAGTTGTTGGCGCTGCAACGGCTGATGCTCAAAGCAAGCATCAGCCGAGGTTGCTAGCCGTTGATACGATTCGAGGCTACTTGGTCGAGGTCGATCCACTGACCCACAACACTACAATTTTGAATCCTCATACCGTTACGGCATGGATTGGGGCAACGGGGTTGGCCATTTGGCAAAATACGGTTTGGTTTACGCTGGCAGAGACGGTCTTTTTTGGGTTGCTAGGCAGTGAGGGCGATCTGATTGCACCTAATTCAGATCCTAATTCAGATGTTGATGCGGCAAATGCTCAAACACCGGCTGGTCTGACGGCCTTCACGCGGCTACCTTATGCGGCGAATGGAGTAGCCGTTTGGGGCTCTCAGGTCTATGTCACTTGCGAAAAGTCGGGCTTTATTCATGTTTTTGATCGAGAGAGTGGCGAATGTGTGGAGAAAATTCGGCAGCCCGGTGTGGGAATTGAAAATATTACGGCGACTGAGGATGCGTTGTGGCTCTGCGATCGCACTGAACAAACCGTTTACTGCCTTGATCGCGCTACGGGTGAGCTGCGCTTTAGCGCGCTGACGCCTTTTGCTGCGCCTACCGCGATCGCCCTTTACCCCCAACCAGATTCAGCCGCCCCCCTTTGCTATGTCGCCTACGCTAACGAAGAGCCCTATATTCGCGATGATCCCAATGCTGAATCGCCATATCAGCTCACTTTTCGCGATCGCACCTTCATCCATCCGCTCCACATCCACCACGATCGTGAAAACCACTACACCCTCTCCAACGGCTACCTCGTTGAGCTTTCCTACGTCGAAGAACTCCTCCCCTTAGACGACGTTCCTACCCTGACCAACGTAGAATGGCGCATTGCTTTTCCTACCGATACACCCCGTCAAAAAGTCCGTAAAGTCGAACCCATTGGCCACCCCTTCACCGAAGAAATCCAAGACGGACAGCGCGTCGCCGTCTACAGGTTTGATCAACTCACCCCTCATCAGGCGGGCCTCGTCGGTTGGAAAGCCACCATCGAGATGTACAGCATCAAGTACACCCTCACCCCCGAAGACGTAGCGGCTATCCCCGATCTTCCAGCAGACTTTCAACAGCGTTACCTCATCGATGACGACGATTTGGCCATGGACAGCGATATCATTCAGCAAGCAGCCAAAGAAGCGGTGGGCACCGAAACCAACCTTTTGCGCAAAGCACTCAAAATCCGCAACTACGTCTACGATCACTTGTCCTACGGCATTCAACCCAAAATTGACACACCC
>JAAUPS010000206.1 GCA_012033015.1 Phormidesmis sp. RL_2_1
GACCGACGATCGCCCTGTCGATCACCTGCACAAAAATCAGTCCGATATCATGCATTACTTCCAAGCAGGCTCCCCCATCACCTACATCCTGGTAGATCTGGAAGGCAATTTGCGTAGGGTCAAACTAGGGCTCGATATCGCTAGTGGACAGGTGCCCCAACTGCTCGTTCCTAGCGGCTACTGGAAAGCTGCTGTGCTTGAATCAGGCGAATATGGCCTGTTGGGTGAGTCCGTCGCACCCGGTTTCGACTATCGAGATATGACAATTGCCACAGCAGATCAAGTAAAAGCTCAGTTGCCTAATTTGTGGGATGTATTGTCGCCCTATATCAGGCTTTGAAGATAAGGCTTTGCAGGTAAGGCTGGAGCAGGTGGGCTCCTCAGGCTTTCATGTTTTGGTGGCTATGCCCTGATAGAAATAGCCTTGTATTTTGGGCAAGCGAGGTGCGTAAAACTTTTTTACATCGACTTGGTCAAACACTTCAGCGACTAAGACATCTATTTTGCGATTGAGATGGCAGCCATCGGCAATCATTCGCTGAATTGGGGTAATTCTATTTTGCCAAGCTTGAATGCTCGGTTCATCACTTAATCCGTGCTCAATAAAGAAAAATTTGCCGCCGGGCTTGAGCACGCGATACACCTCGCTGAGGGCCTGGTGAGCATCAGGAATGCTGCACAGCGTCCAAGTGCACACAATGTTGTCAAAGCCAGCATCCGGCAAAGGTAGATTTTCGCTGCTGAGCACTTGGCTTTGCACAGGAATGGGGCTCGCATCAATGCGTTTTTGGGCGATCGCACCCATCCCTTCATTGGGATCCACCGTTGTCAGCGACGTCACCGCCGATGAGTAATACGGCATATTCAGCCCTGTCCCAAAGCCAATTTCCAGCACATCACCCGTTACGTCGCTGAGTAACGCCCGACGATAGCTGACCATCGACGCCGACGCCATCGTCAGATCCAGCAGCCGAGGAAAAATCAAGCGCGAATATAAACTCATTTACCCTCCTAATTGGCGTTCTCGGTGAAACCGTTGATGCGCTAGCCTATTCCCTATTGCCAAAACTTCTGCTAGCGTTTTGATCTGAGCTAAGTTACTCACACTAGCAGACATTGCACATTCCCATCGTCCCCTTGTGTCGTCAACGCTCGTAACAGCCCTCTTCAGCCCTTTTCACAACACATTAGGAACCCATCTATGGCGGCACTCAAAGGCAGAAATCTTCTAAGCATGGCAGATCTGACAGCCGATGAAATGAGCCATTTGCTCACCACCGCTGCCCGCATTAAATCAGGCGAGATCAATCCTCAGTGCCCCCAAAAAATATTAGGGCTCGTCTTTAAAAAAGCTTCTACCCGCACCCGTGTCAGCTTCTCGGCAGCCATGTATAAGCTAGGAGGCCAAGTGATAGACCTCAATGCCAACCTCACCCAAATCGGTCGCGGCGAACCTACTGCCGATACGGCTCGTGTGCTCGATCGATACCTAGATGTGCTGGCTATTCGCACCTATGAGCAAGCCGAAGTCGAAGAATTTGCCCAACACAGCACCATTCCTATTATTAATGCGCTCACGGATCGGGAGCATCCTTGCCAAATTTTGGCTGATTTGCTGACCGTGCAAGAGGAGTTTGGTCACTGCGAAGGACTGACCATGACCTATCTAGGAGACGGCAATAATGTGGCCCATTCCTTGATTTTAGGCTGTGCGCTGATGGGGATGAATGTGCGCATTGCTACCCCGAAAGGCTATGAACCTGAAAGCGCAATTGTGAAAGAAGCTGAAAAGCTTGCCCAAGGTCGCAGTCAAGTTGTCGTCACCGACGATCCCAAAGCCGCGATTGAAGGGGCCCACACCCTGTATACCGATGTCTGGGCAAGCATGGGGCAAGAAGATCTCGCCGCCAAACGCATTCCCATTTTTGAACCCTATCAAATCAATGCAGCAGCCATGGCCTTAGCCGATGCCAAAGCCATTGTGCTGCACTGTTTGCCTGCCCATCGCGGTGAAGAAATTACCGCAGAAGTCATGGAAGGGAGCCAGTCCCGTATTTGGGACGAAGTAGAAAACAGGATGCACGCACAGCAAGCGCTGTTAGCAGCAGTTCTCGGCGCAGCTTAGGTTCAAGATAAAGTAAGGATGCATTCTTGCTTTGATAGTCGAGTTAGTTACTGCTAGTCAAGGCTTCCAGCGATTTCTATAGCTTTGGTCGCTTGGCCTGTTGCCCTGTAAGGATTCCGCCAGTAAGCCTGTATTCAAGCCAAGTGACAAACGCTATAAAAGGCTGGGCTTGAAACTAAGCTTTAGGCTGGGCGATTTTGGCAAATTGCGCTGCGATCAAGCCCAAAAGGATAATGCCCAAGGCTCCAGCGAGTGGGTTGCTATCGATACCAGTTACCCATTCGGGTACAAGGCCAGTGTATTGACTGAGTCCGCCTACATTCACAATGTAGTAACCCCAAATGAGTCCGGCATGAAGCCCAATGGGATAGCCTATTCGGGTCGCCCCCTGCGCTGGCAAATTCCTGATAGGGGAGCGCCCCAAGGTAGGGGTTTGCGTTCGACGCGCCCATACCAGCGCTAAGCCCAGTGCCAAAAGTCCAAAAAACTGGGGAAATGTCCGCACAATTTCAGCCCACGGTTTGATAAAGTGCGTTCCGGCGAAGAATAAAGCACTCATGATCAGCGAAGGAGTAGAGCTGTAATTTTTCTCCAGCTCTGCTAGCACCCATCCGCGAAACAGCATCTCCTCAGCAAAGCCAACAGATAAGGCCATCGCCAAACCTTCGACAACAAATCGATATAACAAAGGGCTTGGCTGGGTTGGGCTAGCCCAACCCAGCAGGGTCTCTAGCCCAAATAAGGCAAAAACACCCATCACCCCAATAACGAGGGCTATGGCTAAGTCGCGAACGGTCTGGGCTTGAAAAATCAGACCGCAGTGTCGAAAAGGCTTACGCCAATGGTGAATACGTTGCCCCCACCGGGGCAGGCCCCATAAAAAGCCCGCATACAAAAGAACGAGAGAGAGAATGCCGGTGGCCCCTGAAATATTAAAGGCATTGCCTAACCATGAGAGTAGAACAAAACCCGGCAGCCATGGGAGCGCCAGTACGACCAAAAACACCAATATTCGTTGCCAAGGCCCTTGCGATCGCACCCATGTTTCCACACGAGACAGTTCTAATCGCTGCTTAAAAAAAGGACTCACACGCAAGGCTCGCTAATGAGAAAGACCATTGAGACAGGATTTTGAGACTGGATTTTGAGACGAGATTTTGAGACAGACTAGGGGCAAAGGCTCTGCACTCTAAACTGATTTTCACCATCAGGCTTCCATCAGGCTTCCATTAGGTTTCCAGTGATCGTTTTCAGTGATCGTTTTCAGTGATCGGCCCTAATCATCAGGCTCAATAGTACTCGTCAGCCCTTTGCTGCACAGCGACTCACAGTAAAACTCAGCATGTTCCAGCTCACAGATAATCACCAGCCCCGTTCCTGAATTGTGGGCTTGCATCATAATATCAATTGCCTGAGGTACCGTGAGCGCTGGTACCGTTTGCACCAAACACTCCACAACATATTCCATGCCATTAAAGTCATCATTGTGCAACAGCACCCTGTAGCGGGGTGCGATTTCTCGCACTGTAGAAGTAATTGTCTTCTCAATCGTTCCAACAGAAGTCGGCATCGTTTTTGTTCACTCCTTAACTAATTCGCTACTCATTCACGCCTGCAACTGTCACGCCTGCAACCGTATGGCCTTACAGCCCCAAACAAGCTAAAAACCATATCTTGAGCCAATATCGTTGCCACTAGCTCTCGTTGCCACTAGCTCTCGTTGCCACTAGCTCTCAAATTTTATCGTCAGACTAAATTTATAGGGATAGCCAAAATCTATAGAGATAGCCAAAATTTCCTAAGAGAATGGTAGGATATGTACCTACTCCAAATCTCTACAAATCTTAATATATCTTAGCCAAAACAAATACATATAAACACTTGCCGTCTTCGATCATGAGTGCCGTTCCTTCTCAAATACTTTATCTAGAGCACGGTTCATCAAGGCTCTACGCCGAGGCCATCCAAATTGTGGACAATCGCTGTCTCTGCTGGGCAAGGCCGACCCTTCTCATTCAAGGACTCCCAGAGCAGTGCGGACAGTATTCTCGCCAAGCGATGATTTCAGCAGCCGTTACCGCCCCTGAGCACTCTAGCCTACAGCTCTACGACCTAGAAGGCTGCCCAGACTTAATATGGCCCCTCGATCTTTTCCAGCTTGCCTGTGATATCGACTTTTTCTCATTGCTAATCCGCGTCAAGATGAGTTCTAGCGAGTCATCGCAATACACAGACAAATCACACTTTAACGCCTTTGTCAGTAGCTTTTGGCAGACCCATAGCCACAGCTTCTCAACCTCTAGGGTGCCGTCTTTAGATGCGCGCTAGATTCAGGCAGGTGGAGCATATGGATACATTGACCCATCAGTAAGGGCTTAAAGGTCACTCACACGATGCCCTCACACGATGCCCTCACACAATGCTTGCAGACCCATGCCATTGCAGACCCATGCCATTGCAGAGCAGATCAATGCCATGACAGATCATATGTTACTGGCAGATCATAGTTGAAAAATCTCAGCCTGCTCATTGTGCCTATATCTGAGGTGTCTACTTCGTAAAATTAGGCTTGGTGGGATACGGTTAGCTTAAGTGTTTTCTATTAGCTTCTTTTATCCATTCATAGAATTAATATTGGTCACGTTAAGTCTGAAGATAAACTCAAGGAATTCTGCCTAAAGACAGACACTTCATTATCCGTTTTAAGTGATCGTATTAGCGGCTTATTTCTAGTGCCTTTTATAAGTGACTAAAAATAAGTACATGTCAGGAATCGATACAAAGAACAGATAAAAGCAATTAAACGAGGAACAAAAGCAGGGAACAAAAATAACCCATGGGACATCTACTTGAAGCAATAGTGGTTTCACGGGCTTTCATCCAGATGATTATTGCTGATATTGCTCACACTATTGGTCTGCTCATTAGTTTGGTCTGAGGCTCACGCTTTAATGTATGAGGTTTGTATGAGGCAGCCTGGTAGATGTTTTGGCGATTGTCGGCCTGCTGGGTAGGCTAGTGGAGAATGCTTAAGCCGTGGTAACCCATGGGTAAAGCACCCTAAATTGAAAATTGAATAGACGGATCATCTTGAAGTGAGTAGATTCGCAAGCTTTGTATTAGGGAATACGGAATTTTCAAGGAGGTTAAAGTTAAGTGAAATCACTTACCCAAAACTTTAAAGAAACGCCTGCATAAGTCAAGATTCGGCAAATATACTGCCTCCTATTGGGTCAACTGAATTTATGCAGCTAAGTTTGTCATCATGTGCGCTGAAACACAGGCTCAGTGACGGATTAAATAAATACTTAAAAGTAACCACCGTCGTAAAGTTTTCATCTGAAATACAGTTTGTCTGAAATGCATAAATTTGTTTTCAGCTATTGATTTATTCAGAGTAGATTGACGTTCCCGCAAACTAAAATTAACGGCTTGTTAGAGCTGATTGAGGAGAGATTGATAATGGAAATTTATAGCCCTTCTGTGACCGTAATTTATCCTGCTGGTGTATTGAATGCCGAAAGTGCTTATAGATTCGAGCGACAGCTTGTTTCAGCAGTCAGTGACAGCCATGCTAAAGAGCTAATTGTGGACATGAGCAGGGTAGAGTCATTAGATAATGCGGGTTTGGTTTCTTTAATGTCAGCGTTGAATGCAGCAAAGGCCCAAGGAAAGCGGTTAAGCGTTTGTTCTGTGCCACCGGCTATTCGGATAGTTTTTGAACTAACTCAGCTTGATCGCATTTTTACGATGGTAGATCAAGTGCCTACTGCGATTGCCGCTTAATTGCACAGCTTTCAACCCAAGCCTTGCAATACAGGGCTTTCAATGTTTTTCCTTCCAATGCTTTTTTCTCTGAGTGCCAATACCTGAGTGCCAATACCTGAGTGACAATAACAGAGCCATTGCTTAAGCGGCACTTGAGAGACTGTTGATTAGCTGTTCATTAGCAAAACCTGAGCTAGAGAAAACCTGAGCTAGAGAAAACCTGAGCTAGAGAAAACCTGAGCTAAAGTATCGTCAAGCTGAAGTAGCAGACATCAACGTTACTAGCGCAAGGCGATTGAAAAGAAACCCATAAAAAGACATCTACTAGGAAGCGTTCCCTTAAGTAAGGGGAGCGCTCTTTTTGTGAGCGGTTTTGGCTAGCGATTTCGCGATTGACTATCGCTTTGGTCGCTTGGCTGAGGTACAGCATGTTGGCTGAAACCATGATGTGACAACAGGTCAAGCAACGCGCGTGTGCCCGTTGGCGTAGCCTCGCCGTCGGCGTTATGCATCCGGCACACGCTATATAGCGGTTTGCAGATGTATTCGCATACCGCGAGGCACTTGGCCCGTTGCCCTGTAGGGATTTCGCCAGTAAGCCTGCATTCAAGCCAAGTGACAAACGCTTTATAGTTATTGCCCTGATTGGCCAAGTTGTTTTGCCTATCCCTTCTCCAAAGGGTTTGCGATATAGTTATAGCCTAAAGATTTCTTACTAGATTTGCCGTGCCCATTGCCGTCTCTGATTTGCTCAACGCCGATATTTCTAAGCCCGCCCGCTATTTGGGAAATGAGCAGGGCGCTGTGCATAAGCTATGGTCAACAGCCGATGTTCGTTGGGTACTCACCTATCCTGAAATTTACGAGGTGGGTGCTTCTAACTTGGGGCACATCATTTTGTACAGCATTTTGAATGCTCAGCCTCGACAGCTATGCGATCGCGCCTACTTACCGGCTGCCGATCTGAGCCAAAAGCTCAAAGAGAGCAACACACCGCTTTTTGCTGTCGAATCGCAGCGCGACCTGAGCAAGTTTGATATTTTAGGGTTTAGCCTCAGCTATGAGCTAGGCGCTACTAATATCTTAGAAATGCTCTCTTTGGCCCAAGTGCCACTGACATGGCAAGCACGGGCCACCAGCGAATCATCGACCAGGCCATGGAACGTAGAAGATGGCAGTTGGCCGCTTGTCTTTGCCGGTGGTGGCACGGCGACCTCTAATCCTGAACCCTATGCCGAATTCTTTGACTTTATCGCCCTCGGAGATGGGGAAGAACTTCTCCCCGAAATTGGTCTGGTCATAGAAGAAGGCAAAGCCGCTGGGCTCAGCCGTGAGGCACTACTGCTAGATCTGGCCCAAGTGCCCGGTGTGTATGTGCCGCGATTTTATGACATGGCTGCCGATGGATCAGTTCATCCTAACCACCCAGACGTGCCTGCTCGGGTGCTGCGCCGGGTGGCACCGCCCATGCCTGAATATTCGATTGGCCTTGTGCCCTATATCGAAACCGTTCACGATCGCCTGACGGTAGAAATTCGCCGAGGCTGCACCAGGGGTTGCCGCTTTTGCCAGCCGGGAATGTTGACGCGCCCTGCCCGAGATGTGCCACCGGATACCGTGATTGACACCATTGAGCGAGGAATGCGCGAAACAGGCTACAACGAATTTTCATTGCTGTCGCTCAGTTGCTCAGACTACTTAGCACTGCCTGCCGTCGGCGTCGAAATTAAGAACCGACTTAAAAACGACAATATCAACCTATCGTTGCCCAGCCAACGGGTTGATAGATTTGATGAAAATATTGCTCACATTGTTGGTGGCCTGCGCCAAACAGGACTGACTTTTGCACCTGAAGCGGGCACACAACGGATGCGAGACATCATCAATAAAGGGCTCACCAACGAGGAACTCCTACGCGGTGTCAAAACGGCTTACGAGCAAGGATGGGAACGGGTAAAGCTGTATTTTATGATTGGGCTACCCGGCGAAACGGATGTGGACGTACTTGGGATTGCTGAAACCGTACGCTGGCTAAGACGTGAGTGCTTTATTAAAGGTCGGCGGGCACTGAAGTTTAATCTCACCATTTCTAACCTCACACCTAAGCCCCATACACCCTTTCAGTGGCATTCGGTCTCTACAGAAGAATTCAAGCGCAAGCAAAATTTGTTAAAAGATGAGCTGAGCCAAATTCGAGGTGTAAAAGCCAACTTTACCGATGTGCGAATTTCGGCCATGGAAGATTTTCTCGGCAGGGGCGATCGCAGGCTTGCCGCCGTTGTCCGTCGAGCTTGGGAACTCGGTGCGGGCATGGACGCTTGGTGGGAGAGCTTGGAGCAAGCCTTCGGCGCTTGGACACAAGCCATCGCCGATGCTGGACTAGACTGGAAATACCGCCAAGTCGAAAGGGGTGAGTGGAATTTAGATGAAAACATTGCCACGCCAGACAATGAGGGCAAAAGCGTAGACGAGGTCATGGCAGCCGTACTAGATCGCCCTCTACCCTGGGATCACATTGATACTGGGATCGAAAAGCAGTGGTTACAAGCTGATCTCAAGCGCGCCCTTGAAGCTGCTACCGTACCGGACTGTTCTTTTGAAGGCTGCTCTCACTGCGGTATTTGCGGCCCCGACTTTGGCCACAATATTGTGGTACCGCCCCCGGCGATCCCACAATTTGACGGCCATTTCAAACCTAACCAAACCCGAGCCCAGCGTCTCCGTATCAAGGTTGGCAAGCTCGGGAATATGGCCCTCATTGGCCATTTGGACTTTGCCCGGTTGATGGACAGAGCAATTCGACGGGCCGCTTTACCCATTGCCTTTAGCGGTGGTTACCACCCCGGCCCTCGCATTTCTCCTGCTAACGCCCTGCCACTTGGGATGACGAGCACAGGCGAAATCATTGATTTTGAACTGACAGAAGTAGTGGCCCCCGATGCCTTTCAAGCCCGGTTGCAGGCACAACTACCCGACGAAATTCCAATCTACGAGACGAGCGAAATCTCGTTACAACTGCCATCAGCGACCAAATGTCTCGATCAAGCAGAGTATTTGCTGGTGATTCATCAGGTGCATCCAGAGGCTCCAGAAGCTCCAGAAGCTTCAGAGACCCCAGAAGCGCCAGAGGCCCCAGAAGCGCCAGAAGCCGCTATCGATTGGGACGCTGTGATTCAGCAGGTCATGGCATCTGAGCAAATTATGCAGCAGCAGACAACAAAGTCTGGAAAAGTCAAACAGGTCAATTTGCGATCGCGACTCCTTAACCTGTCTCTTGTAGATTCTGCGACCTCAGCACATGAACCGACGGTGGTAGGCACCAGCTTCAACCGGTTTACCCACGACCGAGCAGACGACAAAACCCAAACTATGCTCCGCTATGTTGGCAGTTGCCGCAATGACGGCACCCTGCTCAAGCCTCAAGATGTGGTTACGCTGTTGGAATCAGTCAGCGGTAAAACCTTAGCATTGACTCATGCCCACCGAGTGCAGTTAATACTGACAGATAAATAACAGACTGACAGATAAATAACAGACTGACAGATAGATTAGGTT
>JAAUPS010000428.1 GCA_012033015.1 Phormidesmis sp. RL_2_1
TTTTTTGTCCTCCCCATCGCCTCCCCTCCATCCAATTCCGCCAAATCTCCAAACTCTACGGCACAGGCAACACCGAAGTGCGCGCCCTGTGGAATGTCGATATGATCATCGAGCACGGTGAATATTGTTCCATCATGGGGCCTTCGGGCTCAGGTAAGTCTACTGCGATGAACATGGTGGGCTGCCTCGATCAACCCACCCGTGGTGAATACTTATTTGACGGGCAAAACGTGGCGCAACTCCCTGAAGATGAGTTAGCCCACATTCGCAATCGTAAAATTGGCTTTGTTTTTCAACAGTTTCATTTACTTTCACACCTGAGCGCTTTAGAAAATGTAGAGCAGCCGATGACCTATGCGGGGGTGCCTAGTACTGAGCGCAAACAACGCGCAGCAGCGGCGCTAGAACAAGTGGGGCTAGGCAATCGGATTAATAACAAACCCCATCAGCTCTCCGGCGGGCAGCAGCAGCGCGTGGCCATCGCCCGAGCGATTGTCAACCAGCCCCTGCTGATTTTGGCTGACGAACCTACAGGCGCACTCGATACCCACACGACTCAGGATGTCATCAATATTTTTTCGCAGCTCAACCAAGGGGGAATCACTGTCGTCATGGTGACCCATGAACCCGAGGTGGCTCGGCTCACCAATCGGGTGATTTGGTTTCGTGATGGGGAGGTCATTAACCCTAATTTGTCGCCTGCCGATTTAGCGAGTGTGACGGCAGATCCTAATTTAAGCGTGATCTAGATCACGCCTTGCTTTTGGGATTTATTTTGGGATTTATTTTGGGATTTATTTTGGGATTGCTTGTGAGATTGCCCTGGCGATTGCTTTCAAAAAAGGGCTGAGATTGGACTGAGCGCTTGTTTGAATAGACCCGAGCGCTAGCTATACTGACTCAAGTTCAAATGCGTATTCAAAACTTTCTCAGCCGATTTTTGCAGCCGATTGGGTCGGCTGCAAAAATCGGCTTTGGGGTTAAGCCAAGACGGTTGCGCTACCTATGGAGAGCTTGCTGATGTCGTTTGTTTTAGTGGAGCCGGTTGCAGACACGCTGCAATCGCCGATTGCCACTTTTGTGCTGCTGCTGGCGATCGCGCTGATTATCCCACCTATTTTTGAGCGTCTCAGGCTCCCCGGACTGGTCGGTCTGCTCGCAGCAGGGGTGGTGTTTGGTAGCAGTGTCCTTGGTTGGCTCGATCCTGCCTCGGAGACCATGAAGCTCCTATCCGAAATTGGCAAAATCTATCTGATGTTTGTCGCGGGTTTGGAAATTGATTTGGCGCTTTTTCAAAAGACTCGGAACCGCTCTCTGATTTTTGGCACGCTTACCTTTATCATTCCGTTTATGAGCGGCGTGCTTTTGGGCCTGTTCTTTGGTTTTGGCTGGCTGGCGGCTGTGCTGATCGGGTCGTTGCTGGCCTCCCATACGCTGCTGGCCTATCCCATTGTGCAAAGGCTGGGGGTGGTGGGCGATGAGGCGGTGACCATCACAGTGGGGGCGACCATTGTTACCGATACGGCGGCGCTGGTGGTACTGGCCATATGCTTAGGAATTAGTAAGGGCGATTTTACAACGGTTAAGCTGGCGGTTTTGCTGGGGTCACTGACCTTGTACTCGGCGGCTGTCCTATTTGGCCTAAAGCGGCTGGCCATTGCTTTTTTTCGGGCCACGGGTAAGGATGAAGGCAACCAGTTTTTGTTTGTGATGCTGTCGGTTTTTTTGGCGGCGGTGGGCGCTCAACTGATTGGGGTAGAGAGTATTATTGGGGCCTTTTTGGCAGGTTTGGCCATCAACAGCGTGATTGGCGATGGCCCGGTAAAAGAGAAAACCGAATTTTTGGGCAGCGTTCTTTTCATTCCCATGTTTTTTATTGATATGGGTTTGCTGCTAAATCTAGAAGCCTTGGGCAGTTTGTTGCAGTTTATTCAGTTGCCGTTGTTGATTGTCGCAGCGCTGCTAGGCTCTAAGCTGCTGGCATCACTGGGCACCAAAGTGTTGTTTGGCTATAGCTGGCCCCAAACTTGGACGATGTGGTCACTGTCGATTCCTCAGGTGGCGGCGACCTTGGCAGCGGCCTTGGTCGGTTACCAGGCAGATATTATCGATGCCCAGGTCTTTAACAGTGTGATTTTGCTGATGTTAGTGACGGCGATTCTGGGGCCGCTGGTCACGGCTCGCACGGCTCGTCGTATTGTGATGAATGAAACCGCAGACGATATTTCTCCGCTGAGCTGGCTTCCGGTTCCGGCAGAAGGCGCTGAGGCTCCAAAAGATGTCTATACGGTGGTGGTGCCGGTTTATAACCCTAAAACAGAATTTCGGCTGTTGGAGCTAGCGGCCATGATTGCTCAATATGAGCGTGGTCAGGTGGTGGCGCTAGCGGTGGCGATCGCACCACCACAGATGGATTCGCCGCAGCTTGCTCGGGCGATCGCCCATAGCCATCGACGCCTAGAAGCGGCCAAGGCCATTAACGGGGCTTTTGACGTACCGCTAGAGGCCGTCATGAGAATTGAGTACGGTGTGCCTCAGGCTATTTGCCACCTCAGCCGGGAGAAAAGTGCCAATTTGATCGTCTTAGGCATGGGCCGCAAACTGAGGTTGGAGGCGGCTTTACTCAAGACGCCTCTGCTGAAGACACCCCTGCTGAATATGTCTTCGATCAACAGTGTGCACGATGCGGTGTTGTGGTCGGCCCACTGTCCGGTGGTGGTGGCCCGCTTGATAGAATCGCCCACCCAGTTTCAAAGTATTTTGCTGCCGATTGAAAATCCTTCGCCGCTGACGATTCGAGTGCTGCGGCTAGCCCAGGTACTGGCCGCAGCCAATCAAGGAAAGGTGACGCTGTTGCATGTGTGCAGCCCTTTTTCATCCCAGAGCTATCGGGCGCAGATGGAAACGCAAATGCAAATGCTCGTGGCCCAATTGCCAGTGGCGAACTGTCCAATTGAGGTAGAGGTGATGATTCGCGATAACTGGATTGCAGCTATTGCCCAATATGCTTTGGGGTATGATTTGGTGATATTGCGATCGCACGTGCCGCGTAAGGGGTGGTTGTAGCCTAGGCATCTAGCACTCAACCCTTGATAGAGCGGTTGAGTGGCTCTGTGAGTTTTAGTGGGTG
>JAAUPS010000207.1 GCA_012033015.1 Phormidesmis sp. RL_2_1
CTAGCATCGGTTCAATGATAGCTCTCACCCTGGGCTCTCGCAATCGCTCTGCCAGACTGTCAAGGTGAGTGTCTTGCCGTTGAATCAGAATTTCCTTAGCCTGTTCCACAGGCTCAAACGTCAGGGCGACTGACGGATCAGGCACCAGCACCTCTACCATTTGCCTAACGAGAGCATTGACCAACCAGGGCTGTCCCTGGGTCAAGTTGAAGGCCAATTAATTGCAAGGCTTCTGGGGAAAACACCTGACCCGTTTCAGCCGTGTGCTGTCCGTACAGCCTAGCCACCTCTGACTGAGTAAAATTCCGCAGCGTCAGGGACTCAACCTTGATGTTAAATGG
Source organism: Phormidesmis sp. RL_2_1 (assembly GCA_012033015.1). GTDB lineage: Bacteria > Cyanobacteriota > Cyanobacteriia > Phormidesmidales > Phormidesmidaceae > Phormidesmis. The sequence goes on from JAAUPS010000207.1 coordinate 342, forward strand.
ACTGGCCATTCCCAACCGCTGGCTCCCGCCCGCAGCGACGTTATCGTCTCTTACATCTTTTAGCCCAATCAGCGGCACCTTCCATTTGGGTTGACCGACGGGGCTCGAACCCGCTAACACTGGTTTCACAGACCAGCTCCTCGTCCACTTCGGATTCGGCCAACGTATGTGGTGGAGTCAGAGAGAAGTGATAGGAGAGCTATAGAGGCCATTGAGCTATAGAGGCCATTGAGCTATAGAGTCCATTGAGCTATAGAGGCTTGTGGTAGTCCTGGTGAGAATCGAACTCACGACTTTCTCTTTGTAAGAGAGATACTCTGACCACTGAGCTACAGGACTTTATATTGAGAGCGAATGACCTACACCAGCACAAGAAAAACAACATAGTCCCCGAACCCACCCTCACCAAACTCAACAGATCAACACGTGGTAGTAACGAAGCTCTTGCGAAATGCCATCAAGCTGACGCTGCAAAGCGGCAATGTCTACCGTACTGACAAACTTCACCTCTGACTGGCTGTAGCGATTAGTCACGATAGCAGCGTTTTGAATTACGCCGTCTATAGCGCTGCGCTTTATGCCTAAAGTGTCACGCTGTGCAAGGGCATCAGATAAGGTTCCGCCGTTTAGAGCGGTGCTTGAATTTGTTTTGTTGATGCGCTGGATTAGAGTTGTGAGTTCAGCGATTGCGCCCTCTAACTCACTCAACAAGCTCTGAGGGTTCTCAGGTGGCTGTTCTCCTTCTTGCACTCGCACACTGCGACTTAACCGCTGTCGCAACTGCGCAATCTTCTTCTGACAATCTGCTCGTAAAATTAAAGCTTCTGCAAGTTTCACAATAATGACCTCCTCGAACGAATAATGTTTTTGCAAATGGGTTGTGTGAGAGTCGAACTCACGGTCTTCCGCTTAAGAGGCGGCTGCTTTACCACTGAGCTAACAACCCGTATGAGCTGGTGGGTCGCCAAGGACTCGAACCCTGATCCCTCTGCTTAAAAGGCAGGTACTCTAGCCATTGAGCTAACGACCCTTGGTGCCCCCGGTGGGCGTCGAAATTCCCCCACTAGGTCTCGTTCGCGGGGCGTCTCCGCAGGAGTTACCTAGACTCTTCACGATCAAAGCGTGACGTGTTCCCATTGACACCACAGGGGGTTGTGGATGCCGAGGCAGGATTCGCACCTACAATCTCCTGATTCAGAGTCAGGCGACTTGCTAATTCGTCCACTCGGCAGTGGCTGGGGTAGTAGGAATCGTTCGCGAAGCGTCGCCGTAGGCGTTACCTACGATCTTTCCGTTAACAGCGGACTGCTTTTCCACTCAGCTATACCCCATCATTTGGCACATTGTTGGCACATTGTTGGTACATTGTTGTACCAAGCCCCCCAGATCCGATTTGAACGGATGACCTCCTGTGCTTCAAACAGGCGCTCTCACCAAGCTGAGCTACACCCCCACAAAAGACAAGTATTTGGCTGTCAAGGTTCGAGAGTAATGGACAAGCCGTTTGAACGACTCACTCATACTTCTGACTGTAGCATGTTTTGAATTACGTTTATACTACATAGAGGTTTAAGAGAATGTCAAGGGGCTTTGGAAAAGTTTTTTGTGAGTGTTGAAAGAATAAGTGAGCGAAGGGCATATACGGGCGAGTTTCAATGCGTTAGAAGCAGTTGATTTGCCTGTATAGATTAAGCTACAAACACGCTTTGACACTGAGTTAGCTGCCATAGTTGACAAACTAGCTTCTCGCTTTCATCAGACAGTGCTGCTATCAGCGTTCCAGCCTCAGCATTGATGCTTTTAGCGATCCAGGTACCCTTTAGGCTCACTTCAACAAAGCCATCTTCAACGGATGCTACCGTTACGGTCTGCGTCGTATCAGCTTGTAGTATGCTCTGAAGCTTTTTCACTTCAGGGGCATTTGCAGAGACTAAGAATGCAGCTCGGCCCGGTTCCATGTGCAGCGGCTCGCCAGTATAGACGGCCAGCATGACGCGTTGGGTGGCGAATTCCCATAGGGAAGGCTTCGCCAACGCAACCAAAGACGCATCCACCTGCTCCAGAAAAAGTCCACAGTCGGTATAGTTCAGCTTCAACACAATTGACACTTCCTTCGCTTTTATGTTCTTTGAGGTGTTCTCGCGCCGAAGGCGACACGGTTATTACGTTTTACGTTCTTTCCAAAACTGTTCTGCAAAGGCAACCACCGGATTCATTGGCGCTTTGGGCTTTCGCTGAAGCGCCATCTCAGATTGCAGCGGCGTACAGGCTCCTTTTTTGGTATTGCAAGGAGAGCAGGCAGCAACAACGTTGTCCCAGGTATGCTGTCCACCTTGAGCACGCGGAATCACATGATCTAGGGTTAGCTGTTTTTGACTGCCGCAGTATTGACAGGTATGGCGATCGCGTCTCAACACCTCTCGCCGATTCACAGGCGGTACTTTCCAAATACGGTCGCTACCGCCGACGGTTAGCCGGATGTGTTTGGGAATGTTGAGAATTCGATGGGGCGATCGCATCTGCCACACCTTCTCATCTCCACTCTCCATCAAACTTAGAGGGACTGCGCGATCTGTCACTAACAGAACAGCCGCCCGCTTGAGATTGATTTCTGCCATCGGCAGATAATTTTGAGAAAACAGAATAACGGGCCGAGTCGCATACAATACGTGTGACATGGCGAAAACTTACCTTTGGATAAATGTTCTGTGATCGCATTATCAAAACAAAACCCCCGCTTCCCTGGTTGTAGGAAGCGGGGGTTGAAGCCTTGCATGTTCGGCTTCAGGAAGGCATGGCAGCTAAGCACCTGCGCTTTCCGCTTCGTATGTTGATGGGTTCTAGACAATTCTGATAGGCTCGGCTCTTAGTACTGAGGCTATTTTCAGCGCCATTCGGTAGCACGAGCCACACGCCAATAAACCTAAATCCTCTGCCTGATAGCCTTTTATACAAACTTTTATACAAAATAGAGACAGCTTGGTTAGAGACAGCTTGGTTAGAGACAGCTTGGTTAGAGGCAGCCTGAATAGAACAAGGCTGTGGCGTATGCTGCTTTTCAGATCGTTTTATGGCTTTAGTGGTACGCATCATGGCTTTAGATAGTTGCGAATAATAACGATAAAGCTGTGCGCTGAAGCAACTTCGACCAGATTGCGCTCGGTAGTGCACGTTTACATGCTACACATGTAGTATAGAAATGTCCATGTTTTTCTCAAATAAACTAAAAAATATCTCTATGCCGACTAGAACTCAGCCATCTACAACTGAAATGCAAGTCACTAGCATTCGACTAGAGCGATCGCTCATCGAAAAGCTAAAAGAACGTGCAGGTAGTAGCGGCTATCAGTCACTTATGCGTGATGTACTGTGGGACTACGTAAATGCAGACAGTAATTCCGGACAGATCACCAAAGAAAATATCAGAACAGTGATGGCCGCAGAAGCAAGGCAACAGGAGCAGTGCGCACTTACAGGTCAGCTAATTGAGCCTTATGAAGAGATGTGGCTGGCAATGACAGATAACAATCAGCTCGTTCCGCTGAGCATTAATAGCCTAGAGGATTAAAAAACTAACGCAAAATCTTGCTTGAGAAAACCGACCCAAACGCCGACGCTACGGTGGGTCTTTCAATCCTTTATGGCCATTCACCTCGTCACAAAGCTATATTCTGATTGTGACGGTTGACAGGGCGGAATGTCGGGTAAATTTCTAACCTGTCTGCATATGAGTTCACTGAAGCTAGCAAGCAACCTCCCCAAATCTCTGCGTAGCCATCCGTATCTGCTCTTCAACGATATCGAGTGAAAACGGTTGGTCTCGGCTCAGACCAATCACAATAGATGGGCCAAAAACGGCTGCGACGCTGTCAGGATAGTTGACAAAATTGAACATCAAGACTGTATTCTTTCTGCCTATGGCTCCTCTCAAAGCAGCATTCACGCGCTCAGAAGCTGCATCGTCTCTAACTAGCAGCCTGTGTAAGTCTGAAGCATGGTGAACCCGACAATAAGGCGAGGTTTGATAGCAAAGCCACAAATGGCCAAGTTCCTTTTTTACCGATTCATCTCCCTGCCATAATTCTACCGGGCTGTCGATGACTGACGGAACGGTGTCCACTAAAGGGATATCGGCTGGTTTCAGTAGTCGGACAGCTAGCTTCTGATACCAATCTAGAACACTCTCTGCATACTCGGGATCTGACAGATCGAACCCTGTGTGGCCGTTGTAGAGCAGTGGAACAGAAGACAATCTATTCTTTTGTTCCACCGCATACGAACTGCCTTCTCGCTGAATGCGCGAGCAAGTATGGCGAAAGCAGATAACCCTACGAAACCAATTTTCCCAGGATGCTTGGTCTAAGCCATTAAGCTGCGGTCTGTCTGGCCAGATGACGTGGGTGGTAAAAGGAGGAGCGCTGATACCGCACTGCGATAGCACCCATACTGGAAAATCGATGAACTCATCCTGATGAAATTCTGCCAGGGTCGTCCCGCCATTGGCATCTGGAATAATAAACATCTCAATCGATCCAATCAATCATTTGCTTTCCATAGTAAAGAAAAATCCCTGTCCATGTAGGACAGGGGTTAATAAGGTCAAGCTGAGGTAAGACTCGCGTCGCAGAGAGCAACCTACCGATACATCAATCATTAACGCCTGTTTTGGGCGGGTTAGATCGGTTTATTGGGCCGGGGGCAACTTCGGCTGAAATAGCGCTGCAATTGGTACCTTCTGTGTTGGCTGCGATCGCAGCCCCTACCTACGCACTCACCCTGCCTATTGCCTGGAGAGCTTGTCAACTCGGGTTAATCACTCTCTTTGGGTTTGATATCTCAGGAGGCGTACTGACTAATGCCACTAGCGCCGCAAAGCGTTGGTACCACCGGCCTGGGCAGGGTTGGCAACAGCACCTATCGTTTGTTGTCATTCATCTTTTTCACATTGGGGTCGTCGCCTTATTCTTTTGCGGTGGCGATTGGTTTTTCTTCGGTAGTGTCTCTGCTTACTTGCTCATTGCAGCAAGCTTGATTTTGTCAGTGCCCCTGTACTTGCAGCGTCCGGTTTCGCTAGGGCTGTACGGGGTGTCGTTAATAATAGCCGTCGCAGCGGCGCAAAAAGACAGACTGTACGGCCCTGCGTGAAAGAGATTATATGGGTCTCAACCATGCTTAGCTATGGAAGCGAGAACGTAAACATCGCTGCTGCTAAAAAGGCTGCTGCGGTGCGAACATGGTTCCAAAGCGTCCAATCTGTGAGATATCGACTCCATAGCTGAGCACCTTCTGTGCTGGTAGGCTGCATGATAGCTAAGGCATCATTGAGCGGGACGTTGCCTAATCCTGTAACACCGATTGTTCCGATTAAATACAGTAGGCTTCCCACAAGCCAATAGACAGCTCCTGGCTGTTCCCAATTTCGCAGCGCAGCGATTGCTAGCACGACACAGGCGATCGCCGGACCAAAGAAAGCCGAGTAGAACCATGGGTTAAACACCGTAATATTGATTGACTGCATGGTGGCAATGCCTGAAGCAGAAGGCTGTAGGGCGAGTGCTTGCATGACGAAAGTCGAGAAAGCGAAGAAAATACCGGCGCTAAGCGCACTGCTAATGATTGCAAAGTAGATGAGAGAGAGTCGAAAGTGTTGAGCGATCATGGCAAGGTCTCCTGTGAGTTGTTGAATCTGAGTGATTGAATCTGAGTGATTGAATCTGAGTGATTGAATCTGAGTGATTGAATCTGAGTGATTGAAGCGAGATCAGGTGTTTATTTCACTGTCGAATCGGTATTAGGCTAAAAACGAAAAGTGCTAGTAAGACAAGCTTGGCGTCTTACCTAAATACATATCTGTTGTTAGCTGTTTCAACAGAAAGTCTGCGACATCAGCTCTGGCGATTTTAAGCATTGAAGTTTTGTCATCGCCCGGAAAGCCATGTCGATACGAGCCTGTACGGGGACCATCGATAAATGCGCTAGGACGCACAATGGTCCAATCTAGAGGGCTCTGCTTTACATAGCGTTCTTGCAGTTGATGATCGGCAAAGACCTTGCGCAAGATGAAGCCAAACATCACGTATTTCCAGTAAAAGTCCAGATTGCCCCAGCTATCACCGACCCCCAAGGTTGATTGGCATATGAGCCGCCTGACGCCGGTTTGCTCCATTGCTTTGATAATTTGCTGAGTCCCTTCTGAGCGGACAGTACTATTGAGGCTTTTTCCAGAGCCGAGAACACAGACAACAGCATCTTGTTCGTGAATCGCTTGCTCTACTGATGAGAGATTCATGACGTCTCCTTGAAATAGAGTCAAGTTGGAATGCTGAATGTCGAGCTTAGCAGGCGTGCGGGCAAAGGCCGTAACGCGATGCCCTTGTGCTAGTGCCTGTTTTACAACCTGTTGGCCGACAGTTCCGGTGGCTCCAAAAATAACGAGTTTCATTGCAGTTGTCTCCAAAGTTTTGACGCTTTTAGCGTAGGCAAACTCTAGCTGCTAAGCTGTCAACTTCTTGCAGAACTATCACAATCTTGCGATGGGTTGACGATTTTTGATCGTCAGGGCCGTTCAACGTGCCTACAAATACCGACGCAGTAGCAAACATCGAATATATTTGAAGAGATATAGCGGCCATAGAAAATGCGGCTATAGAGACGATTGTTTGCACGGTGGGAAGGAGAGGAGAATGGTCTGCAAGTTCGGCTGACAGATGAGTTTATGCAGGAGGTTGGGAGGGAGACGGTCGTTGGGGACTGCGATCGCATCACCCTAAAACCCGAATTCCAAACCCGTAGTCCCCAACTCGAATCTATTAGCACAATGCTGCTAAACGAAATTCAGAGACTCTGGAACAGCAGGGACTTCAACAACGATCCGATCACTATCTGACTTGTCATCAGAAAAAAATTGCCTATGTTTATCATTCTTGCTCATTGTTCACCACTCTCAACTCTAATGATGCAAAGTAACAAATACCGATAACCTGACGCTAACTTACCGCTTCGCCGTGATAGCCAGCTTTATGGTTATGTTTTCACCAATAGCTGAAGCAGCGTAACGACTAAGTTGAGCGGATTTAAGTTGAGCGGATTCGCCAACTCCTTTTGATTTTAGCTGATGTTTCTAATTCCGCTCCCATGACGTGTTCGGGAGCGAAACTTCCGGCGGGGGCGGCCACGATCTCAACTGGCGCCCCTCACACTCACCGATCCTTCAACGCTACTCATCCTAAGCGATCCACCGATTCAGCTAGCTAGATCATCATCAATGATGGTCTACTTTGTGCTGTGAGTGCTACCTTAAAATCGGCCTTTTTTGAACCGTGCCAAAATTTCAACGATCCATCCATTGTAAAATAAAACCCAAATGGGAATAAACCGTTAACGATCATAAGTATGCGCTTTCCTAGCTCTCCATCTATGCTATTCATGGCTACAGCACCAGCGCTGTGCTGATGGCTCTTGGTCTCTTTTGGGTCTTTTGGTGGAAGCCCGTTAAGGAAATCCCTGCAACACTCTTTAGTATCGGCTTAACACTACTTGCATTGGTACTTGTAGTCATCGCGACTAACGCTCTGTATTACGGATACAGTGACTCTATAGGATTAATCCTCGGATTTCCTCTTTTAATCTACGCAATAACTCTCACTGGATTTACGCGCTATGCAAGCCTCTCTCTGCCGAAAATGATTTTCTGTGGAATCGTTGGATTAGTCCCGCTCTACTATCTGAGTGGGTTCACTCTGATATCCTCTGTATGTAGCTTTCATTCCGGCGGATGCTAACGCTCGATCAATGCGGCGATATGTGGTTAAAGGAGTCTATCAGTCACATCTCAGAATCCCTAAAAGCTTTTAAGAACGCAATTCTGAGACATCATTCGAGACACGCTTTTTAACAGTCCCAAAAGGTATAGATCATGAGACTATGAACAAGTACTAATGTTTGCACCACACTAAAGAGTACCGCCAGAATAGATGCCTTTTGAGTAAGTAGCCAGGTATCACATCATCTGCTGTGTCACTGATTTGCCTGAGTGTGATAGGATGCTTGCGGCATGTTTGAGTCAAGGAAGTCAACACGGGCGTAGTGGATATTAGCCATTCCATTATGGCGTTCTGCCTCAGTGACAATAGTACGGTCAGCATCGATAGCATCTACGACAACCGCTCTCTGAGCTAGCTTTCGAGCGAATGAACCCAAACCGCATCCTACGTCTAATACGGCATGAGTACCTGAAGGCATAAATCGCAACAGATAGTTGTGGAAGTGGCTGTTGTGATTCCACTGTTCTAGGTATTTTGACAAGAAGCTACCTCTAACTATCTACGTCCGAATCTTCTCTTAGATTTTCTTGGAGGCTGAAACCCTTACGTACCAAAGTTTTTTAAATCCTAATTACCCCTAGTGTCACGTTCGCTTCAATCAGGCCAAGATGCAGATTAAGCCCACTTCGTACTGTCAAAATAACAGTTGTTTTTTGCGGTGTCAGCAGATTTAATATTGTACAAGACAACCGCTGGCGCTCAGGGGGGCTACTGAATCTCTGTGTAGATGCAATAGTGATCTGTGAGTCCCTTTAACTGGCCTATCGGAGGCCAAGCTGAGCTTCGAGGCGAACTCAACGGCAGCATTTGATGGACACAAATATGGTCGATGTTTGCCAGTCCTGATGCATCTGCGAGTGGGTCGTCCTCGCCACTGGTCAGACAATCTAAGTCGCATGACGACAGTACTTCCTGGAGAGCAGCCCTACCGTTTTTAGAACCGTAATAGTGTCCCGCAGAGAGTAGATCCTGGTTAAAGTCGCCCGCAATACAAAGTGCGCCTTCGTCTCGCAGTCGTCGCCAGTCACTTGCTTGCTCGCTTAGCCTTGCCCGAAACAGGGCTTCGCCAGTCAGTTTTGGTTCTCGCCTGTCGGATAACCATGGGAGTACCGTTCCCACTACCACGCAGTTGTCAATCTTTGCCGCAGCGACCCGTTCAAGATCCGCCGTCAACTGAACTGAACTGCCGCCTAATCGCGACCAGATCGCCACCCAGCATTCACCGCGCTTCGCGTTTCGATCGGTGCATCAGCGGAGT
>JAAUPS010000208.1 GCA_012033015.1 Phormidesmis sp. RL_2_1
AGCTGTCTGCCAAACTTGCTTCAGTAGCGCCACTCCGTCTTGGGTATTCCATTGCTTCAAAATTCGCTCTGAATACATCCTATTCATAATATCTATAATTAGAGAGAGTCCTTCTCTACCTTTAGTCATAAAAGAGCTGGTGTGAAATAAAAGAGACCGCAAAAAAGTGTGTGAAAGCCCGAAAACTCGTGAAACCTATGAGCTGAGCTTATACCCCTAGCTCATCGAGATGAGTGGTTTCGGACTATATCTGGATTATTTTTTCTGACGCATACCGCTATAAGTAGTCCTTTAGGTAGTGCCTGAATAAAATGTGGGATAGGTAGCGATTCGTGCCAAACCCAAGGTCTACTAGCCAATCTAGCTCTCTGAGCTGCACTATCTTTTCATAGAGATCGGTGGTCTAGACAAGAATGGCCACACTTCTCTAGCGCACAACCGGTTGGAGAATAGCTTGAACAAGTTGTTCTAATGCGAGGCAGAGTGTGTCAGTGAGGGGTTTACCTCTAGAACGGGGCCAAAGATCCTACCTGTAAAGCGCACATACCAGGCAGCAGCTTGCACTTGAATAATGTAGGCCATGGCGATGATTAAGGCAATTTCGGAGCCTTGTTCATTGCCAAAGGCGGTCATGGCGATCGCCAGCGCAATAGAAAGATTTCGCATCACCGTGCCGTAAACGAGAGCGATCGCATCCCCTCGATTAAAGAACAGCTTGCCAATAATCGTACTTAACAAAAAATTCACTGCATACAAAATGGCCAGCGGCAACAGAAACGACAGCAGCACCATCGGGTTGGCAATAATGTCTTTAGCCTTTAGCGCCATCGCCACAAACACAATGCCTAGAACGCCTAACGTTGAAAAGGCCGGAAACTTTCTCTTCAGGTTCCGGTGATATTGACGCTCACCGACAACTCTGATTAGCGATACGCGAGTGACGAACCCTAGCAGCATCGGCAGAAATACAATAATGACAATTTGCCTGAAGATGCTGGCTAAAGGAATTTCGACCACTGCGCCCATTAGCCACTTCGCATAAAAAGGTGTTGCCACAGACCCTAAAATGAGGCCAATAACCGTCATCTTAACGGCAGCGCTGATATTTCCTCTGGCAAAGCCTGTCCAGGAAATGGTCATGCCGCTAGTCGGTAGCAATGAAGCCAGCAGTAAGCCCAGTGAAACTAGAGGCTGATCGGCAAAAAACACTTTTCCCATGCCAAAGGCAAAAAAGGGAACAATGCCAAAGTTCATTAGCTGCGTAACAAGCTGCACCTTGTAGTCGCCCCCTGAGAATACCTCCTGTACTTGCAGGTTAATCATCATCGGATACACCATCAAAAAGGTGAGTGGAATAATCAGCGCCTTGAGCGCAGCGGGGTCAACTAACGCGCCAACCATAATGCCTGCTACCATACATACCGGCACTGACCAAACCAGATGTTTTTGAATGAAACCTAACACCTTCCACATAGGGTGTTTTCTCCTTAACTATTGCGGTATTAACGATTATTGAGAAGACTTGTTTTTTTGAATAGGCAACTCTGCTTTTTCCCAACTGACCATGCCGCCCGAAATTTGGATCAACAAAGATTTAATAAGAAGCGCGGCTGCCTGATCTGTTGTTAGGCAGCCGCTGACAAAAAGCGATTAGCTTGCCATAGGAGTCGGTAGAGCAGCCGGAAGGCTTAAGGCGACAGGGGTTACCCCACCGCTAGACAGCAACAGCGGGAAATTGTGAGCATTCACAGAATGCATTGATTGAATGCCCTAGGTGGCACGACTGATCAGTTCAGCCCAGGTGCGAATCGGGCGACCCTGACTATCAAGAATGGAGTGGTTAAAGTTGAACCCGTTGAGGTTAAATGCCATCGATGCCGATGCCTAGCGTGGCAAAGAGGTGACAAGCTTATGTCGCTGTTTCACTTGTTGGCGTTTTGGCTTAAACCCACCAAGGTTTCTGATTTGTTCTTGGATCTGTTTCAGTCCAGGGATAGAGCCAAATAGCATCCTCTCTTACCGTGACATGAACAATCTTGAGGGGTAAAGGAGCTGGCCCTCTAACGACACTTCCCTTTGGGTCGTAGAGAGACCCGTGACAGGGACATTGAAACTGTTGGTCTCTAGGATTCCAGGGAAAGGTGCAGCCCAAATGCGTGCAGTTATCAACAATTCCTCTATCGCTTAGAGTACCGTCTTCATTCACAGTCATGTAAGTGGGTTCTCCAGCCAGTCCAGCAACTAGGGCGCGCGAGCCAGGTGGCTCCGCCAAAATCTGACTGGCCGGAATCGGATTGCCTAATCTATCTTTAGCTAAAATTCCACCCCCTTTTGACACCTCTTTGGGAGGAACAAAAAATTTACCTGCCGGATAGAGTGCGCCGCCTGCGGTAGCAGCGACAGCCGCGCCAGTTAAAAAGTTGAGCAGTTGACGTCTAGAGAGTGACGGCACATCAGGCGAGAGACTATCGGGTGAAAGTGCTTGATCTATTGTCATAAAGCCTCCTTAGTGTCGGCTAGAGCTGGTGAAGAGATACCAGCCCAGCGTATTGATTATGAAAGGGAATCTGTTGGGCGAGTATTGATTCCCAACAGTTTATATAGTCCGCAAAAGCCGATAATGCCAGTGAGAAGGGCAATGGCACCCACCACATCTAGGGCGAGGCCCACACTAGAACCGGCATAGACGAACGAACCTAAGTACAGAAGCACACTCCCGGCAATAATGCGAAGAAAACGGTCTACAGTACCAACATTGCTAGACATAAATTTAACCCTCCAAAGGTTTAGATGGAATTGTGAAAATGAAAACAACTAAGCAGCCACAGCCATAGGTAGGGCAGCCGGTAACCGCTCAATAACGGCCTGCATTTTTTCGCTGGCTTTGAGCGCGATCGCTTTTGCCTCAGGGCTATGCACCATCAAGAACATCATCAGCGGATCGACTGCTGAGATTTCAACTCGGCCATCCTCATATTCTTGTACAACAACATTGCAGGGATACAGCGCTCCGGCTTTGTCATCCACTTGAATCATGCTGTAGGCAATCCCTGGATGGCAGGCCCCTAGAATCTTGTAGCGACGAAAGTCTTTGCCAAGCTTCTTTTTGAAAGCAGCTTGAACGTCAATTTCGGTTAAGATGCCAAGTCCCTCTTGTTTTAGCGACTCTGTTACTTGGGCGATCGCCTCTTCAAATGAAGCATCTACAACCTTACTAAAGTGATACATTTTTGTAGCTCCTAATTATGCAGGAATTGTGTGTACGACTGGTATCGAAGAAAATCGAAACATCACAAACCTTTAAGCTAATTTGATTGTATAACTATGTAGTAATTAATTGGTGCAGTCTTGAAGAAATCTCTCGATATCAATATTTCATAGATTTTTCTCTATGAGAGCTTATTAGCCGTATCCGAGGGCACAAGCAGTCTGCATATTGCCTGGTCAGAGCCTGATTGTATCTGTTTCTACGGGCTGTTTATGTACATCCTGCAACTAATATTTTAATTTATTGCTATATAGCTATTGAGTAGTATTATAAAAAGAAGCGCTCAAATACGCTGAAGAAATACTGACGGCTACGATTCTTGCGCTGTAAAAACTTGCAGATTTGTGAGCACTGACAGTACTCCCTCATGCTTTCTTCAAATTGTTGAGTTAGAACGATTGGATGCTTCAAAGCACATTCTCAACTTGTTCTTGCGACTGAGGCAGATGCTTCAGTTTTCCAAGGGAATACGAATATTTCAGTTTGCAAGCCTTCAAAATTTATACCTTGTTAGCTGAACTTTAAACTATGGAAAGGAGATGTAATGATTCCCATGTCAAATGTTGTTGTTATTGGTGCAGGGCTAGCCGGACTCCCGGCAGCCTACGAGCTGCGCCACCTACTACCGCAAGCGCATACGGTCACGCTGATCTCTAGCGAACCGAATTTTACCTTCATCCCCGGATTGGTTCAAGTAGCGCTTAATTTTAAACCGCTGTCGCATGTTCAATTAGACTTAGCACGGCTGGCAAAGCGTCATCACCTTAACTGGATACCCGGTAAAGTGGTCAAGCTCGATCCCAAAACGCGATGTCTGAGAATTTCAAGAGAAGCCGCTTCGGGAGAGCACATTGAAGGTAACCCTAGAACTGACACCGAAATTGAATATGACTATTTAGTGATTGCCACTGGCGCGTCTCTTGCCTTAGATCTCGTCCCTGGGCTTGGCCCGCACGGTGGCTACACCCAATCTATTTGTACGCCAGACCATGCCCTCACCGCTCGCCAAGCCTGGGTAGACTTTCTTAACAATCCTGGCCCGATTGTAATTGGTGCTGCGCCGGGCGCAGGTTGCTTTGGCCCTGCCTACGAATTTGCGCTCATGGCTGATCATGAACTGCGACGCAAGGGACTGCGCGATCAGGTTTCTATTACCTACCTTACACCCGAACCCTATGCAGGTCATTTGGGCGTCTCTAACGTGAAACATGCCCGCAGACTCACGGCTGAGTTAATGCAGGAAAAAGATATTACCGTTGTTGAAAATGCCGCTATTACCGCCGTTGACAAGCAGGCGGTGCATTTGAGTGATGGACAAACCTATCCGTTCAAATATTCCATGATTTTACCGTCCTTTCGGGGAGCGGGCTTTATCAGAGAAGTGCCCGGATTAAGTGACGAAAAAGGATTTATTCCGATTTTGCCGACCCAGCGCCATCCTGACTTTCCTGAAATTTATGCAGCGGGCGTCAGCGCAAAACTAGCCCAGCCTGATAAAACGCAGGTGCCGATTGGACTGCCCAAAAGTGGACAGATGGCTGAGGTAATGGCAACGGCTGTGGCCCATAATATTGCGGTAGAGCTAGGGGCGATCCAAGATTCGCTGAAAGTCCCCACGCTGGAGGCGCTTTGCTTCGCAGAATTTGGCGAGACCGGCATTGCCTACATTGCCGCACCAGTGCTACCCGATCCTAAAACAGGCAAGCGAAAACGTTCCTATGCCGTCAGAGGGCCATGGGTTGTATGGGTAAAAGCAGCCTTTGAAGAGTATTTTATGGCCAAAATGCGCACGGGTGTTGGCCTGCCATGGTTTGAGAAACTAGGGCTCAGAACGTTGTTCGGGCTAAAAATGCTGAAGTCTTTATCCGAACCCTTATCAGTGACGTTGTCCGATAGGGCCGCAGTATCCCAAGAGAAAACCGCTGTTAATACAACTCATGGATAGAGGCGGGCGATTTTGAAGATCCTCAAACGATCGGGTGTTGTTGCCTGCCGCCGCGTAGGACTCTATCGGTACTATCGAGTGATCGATCAAGATTTTTGTTCAACTTGCGCCAAGTTGCTGTTGTTTTATCTCTTTCAGAAAGAAGTCTCATCATGTTCAATCTATCGGTAAGAAAGCTACTGACAAAGCTATTTCAACCCTTGATGGGGATTGCGATAGTGCTACTCATGACTGTGGGCTGGCCCGCAACCTCCTACGCCCAGCCAAATTCAACTATTCCGGCTGAGCAACTCGCTAAGGCCGTTGGAGCAATTGAAAACCTAGACGCCCTACGCTCAGGTTTAGCCTCCACTTTGGAAGGCACTACAGAACCGCCAACGCTGGACACGATGAAAGAAGTTTGCAAACCAGTTGGAATGCAGGCTCGACAGCTCAGTAAAGAGAACGGCTGGCAGGTAAAACAGATTGCGAGCAAGTACAGAAATCCAGCACATCAGCCAGATAACCTCCACTCTAAAATGGCCTTGGCCAAGTTTGAACAAACGCCCGAGCTTATGGGTTTTTGGGATCGCGAAATGCTAGACAATCAATCCGGGACTCGCTACTACCGTCGTATTAGCGTCGAAGCGAGCTGTCTCGCTTGCCATGGACAAAAAGACAATCGACCTCAGTTTGTAAAAGACAACTACTCACAAGATCTAGCCTTCGACTTTAACGTAGGCGATTTGCGCGGGATGTATGCCGTTTTTTATTCCAGATAATGTCCAAGAGACTATTCAATCAGCCCTCACCGAGTAAGCCAGTGTAAAGGAAAGAACATGAATAAGCAAGTATCTATCATGTGGCAAACCGTACGCCAGCTTGTTGTTCGGCTCATGGTTTGTGGAACTGTCTTAATTCTCTGCTTAGTCAGTGTAGAAAGTATCCCAGCTTTGCCTGCGACAGCCGCTATTCGACAGTTAGAAGAAGCTCCTGGACAAGTCGTTTATCAGTCTCGCCAAACGCTACAAGACCAACATGGCAATAGCTGGCAGACCATTGCCTTCAAACGCATTCGCCAAGGCAAGAGTCCCATGCTTTTTTGCGGTTAGTCGCCTTTCCAGGTGTTGCTAGCATCGACCGATCTCAGCCACTGGCCTTGACCAACTCCCTTGGAAATGTACTCACAGCGGATGACGCCTCAGCAAGAATTTTTACTGATGCAACCTCGCCTGAACCCAACGTTGCCAGTACGATTTAGCGCCGATTATCTCCGAGCTGCAACCGACCCTGCCCCTAAAGCTCAGCTTACCCACAACTCAATCTGAACCTGTAGAAATACTGGTGCCACCATCTCTAGTAGAAGAATGGAAAACGCTATAACAGGAATACCCAAGCTATGAAGACAGAACACCGTAACTGCCGTCAACCAATTATGACGCCTGGTTGCGATTTTGAACCTGTGTACGGCCCCGTAATCTCATGGCGGTATGGGCGATCGCTCGGCATCGATCCGGATTGGCCCAATCTCTACCTGTCCTTTTAACTGTGTGTACTGTCAGCTAGGCAATATTCAGTGCCAAACTACCCAACGTCAGGTGTTTGTCAGCACTGAGCATATTCAGCGATCGCTAAAACGCATCGATCCGGCGACTGTTGATGTCGTCACACTCAGTGGCAGCGGAGAACCTACGCTTCCCCTGAACTTAGCAGATATTATTACCTGTGCGAGAGCGCAGCTCAATCGACCTGTTGTTATTTTGACCAGCGGCGCTTTGTTAGGGGATAGAGGTGAACAGCCATTTTGAATTGATCGATGTAAGAGGAATGTCATTATGAAAGCTGAACAGGCACTAGAAAAACTTACCAACATCCCGCCTAATCATCTGAATATTATGGGGTATATTCACCGATCAGAGGTGAACGGCCCTGGCCGTCGCGCCGTCGTCTGGTTACAAGGCTGCTTAAGAGAATGTCCAAGTTGCTTTAATCCAGCGTCATGGTCTTTTGAAGAAAACCAGATACTCTCTGTCGATGAACTGGTAAAGTGGGTTCTCCATGAACCCGAGAATGAAGGCATAACCTTCTCTGGAGGCGAACCCTTTTGGCAGGCCACAGCCTTAGCAAAGGTTGCTCGCCAGCTCAAAGCCCACGGACTGAACGTTATGTCTTTTAGTGGCTTTACTCTGGAAGAGCTGCAAAAAGAGTCCGCCCCTACGAATTCTCAGGCTCTGTTAGATCAGCTCGATATTTTAATTGATGGGCCTTACGTTGACTCTTTAGCGATTCACGAACCGACTTCACCTGTATCCTCTCGCAATCAACGAGTGTATGTGTTTAATCCAGCATTGGCAGATCGAATAACCTGGGCTAGCGACCAAATAGAAGTCCATGTGTTCAAAGATGGGAGCCGACTCGTTACGGGCTACCGCAGTCACCAGTCCGAATAGAGTGTACGCAGTTATAGCAGTTGCTACCCTACTACTGTAATCTTAGATTCCTCTATGGTAATATAGTTCTCATAGAGGAATCTAACGTATCTTCCTGCAAAAGGTAACCCATGCCACGAAAAGCTACCTCAAAAAGTAAGCGCACTATCTCTAAATCGACAGATTCAAAAGTAGCTCAGCTTTCACTAGAGTCTTTAGAACTGGTTGCCAACTTCTTCAAGGTTCTGTCTGAACCTAGTCGCTTACAGATTGTCTGTGTTCTAAAATCGGGGCCTCACAACGTCACTGAAATTATTGAGGAAACAGGACTTGGGCAGGCAAACGTATCAAAGCATTTAAAGCTACTGGCCCAAGCTGGCATTGTTTCGCGGGAGTCGCGCGGTGTTGCGGCCTACTATAAAATCTCAAACCAATCCTTTTTCCAGCTTTGTGAAATTGTCTGCGAAACGCTTTCTATTCAGCTCAACGAGCAAAATAAACAAATCAAAGAGCTAGTGGCCGCTTCATCGAGCAGTTAAAGAGTAAATCCTCAGTCAAAAGTTAGCGGCGTGTCAATGATATTGAATATTGACAAAATACTACTATATAGTTATATAATGATTTAGAGGTAAGGAGGAAAGGTTTTGAGTCCTTTGGTTCGGAGCGTTAGCGATCGCATCAGTGTTGCAGGGCAGCTCGACTCTAGCCAGTTCGAGCAATTAGTCTCGCAAGGGTTTCGCTCAGTCATAAACCTACGCCCTTACACCGAGTCTGGGGCTACCGCTGCCGATCACCAGCAGGTAGAGTCGTTGGGCTTGTCTTACACCCATCTACCCATAACATACTCTGAGCTAACACCGTTAGTTATTGACGCAGCGGTTCAGCAGGTGCATGGCCTTCCTAAACCGCTGTTACTCTATTGCAAAAGCTCCTTACGGGCAATCCTGCTCTCTCTCTTTTATGAAATAGCTTACCAAGGCAGCACTGTCGAGGCAGCAAAGGCAAAAGGCCGAGCGCTAGGGTTCGACTTCGATGCCCATATCATTCTTCAACACATACTAGATGCCTGCACTGATAAAGTCTCTAGCCGATAGTTTTCTATAGTGTTCGTTTTTTTTTAAATAGGAGAGATAAAAATGGCCGATTTCAATCTCATAACTGCTCTGGTAGGTGGCTCACTCATCGGCGCGAGTGCAACGCTGCTGCTGTTATTCAACGGTCGAATAGCAGGCATTAGCGGTATTGTCAGCGGAGCGATTGGGTTTGGAACTGATAGCCCATGGAAAAGACTTTTCATCGTGGGTCTTTTGATCGGTGGATGGCTTTACGAAAGCGTTGTCGCCGCTCAGCCTACTCCTATTTCTGCCCTATCACCCTGGGCTATGGTTATGGGTGGTTTTTTTGTAGGCGTAGGCACTCGATTAGGAAATGGTTGTACCAGTGGTCACGGTGTCTGCGGATTAGGCAGGCTCTCGATTCGCTCTTTGGCAGCGGTACTGACGTTTTTAGCCACCGGCTTCATCACCGTATTTATCACTCGTCACGTTTTGCTAATTGGATAACTGCAATCATGAAACAAATACTTACCAAACAACAGGGTCTTGCCGTCATCTCCGGCATGATCTTTGGATTAGGGCTTGGCCTCTCGCAGATGATCGACCGGCAGCGGGTACTGGGCTTTTTAGACTTTGCAGGTACTTGGGATCCGACGCTGCTATTCGTACTGTTGAGTGCAGTAAGCGTTACGGTGATCTCTTTCCAATTTGTCTTACGTCGCCACAAGCCCGTATTCACCCGCGC
>JAAUPS010000429.1 GCA_012033015.1 Phormidesmis sp. RL_2_1
CGTGCCAACTTGGGTATGGAAGTGATGCACGAGCGTAATGCTCACAACTTCCCGCTTGACTTGGCTGCTGGTGAGGCTGCTCCTGTGGCTCTCACTGCGCCTTCCATCAACGCGTAGTTCTCGGTTACGCCTTACTAGCGCTTCTCATTTGAGCAAGCAACAATAAGCTAATAAGCCCTCTGCAGTTGTCTTCAGACAGATTTGCAGGGGGCTTATTGTATTGCCGTTTATTGAATTTGTTTCTTGAATATCGATTGAATGATAGCTTTGGCCGCTTGGCTGAGGTACAACATGCTGGCTGAAACCATGACGTGACAGCGGGCCAAGCGACGTGCGTGTACCGGTTGGCGTAGCCTCGCCATCGGCGTTATGCATCCGGCATACGCTATATGTGCAGCTTAAATATATGTGCAGCTTAATATGTGCAGTTTACCAACCAAACGAGGAATATCGGGAGCCCACTTCGAAAGCCTCCCTTGCTGCCTTTTCATCTTTTTCGCTGGTAGGTACGGTCTCTACCCGTGACTCTGCACAAAAGGAAGCGGTGCTAAGGCCACCGAATCGTTTGACTACGCTCGTGCGAATTCGTAGATCAGGATTGGGGAACCAAAAGCGCTCTACTGAACTCATGGTCTCATAATCAGTGGTCAGTATCAGCCCGTCTTCTGAGTCCATTTCATAGCGACCAATCACAGGGACGATTTCTGCGTAGCCGCGCTCTCTGAGCAAGTTACCCGTTTGCGGATTATCTACGTCTGGCACGAGTGCAAAGACGGTCTCACCCTTATGGTTTTCGCCTTCTTTGTCCCAAGCCATTTCACCATCCCACCGTACGTATGCGCCGCCTACTGCTGTGGCAGGATCAATCTCATGCATTTCACAAATAGCAATGACCTTTTCATCATTAGCCGGTAGCGCTTCTACCACAATATTTGATCCACCTAGCTCGGCTCGACGAAACGGTAGGTGATGTGTCGTGCGCTGAGACTGCCATTGTCCAGCACTTTGCTGAAAAAACTCCATTACATTCATGATGCCAATGTACCTTTTTCCTTGGTCTGTTAATTGAGTGCTATCAGTTAAGACACTTTTGATACTGAAAGCGTTGAAATCTCCCAATACTATAGCGCTCAAATAAGGCGGGATAGAGGTATCGCTCCTGATCACTGTTGCGACCATGGCGAATCAAACGATTCCTGAATTGAGCCAAATACGTACCCACCGAAAATAACAATTATGAAAATGCCCTTAATGATTATTTTCCAGGTGAATTTACTGAACTTTGGTTGATTTGAAAGATGGGGCGATCTTTAGAAAAATCTTCAAAGGCATTGATATAGGGTGCTTTTAGGGCGTTTGCGGCAGTTGAGCGGAATCTCAAAAATAATTTACGTAACACTTGCTACTAAACATATTTACAATTCGGCGTTAATATGCGCTAAAGTTAAGGCTCCACTATTTCACTATTTAGCGTTGCTGCCGCCATGGCGGTTTGTCGAGCTAGCTAAAGTGGGTGGAATTCCTAACTGTAGAGCTTAATCCCTTTTAACTTGGGATTTGGTTCGATCATTCTGATTCAAGGGGTCTTGATTAACCTTATCAAGATCTTTCTAACCTTTTAGAGGAGCGACTGTTATGAGTAAATCAGGCAAAGATACAATGCCCGGCAGCCTCAGTCTGGAGCAACAATTTAAGTTGCAGATCGTAAAAGATCAGGTCAGAGGGCTTAGTCTGGAGCAAGCGCAGGAGTATGTCGTGGAAGTTATGCGACAAATGATGGTGAAAGACAATCTGGTTAAGCATTTGCTTAAGAATGCGTAGTCAGCTTTTGATGTCCTTTAAGTCAAACTAGATAAGCAGTTGCGCACTGATCGCTAATGATTCAGTGCGTTTTTTTGGCTGCTTTGGCTTCACGTTTGATCATGGCAAAGGGCGCTGAGAGACACGATATGACAAGCCTTGAATACTTTGAAATACTCAGAAATACTGCATTTTTATAACAATCGACTGATTTTTGTGATGAGCCTGAATGTCTTTGTGGTGATGGATTGCAGCGAATAGTCTGGGGTTGTATAACGGATTGTTACTTTGTCTAAGTGCTGGTTCTTAAGCGCTTGATTTAGGATAGTGCCCACAATATAGCCTGTACCGGATGCATAACGCCGACGGCGAGGCTACGCCAACGGCTACAGGCTACTCACTTGGCCCGTTGTTCTGTAAAGGTTTCACCAAAATATCTGTACTCTAGCCAAGTGAGCAACGCTATAGTGCACCGAACGTCCGGCACACGCTATATGTAAGCTAACGTTATGTAAGCTAGTGACAGTAAGTCATACTTTTGAGACGATTCGATCAGGACAATTTTGCTTTTATGTCAGCTCTAGATATTTTTTATAAGTTTTTTGATAGCTGTGTCGGCACTTGGAACTCAGAGCGCACCTATCACTACTTAAGCAAATCTGCGGTGGAGCGATCGCACACCAATTTTGGTGTTTCCCCCCTATCTGCTGAACAAAAAGCCAAAGTGCTAGCCGACAACCACTACAGCGCCGACAGCAGCCGTATCCAGACCTGCCCTGGCTTTCATCTGGTTTTTCACACTGTTTCTGAAAAAGGTGAAGTTGTCGATCAATCGGTGAATTTGGCCTTTGTCCCCAGTGATCAACCCGCCGAACACGAGTATTTGCTAGAAGGCGATTACCTCAGAGATCGCGCCTACGAAGAAGATCGCCCGATCATCGCTCACTTTCGCTTTAACAGCCGTACCTGTGAACTGTTGATGACCACCCGCTACACCCAAATTGTCTCTGTCGATTCGATCACGCTGATCAATCCCAACCTGCGGATTCGCCGCATTTTTAACTATATGAAAGCCCCTGACGGTCAACCGCTGAGCGAGCTAGCCCTAGTTGGCTTCGGGGTAGAGCAAAAGCTAGCGGGTTGAAGCCAAAGAGCCACAAGTTCGCTAAGTTCGCAGGGTGCAATTCTATAGCTTCTGTCGAGTGAGTTAGGGCAATAGTAATCGCTATAAGCCTTGACGAGCAGCGGTGAGACCCTGCGTCGCTTGGCGGCGCTAAGGAAAGCTCACCAAGACAGCGGTGAGACCCTGCGTCGCTTGG
>JAAUPS010000430.1 GCA_012033015.1 Phormidesmis sp. RL_2_1
CGTAGCTCGTAATTTTGCCCTCAACATCTATCGCGACAATGCATTTGTCAACATGGCTCAAGCCCAGCGGTGCTGCCAGTTTGGATTAGGCACGCTCAAGCGCATCTTTAGAATGAAATAGCCCTGGTTTCTAGTGGTGGCTGGATTGCTAAATCGTAGTGCAGCGGCGGTGGCTGACGTGCGTCATCGAGATGATACTGCCCCAGATTGAGAAATAAATAGGCGCGATCGCACAGCCAGCCTCTATGAGCGTGGTGGGAGAGAATTCAACTTGAACTTTCGTACAGTTAGAGAAATCACCTCCCGGTGAGCTTTCTCCAATGCATCAAAGCACAACGGCGATCTCATATATTCTCTCTGCTGGGGACGCGATCAGCACCTACGAAGTGTGTAGGGAGACTCAAAGCGTTCCTAGTTATCTGCTGTGTGATCGCCAGACAGCGAGGGACATGATAGGAAACAAGGGCAGCAAAGTACCTAACTCTATTCCGTCACGTCTTCTTCTCTATTAGCAGAGGCTTTCTGTGATTGCGCTTCTATAGCTTCTATGGCAGCTTCCATCTCCAATTGCAACTGCTCTGGTGTCGGCAATTTGTCTTGCAGTTTTTTGGGTAGCTTGTGAGTCGAAACAGCAATTGGTGTACTGACATTACGCAAAGCATATTCAGCAATGGTTTTGTTTTTTGACTTACAGAGCACCATACCGATAGTCGGATTATCATGCTCCTTACGCAGCATGTCGTCTACCGCTGAAACATACAGGTTCATTTTGCCCGAATACTCTGCCTTAAAGTCACCCATCTTCAAATCAATGATGACAAAGCAGCGCAGTTCCAAATGATAAAAGAGGAGGTCTAAATAAAAGTCCTCTCCGCCGATGTTCATGTAGTACTGACTACCAACAAAGGCAAATCCAGTACCTAGTTCCAGCAGAAAGTCTCGGATGCGCTCAACTAGACCACGCTCTAATTCACGCTCTGCTGCTTCCTCCGAAATAGTCAAAAACTCAAACGAATATGGGTCTTTCAGCATTTGCTGTGCCAAGTCCGACTGCGGCTGTGGCAGCGTCCGTTCAAAGTTAGTAACAGCTCCGCCCTGTCGTTGATGTAGATCGGTCTCGATCTGCATCAACAGTACATTTCGGCTCCAACCATGTTCGATGGTCTTATGGATATACCACTGACGGACATCAGCGTCTTTGACCTTCTCTAACAGTACACAATTGTGGAACCAGGGAATTTTTGCAGCAGCTTGCTGCAAAATTTGCTCATTGGGCCAAGCCTCAGCAAATTTCCTCATGTAGCTAAGGTTTCGAGCAGAGAGCCCTTTTATTCCTGGAAACTCCCGTCGTAGGTCTTTGGACAGTTTTGGAATAACTTGACTACCCCAACCTTTTTCATTCTGCTTTCCTAGAATCTTTGTACCAATCTGCCAATACAGTAGAATCAGCTCTTGATTAACCGCTAAAGCTGCTTTCACCTGCGCTATGCGAATCCGCTCCTTTAAATCGGTCAGAAACTCTTCGTAGCTATCAGGAAGAATAAGAGAGGGCTGGTTTGGCATGGTTACATAACGTTTATAGTTGAGTTGCAGCATCTTGGCATACTCACTGGCTTCCGAAGATCAAATCGTTCAGCAATACGCTAGGCAATTTGATCAGACATAGTGAAATTAAAATTTTAGATAAGCTTGAATCTGCTACGAATCCAGCTCTGCTAGTATCTCCTGCAAGGCCATTTGCATTCGATTAATCCGAATCTGCATCTTCCGATTGATCGTCACGTCTTTCTTCCGAATTTTTCGGCTTACCTTCGTGTATAGCTCTTGAATGCTGTCAAACGTCGGCTGGGTAGAGCTTTCTGAAACGGAAGGGTTCTGCTCTGGGAAAGCATCTTTTCCTATGGACTTTATTTCGGCGATTCGCTGCCTCAGTTGACTTTTTGTTAGGGGCTGCTCTGCTAGCTCATTAATTAATTTAGGCTGCATATCATACTGAATGCGAGATACCAAAACCGCTTTAGACGGATCGACTTTGCCATCGCGGACTTTCTCTAAAATGAACTCCGGAAGTCCAAGCAAGGGCAATCGGTTAGAAACAAAGCTTGCCAAAGAAATTCCGAATTCATTCAGAATTAACTCAACATCGTTCAAAATATCGACGCTGATTATTCCAGAATAATCAGTTTTTCTGGACTGAGCATTGCGAACTTTTGTTAGTAGCGATGGAACCTCTGCAGGATCTAACTTAGTGCGTAGACTGATTAGCCCTATGAGACTATCCGTTTCTTCAATAGCAGATATGTTCTCACTAAGCAGATGAGCAATGAGCGCAATTTCTAATGCCTCGCCATCGCTCATTTGTTTAGCCACACCAGGAATTTCAACGTGCCCTAGTTCAGAAGCACTCCGCCATCGTCTTTCCCCAGAGACGATCTCAAACATGCCATCACTAGATGGCCTTGTTAAGATTGGCTCGCAAACACCATGCTTGGCAATGGAATCTTTCAGCCGAGCCATTGCAGAGGGTTCAAAGTACTTCCTGGGTTGCTTCATTCCGTCCGGCAACCGAAGAGGCACAATCTTATCGACTGGAAGAAGCATCGAAGATTGACTGGACTGGGACTTCAGTACTTTTAGCTCACCTTTGAGACGGCTTATTTCATTTGAAAGGTTCTCTTCCGGTCTGGTTTCAGAACCGAATATAAACTCGTTTGCTAACGATGACTCCAACGACTGTCTAGGTCTACGGCTCATACCTTACTTAATCTCCATTAGTTCTTGAAAGAGCTTATCAAACTCTTTAGCTGACTCTGATGCAGCCCTTCCAGATAAATCCCAGACGGTTGCCTGTTGACCGAAGGTGTCTGCTACGCATTGCTTTTGATGAATCACAGTCTTGAGAATAGGAATGTTCGATTTGCTCAGGAGCGTGATTGCTTCATCTTTGAGCTTGGTACCCTTTACAGCACGACTTAGAAATAGCGCGGCAGCGGGGGGACCACTGCGGACTGACTGAGCTTGCCGTACCAGCTTGACTAGCATCAGCTGCACTACGCAAATCGACACCTGATTGGCTGACAGGGGATAACCGAGACAGTCTAGCGCTGAAACAGAA
>JAAUPS010000030.1 GCA_012033015.1 Phormidesmis sp. RL_2_1
GCAGCGTAGATTGCAGCACAGATGTTTGCTGTTTCAATCCACATTTGTATCAACCCACGTTGGTTTTAACCTACGGTATTAATCCACAGTTTTAATCCACAGTTTCAGGAGCAAGGGCGATGAATTTTGGTGTGATTGTTTTTCCGGGGGCGAATTGCGATCGCGATATCGCTTACATCCTCCGCGACATTTTGCATCAGCCTACCCGCATGATCTGGCATGAGGAGAGCGACCTGAGCGATATCGATGTGGTGGTTGTCCCAGGCGGATTTAGCTATGGAGACTATCTAAGGTGTGGGGCGATCGCTCAATTTTCTCCCGCGATGCAAGCGACTGCAGAACATGCCCAGCAAGGCAAGCTCGTCATGGGTATTTGCAATGGCTTTCAGGTGTTAACTGAAATGGGTTTGCTGCCGGGAGCACTGGTGCGTAATCGAGACTTGCACTTTGTGTGCGATCGCGTTCCTATGACTGTCGAGCGCACCACCCTACCTTGGACACAAGGCTACCAACAAGGCCAGCTCATCACCCTGCCGATTGCCCACGGAGAAGGCTGCTACTACGCCGAGCCCGACACCCTCAAGGCCCTAGAAGATCACAACCAAGTGCTGTTTCGCTACTGCGATGCCAGTGGAAATCCCACCGCCATCGCCAATCCCAATGGCTCACTTCACAATATTGCTGGCATCTGCAACCGCGCAGGCAACGTCCTTGGCATGATGCCCCATCCCGAACGTGCCGCCGATGCGGCCTTAAATAACACCGACGGCTTAGCCCTATTCACCGGTCTACTGCAGTCGGCATTGGTCAGCGCATAGCGAAAAGACCGCAAAACTACCAAGCAAACCCCGAACGAACCCGATGAATCGTCTGGGGTAGCACACCGACGAGGAGGGCAAACGCCTCATCTGGCACTAAATCTACAGTGGTCTGATCAAAATAAGTCTTAAACTGCTCTAAAATCATCCGAGCCCGATCAGTCGGACTAGGCTGATCGGTAAAATTTTGAGTTAGCCGAATCCACTGCAGTCGAATTTTAATCGCATTCTGGTGGGCCTCGTGAGAGTCAGGTTCCAACAGCGAAAGATTGCCGATAGGAATGACCTTAACAAGGTCATGATCTAGGTCACCGCCGACCGCTGCGCCAGGGCCTGCAAACTCAGCGTGAAACTCACGCACCACAATCAAACCATTGCGGCGACGACTATTGACCACCCAAAGCTGGCCACTTTCTATCTTTTCCACCACGTCGTCAACTTGCAAATTTTGATTCACGGATGCGCCAAAAAATGTCCAATCCCCTGTCTTAGAGGGAGGCATGGATAAAGAGGAGGTCTGCGCAGTCGCTGCTGGCATGGTAGCCATTGAGGCGCAATTCTGTAAAGGCGAAGCTGCCTTAGCAGAACATACCCTATGAGGATAGCTGGCCAGCGAAGCACTTGCTGCAAAAGCAGGCTGAAGATCCATATCTTGGGACATTCACTTAACGTATCTGACGATAGCAATAGGCGACTACTCCCAATGTGATACGGATTATCTAAGTACTCCCTAAGCACGAATAGTTTTTATTCATTCTTTATGCTGTGGCGCGCTTCACTTTATACAACCTACATAAAGCCTACAAAAAAACACGTCATTATCCGGATGTCATGGCTAAATCATCCCTAATTTTATGGCGCTCGTCTGATGGCGCTTGTTTCTATGCCGTTTGTTAAGGGGACATCCGCGTACCGCCACATTACATTTTTGTGAATATTGTCGTGAATATTGTCGTGAATATTGTCGTGAATATTTTTCGTGAATATTTCGACCGATGAACTGTCTTGCTTGCCAATCCGCTCTCTTCGTGAGGCGAAAATTTTCGCGAGCTCTAGAGCCCCAAAACGTTTTAACCGGTCAGCGATGGGATCGGCTCCCTTGAAATTTGCTTGACTAGCAGAAGACGCTGGGGCCGCCAACCTAGGCTAGACACTATCGGATTACTCACTTCACAGCATCGGTAGCCCGCTCGGTGATAAAGCGCTTGGGCCGCTGCATTATCTGACATGACATGTAGGTAAATATGGTCAAAGCCCCAATCTAAGGCAATATTTTCACAAGCAGACAGGAGTTGTTGCGCTGCTCCTTGACGGCGGTGGGCCGGTGCAATAGCCAAATTAGAAAGGTAGGCCCGATTCGGTGGAAACCACTGCCACACCTCGCAAGGGCGTTGAGAAATTTCAGCCGTGCCCACAACCACGCTAGATTGAGCCTGCTCAGTTGGATGCTGCGTAGCGACTAGGCAGGTGTACTGGCTAGCAGGCAGCTTGAGACGAGTTTTAATATCTTCTTGAATGCCAATGCGCAAAACCCAATAAAGCCAATGGTTTAACCATGGGACAGTTGGTGTGAGCGCATAAAAACTGGTGATTAAAACACTGACAATTTCAGCGAGATCCTGAGGCCGTGCAGCGCGAACGCGACAGATTTGTGGCTGATAGCTCAAGCTTGTAGATGGCTGAGCGGGCTGAGGGCTCGCTCGCTCGGCATTAGCCTGTGACATAGTAAAAACTCTCAAGGGGGTGGGAACTTTATGTAAGACGTTGCATAGCTTCGGCCTACACGAGAGATTGATGCATGGCAGTTAGAGAGCGCAGTCGGACAAAGAAGGCCGCCAAGCACACAATCTTGGTGGTGGATGATGAGCCTGACAATCTAGACCTTCTTTACCGGACATTCTACCGAGATTTCAAGGTGATCAAGGCGCAAAGTGGTCACGATGCTTTGGCACACCTTGCTGACGAGGGCGATATTGCTGTCATTATCTCTGACCAACGGATGCCGGGCATGAGTGGAACAGAGCTTTTGCGGCTGACCGCAGATCGCTATCCCAATTCCATTCGCATCATGTTGACCGGCTACACCGATGTGGAAGATTTGGTGGAAGCTATTAACGAAGGCAAGGTTTTTAAGTATGTTACTAAGCCTTGGGAGGAAGATGATTTGCGCGCAGTCGTGAATCAGGCTGTAGATACCCATAGTGTCTTGAATGCGCGCACCCAAGAGCTGAATCGAGTGCTGCGCCAAGAAACGCTGCTGAATGCCATTACAAATACTATTCGTAGTGCACAGTCTTCACAAGAAATGTTGAAGACCATTGTAGAAACCTTAGGTAAAGCTTTTGAGCTGGATTACGGTGTTGTTAAGCCCTTGTCGGAGGTCGAACTAGATTCTCCTGACTTTCACTATGTAGGCGCCACGATGCCAGCAGAGCAACGTTCTGCTGAGACCTTAGCATTGTTGGATCAAACTGTTTGGCCGACTGTGTTTGCACAACATTTAGAGGGGCCGGAAGATGTTGCTGAGGCGGCGCCTGCTCCGGTTCATGCACAGGCGTATAAAGCGCTAGATATCCATACCAGTTTGCTGATTCCGCTGACCTGTAAGCAAGATGTCTTAGCTGTATTAGCGTTACACAAATGCTCACCACAAAAGCCTTGGCAAGACAGTGAAATTAAGCTGCTGACAACGCTGGCAGATCAGGCCGCGTTAGCCCTTTCTCAGACGTGGACTTATGAGCGGGTGCAGTCTTTGGCCCAGCGTGAGGTCTTGATTAATACCATCACACAATCGCTTCACGCCAGCCTAGAACCGGCTGAAATTTTTGCTGCGATTACCCAAAAGCTGGGGCAATCCCTCTATGTCGATAGCTGCACGTTATCCCTATGGACGGACAATCACTCGCAATGTGTAGGCCGCTACGAAACCACAGATGTGGCTTCACCCACGCTGCCGGAAGCACCTATCGCTATTGATCAAGATCAGATCTTTGCCCAATTGCAGGCAACGATGCAGCCCGTTGTGATGGATGCGGTTGATGCGGTCAAGGTGAATTTTTCTGACTCGGCCTTGCTCATCGCCAAATCGCTGCTGGCGGTACCGCTGCTAGCAGATGCTAGCATCACAGGCTGCATTGTGTTGCAACAGCAACAACGTTATCGTCAGTGGAAAGCAGATGAGATTGCTCTTGCTCAGGCTGTTGCGAATCAGGCTGCGATCGCAGTTCGCCAAGCGAACCTGTATCAAAAAAGTCGCCATCAAGCTGAGCAGCTTTTAGAACTCGATCAGCAAAAGAATGCCTTTTTTCAAAATATTTCCCACGAGTTCCGTACCCCACTGACCTTGACTATTGGCCCTTTAGAGTCGGCTGTAGAACGTGGTGAAGGTCTAGATGCCGATCAATCCGTTATTGCCTTGCGCAACTCACGGCGATTGTTGCGGCTAGTCAACCAACTCCTCGACTTACAAAAACTCGATGCAGGTAAGATGCAGCCGACTTTTAGGCCGTGTGATCTGGCCATTTTTATCACGGAAGTCGTAGAAGCTTTTCAAACCTACTGTGAGCGTAAGCAAATTGCCCTGACCACGGACATTGACGTGTGCTCGCCGGTCTACTTGGATATGGAGAAATTTGATAAAGTTCTCTACAACTTGCTGTCTAATGCGATGAAATTTACCCCGGCGGGGAAGTCCATTACCGTGAGGTTAAAAGAAGTGGGCGGCAAGGCCAGACTGCAGGTACAAGATACTGGCATTGGCATCCGGGCAGATCAACTGCCTCATCTATTTGAGCGGTTTCGACAAGCTGATGGCTCAGCAAATCGCCATTATGAAGGCACGGGACTAGGGTTATCGCTGGTCAAGGAACTTTCTGAAGTTCACGGGGGCAAGGTCAGTGTGCAGTCGGTGTACGGAGAGGGGACAACCTTTACGATTGACCTACCGCTGGGGGCGGGGCATTTGCCTGCAGAGCAGGTGATAGAACAGGCCCTTTCGGCTGAGAAAGGGCGAGCTGCTGTTGAGCTATCGGATATTGAAATGGCGTCGGCGATCGCGGATAAAACTGTGGCCTTGCCGCCGGAGGAGGACGGTGTAACGGCACAAAGAGCTTCCTTTGAAGGGTCGCAGGTTTTGGTGGTAGATGATAATCCGGATCTGCGGGCCTATGTGTCGAGCGTGCTACAGCGTCAGGGCTACAAAGTGCGTACGGCTGAGCAAGGTGCGGCTGGTCTTGAAATGGCGATGACCTATAAACCTGAGCTGATTATTACTGATCTGATGATGCCTGGTGTGAATGGCTTGGAGATGATTGAGCGGATTCGTAAAGATGGGGCTCTGCAGGGTACGCCAATTATTTTATTGACAGCGAAGGCGGACAATGAGACGCGCCTAGAGGGTGTAGAGCAGGGGGCAGATGCGTATCTTTCTAAGCCCTTCAACGACCGTGAACTTTTGGCTGAAGTCCGTAACCTGTTGGCGTTAAAGTCGAATGAGCGGAAAGTTGCCAAGCTGAATCAGTACTTGACAGAGTCGGTATTGCAACGCTTTTTGCCACCATCGCTTGTGCAAAAGGCCAATGCGGGTGAACTGCAGCTCGATTTGCGACCGGAGCCTCGTTTGGTGACCATTCTCTTTAGCGATATTGTGGGCTTTACGCAGCTCAGCAACACATTGCGATCGCGCCGTGTGGCCGAACTTCTCAATGAATATTTAGAAACCATGACCCACGCTATTTTTAATAATGGGGGCACAGTTGATAAATTCATGGGAGATGCCGTATTGGCATTGTTTGGTGCCCCAGAAGAAATGAGCCCGAATGATCAGGTAAAACATGCGATCGCGGCTGCTCGCCAAATGTACAAAGACCTCGATGGCCTCAATCAGCGCTGGGGTGAACAAGGGATTGGCCCGGTCAAATTTCGTTGCGGGATCCACCAGGGCACAGCCGTTGTCGGGATGTTTGGCAGTGCCGAACGATCTGACTACACTGCCATTGGCCCTAGTGTTAACATCGCCGCCCGGATTCAAGAAGCGGCCACTGCCGAAACCATTTTGGTCTCTGCCGCTGTTGCCGACTACCTCGATGAGCAGGAAATTGTTAAGTTCGATCCGCTCCAGCTCAAAGGCATTGATGAAACAGTCTTGACGTTTGGCGTTAAAACTTGTCTGTAGTGTTTCGACAGATTATTTCGACAGATTATTTCGACAGATTATGAAGCTGGCTATCTCGGCGCTGCGACAGCGCTGCTGAGGTGCTAGCGTATTAGGGTTTCTCAACAAGCTCGCCCAACAGCCCACCCTAGAGATGGTCTCTCCGTTACAAACCTGGCAGTATTCGGAACCTAAATACCTTTGGCCTATCTTAGGTGGACTGGCTGTGATGACCCATGTAGGTGTGTTGGGCCTGAGTTTGCCCTATGTGCTCTCATTGATGACCCCTTCCGGGGAAACCCAGTCAGTCGTCCCGGTTGAGCTAGTTGTCGTCAATCCAGCAGATGAGTCCACTGGCCCACCGACAGTTTCAGCCAATAGCGCAGGTTTAGAAACCCCATTATCAGAGTCATCGATTCCTAACGACTCAAATTCTGATAGTACGCTTGCCAAAGAATTACCTGCGAAGACTCAAAAGTATTCAGATGATTCAGTTGCCCGGCTCCGTCAAAATTCTGAACCGTCGCCCCCTCAGGCGCAGCAAGCCTCCAGCAATAGAGCCTCGGATTCCCCAACAGCAGACCCAGTAGAAGCAGATCCCCCAGCAGCAGATCCCCTAACAGCAGAGCCATCCACTTCTCATGATTCCTCTGCTCAGCCCCCGATAGAAGGCCAAAATGGCTCAGATGAAGACCCGCTACCCGTGGTAGAAGGTCAACCGATAACGCCGCCTAACTTTGGTGACAATTCATCAACAGTGCAGGCTGTGGCCCTGCAGGTGACCGGTACTCAAGTTAATTGGGTAACCGATCTAAAAGATACCGCTCCCCAGCTTATTGATGGCAGTGATCCCATCGCCTTAGAACCCGATGCTGTCGGCTGTGGGAAGGTTGATTTTCCTCAGGAAGCATTGACGTATCGTGTCGATGTTGGTGCCGATGGTAGCCTTTTAACGCTTACCCGATTGGGCAGTGACACCATTAGCGGCCCAGACGATGCGATCGCTTGTCTCATCAGGGCAGCCAACTTTACCTTCGCACCGGCAACCCATGAGGGAGAGCCTGTCGCAGACAACGGCTTGCTGATCACCATAGGCATCATTGAAATGAAAGATGACCGTTCAAACGGCTGATAGCGCTCCCTTTAGGGTTGAGGGTATGTCTTCGAGGTTACATTTCTCCTACGCTGGCCTTGGCCTTGCGGTCATCTCTCGCCTTTGCTGCTTTTGCCGCTGTTTGGCGAACTTTAGCGGCACCAGGGCAAACATCTAACAATTCACACTTCAGGCACTGGGGGGTTCTAGCTGTGCACACCGCCCGCCCGTGATAAACCAGCCGAATCGACCAATTTTCCCAATCCTTTTGCGGCAACAGCTTCATCAAATCCTGCTCAACTTTTACTGGCTCAGTCTGTTTCGTCAGACCCAACAGCGCGGATATTCGCTTGACGTGGGTATCAACCGTCACGCCTTCATGAATGCCGAAAGCATGGGCCAAAACCACGTTGGCTGTCTTCCTGGCGACCCCTGGTAATGTCGTCAGCTCCGCCATTGTCTTGGGAACTTCTCCGTCAAACGCCGTGACGATTTTGTGCGCAGCCGCCTGAATGTTTTTAGCTTTATTACGGTAAAACCCAGTTGAGCGCACTAATTCTTCTAACGCTAGAAGATCAGCGCCTGCTAATGCTGCCGCATCGGGAAATCGCTGAAACAGCGCTGGTGTCACCTTGTTAACCCGAGCGTCGGTGCACTGCGCTGCTAGCATCGTGGCCACCATCAATTGCACTGGTGAGGTGTAGTCCAGCGAGCAGGGCGCTTCTGGATACATTACCTTGAGCCGAGATAGTATTTCCAACGCCCTTTGTTTTTTAGCCAGCTTTTGAAACGGCCTCAGTGGCGGTGGTGGCATATCGGGTAAAGGCAGCGGAGTCGCCTCGTATCCGTTTGCTTTACTCGGCGGCAAAGGCATGGGGCTATTCATCGGGCTCTGTGATTTGGGTGATGCTAGGGCTGCTACTGGCGTAAATTTTGGAGAACTTCAAGCTGGGTAATATCGCGAGCGATCAGAATGATGCCTAACCCCAATAAAAAGACAATGCCCGTTTTCATGACGCTCTCTTGAAAGCGCATGGGCAAGGGGCGACCGAATAACGCTTCAAACAGGAGAAACGCTAGCTGACCTCCATCTAAAGCTGGTAGCGGCAAGATATTGATGATGGCTAGGTTGATGCTGATGATGGCTGCAAAGGGGAACAGGGTGCGGAAGTCAGCTTTGGCAAGCCCGGCCCCCTGCTCCACAATTTTCACAGGGCTGCCAACTTGATCTGCCATGGAAGAAAAGTTAGTCAATAGGGCGATCATGCCACCGGCCACTAGCTTTGTCTTACTTTGAAACTCATAGGCTGCAACCGAGAGGAGTTCAACTGGGTTTTTGGCTGAGCGGAAGGCTACCGAACCATCGGCATTGAGGACGACGTTAGGCTGAAGTCCCACGCCAATGATGGCATCGCCAGTCGTAGGACTGAGCTGTGGGGTGACCAAGACTTCAAGTTCTTGATGATCGCGCTGAAGCGTTAAGCTTACCGGGGTCTCAGGGCTCGATTGAATAATTTGAATCAGCTCTCTTTGCACCGGATCGCCGCTGCCTAAGGTCTGATTGTTTGCTGCAATGATGACATCACCAGCTTGAAGACCGGCCATTTCTGCCGGACTGTCTTGAACCACTTCGGGCACTCGCACGCCTGGGTTAAAGTCCGGTACCCCCAAGCTACCAAACTGCACTACAAAAACGAGGTAGGCAAAAATCATGTTGGCAATGACGCCTGCGCTGATCACAATGGCTCTATCTAATACAGGGCGATTGCGCAGGAGGTTGGGATCATGGGCTGGGATATGGCTATCCGGATCATCGTCAGGAAAGCCGACGAAGCCTCCGAGGGGGACTGCTCGCAGCGCATACTCTGTTTCAGGCCCTTGAAACTTCCAAAGGATTGGGCCAAAGCCAATAGAGAAGCGGTTGACATGGATACCTTGCAAACGAGCTGCCAGAAAGTGGCCAAGTTCATGAACAAAGATCAGAAGAGCTAAAACTCCGATTACGGCCAGTACGGTCATAGCAGCGCGGCGTTAGGTTAACTTTTGTATTGTACAGGGCCAGCTTAGTGAATGTGTGTACGTAAGCTGATTGCTGCCCAATATCTGGTGTGATGGAGGTGTTGAGATTAAGCACCTATTGCAGTTGTTCCCATGTACTTTTGCAGGACATCGGGCACTTTGATGGTGCCATCAGCCTGCTGGTAGTTTTCCAAAATGGCGGCCATTGTTCGGCCTACTGCGAGGCCAGAGCCGTTGAGGGTGTGGACGTACTGAGTGCCTTTTTTGCCAGCTTCTTTGAATCGGATATTGGCCCGACGACCTTGAAAGTCACCACAATTGGAGCAGCTAGAAATTTCTCGATATTTGCCAGCGGATGGGAGCCATACTTCTAAATCGTAAGTTTGGTCGCGCCAAATCCTAAATCGCCTGTACACAGGGCCAACACGCGGTAGGGCAGCTTGAGCTGTTGCAAAATATCTTCGGCATCACGGGTGAGTAACTCTAGCTCGTCAAAGGCGGTGTCGGGATGGACGAATTTATACATTTCTACTTTATTGAACTGATGTAGGCGGATCAGTCCTCGGGTGTCACGGCCATAGCTTCCAGCTTCGCGGCGAAAACAAGGGGTATAAGCGCAGTAGTTAATGGGAAGTTGATCGGCGGTGAGAATTTCGTCGCGGTGGAGATTGGTAAGGGGGACTTCGGCGGTAGGGGTGAGCCAAAGATCATCGCGATCGCACTTAAAGCCATCTTCTGCAAACTTAGGCAGTTGCCCCGATCCAGTCATGGAGTCCGAATTGACCAAAATCGGCGGCATGATTTCCGTAAAGCCAGCATTCGTATGACGCTCTAACATAAACGAAATCAACGCTCTCTCCAGCGCCGCGCCAGCACCCATCAGCGTTACAAACCGGCTCTGAGCAACTTTTACAGATCGATCAAAATTCATTAGGCCGAGCTTTTCGCCAATCTCATAATGGGGCAAACAGCCCGATTGGGTGGAGAGGTATTGATCACCCCAGCGCCGCACCTCTACATTGTCATCTTCACTTCTGCCGACGGGTGTAGAGTCATCAGGCAGATTCGGAATGGTCAGTAAAATGTCTTCAATATGGGCATTGAGTTCCCGTTCATGGGGCTCTAATTCACCAATTTCTTGCTTAATGCGGTTGCCTTCCTCACGTAAGTCTTTGACCTCATCGCTTTGAGGATCAGCGCCTGCGCGAATTTTTTGCCCCACTAACTTGCCGATCTCATTACTTTGGGCCTGCAAGTCAGAACGTTTTTTCTCAATTTCTTTTTGCTTGGCATCCAGTTCGAGCAGAGGCTGTAAGTCGTACGCGCCTCTTTTGCTTAAAGCAGCCTGAACTTGGGCAGTTTGATGACGAATGAGCTTAATATCCAGCACGGTCTTGTTCCTAACGTTTCCTGAATGCGCCTGAAGGGCGTGAGAGCCCTTTCCTTTAAGCAAGGTTAACAGGCAAAGGGGCGGTGAAGATCAATGCCTCACCGCCCCTGATTATTCTCAAAGAATGATAATCAACGAAATTATGATGCCAACCATTGCGTCAGTGATGGCGATACAGCCCGGCCAACCGTCATTCACAGCAGGTGGTTGCTCGGTTACTGAACTTGCTGAATTTCAGCAATCTCAGGAATAAACTCACGCAGGCGTCGCTCAATTCCCATGCGCAACGTCATTGCTGAGCTAGGGCAGCTACTGCAAGCGCCGTTGAGCCGCAATTTCACAATCGGGCCATCGAGCTCTACAAGCTCTACATTGCCACCGTCAGCCAGTAGATAAGGGCGCAGCTCATCGAGTACCTGCTCCACGTTGGGTTCGGTCAAAGCTAAAGTTGCCATCTATCATCTCCAGATATGTGATGTTTGCTCTAGTCTAGCGGTTCTGCTGACGATTCGCTGATCCGAATTACCTATCAAGAATGGCTATCTGCACGGCCTATGTAGAATGCTCAGCAATTGAGCGCTAAGCGAGCGTTCCCGTTTAGCGCTGTAGTTCATCTAACCGGGCGAGCACTTCTTGACTATGAATAGCCGGACGGACGCCTAGAAATCGCGCTTGCAATATCCCTTCTGGGTCAATCAGATAGGTATGACGCATAGACATCGGTTTCATCCAAGAGCCGTAGGCGCGGCTAACTGTCCCATCGGGATCAGATAATAAGGGAAAGACCAAGGATTCAGCATCACAAAACTCCGCATGAGAATTGACATCATCGGCGCTGATCCCGATCACTTGAGCATTGCGAGCTTGATATTTGGGTAAATCGCGCTGAAATCGCTGAGCTTCTAAAGTGCAGCCAGGGGTGAAATCTTGAGGATAAAAATAAAGTACGACCCACTGTCCGGCATAGTCTGCTAAGGAAATTTCGCCATCGCCGCTGTTGGTAGGCAATGTGAAGGTTGGCGCGGGTTGATCAATCGCCGGTTGTGGCCCTCCCATGGCCTGAGCTGGCAAAGCGATGGGTGTAAAGGCTGATATGAGCGTGAACGCAATAGTCAGACTCAAGGTAAAAATGGTGGGGATGAGTAAAGGGCTTAACCATGGCTGAAATGATGGCCTAAGTGATGGCTTAAATGTAGGACGATGGGTCATAGCAGCTATATCAAAAATATTTGGAGATAAATAATATTTGTATTTGATTTGTATTTGGAGAAATATTTGAAGATAGTGGGTGAAAATAGCGGGGTGATATCAAGTTTATAATGCGCACATGAGAAAATATTGGCGAGAAAGCTGGGCTGTGGCTCGGCGTATTTTAACCGAATTATTTCGACGACAGCGCAGTTTGATTGCCTGGATGATTTTCCCAGCGTTGATTTTAATGCTCAATGGCTTAATCACTGCTGAGCGCGCAGATACGACTGTCAGCACAGCGTTTGAAGTGGCTGCACCGCCAACGTTAGTGGGGGCTGCTTTGTTCTTTAGCTGTCTAGGAGGCGGGGTAGCGACGGTTGTTTCGGAGCGGGAACAGCAGACGCTGAAGCGGTTATTTCTATCGCCTTTGAGCGGAGTGTCTTACTTTTTAGGAATTTTCCTAGCCCATAGTGTGATTGGGGTAGGGCAAGCATTGGTGATTTTGCGATCGCACCCTTGCTGGAGCCACCTTCCCGAGTGCGGCTTGGCCCCTTGCCATTCTCATCATTTTGCTGAGCATTTTGGCCTATGTCGGGCTCGGCTTTATGCTTGGCACTCAATTTGCACGTCGTACCGAAGATGTCAGCGCCCTAATTGCCGCTTTTGGTGTGCCGCTGATGGTGCTCGGCGGTGCTTTTTTGCCCATCTCTCTTTTCCCTGAATCCCTCCTCGACATTGCTCGATTTAACCCGATTTATCATATGACAGAGGCCCTGACCAATGCCCTGCTCAATCCTGACAATCCCCTGGGAGAAAGCGGCAGTCACTTTTGGTTTTTACTCATTTTTGCCACAGCCATGGTGGGTCTAGGTTGGCTATCATACCGGCGAATGCTAATCCTAGAGCGACAGCTTTAGCCGCGTTTGCCTATGACCTGCGCGAGCTTCCTTTAACAGAAGGTTAGAGGGTAGATACTCATGCCAGCCACTACCTATCTCTCCAATCACGCCGTAGCGCTAAGCCTAAGCTGGCTAAGCCAAAGACCATGGTTGGTTCCGGCACCGACTCAGAAGATGATGTTGTAGCACTCAAAACAGCCGCTACTGGTCCGGCACCCGTATTCACCAGAAAAGGTTGCATAGTTCCTGCAGGCGGCACACCACTTGGCAAAGCGTTGGGGCCCGCGTTGGGCGCGTGGCTAAGCGTAGAAAATCCTGCGACTTGTGGTGCGGCTGTGACATCACCACTGGCTACCGAGATCCCACATGTATTAGGAATATAAATCTGGGTATTACTGTTGCCACCTACCGGCTTGGCGAAGTTTTGCGCCCAATAAAAGCCATAGGTAGAATCAGGCTTGCCAGTTGCATCAAACGCGCCAAATCCGACTTCGGTAAAATCAGCAGCCAAAATATTGGCTCTATGCCCCGCACTGGCCATCCATCCTTGAAAGACGCTGGTTGCATTGGTATAGCCAGCGCCTAAATTCTCACCGACGTATTGAGCTTGATAGCCAGTCGCTGCAATCCTTGAAGTGGGGTTAGAGCCATCTAATCCAGTATGTGAGAAAAAGTTGGCAGTGCCCATATACTGTGCATAGTTTTGAGCAGACTGGCCTAGCTGGTATGAAAACCGCAGAGGCCCCACACCCGCATCTTGGCGAGCTTTATTGGTCAAAGTTAACAGCTCAGAGAAAAAACCAGTGAGCTGACTACAGTCAGCGGCAATGCCAACTGCACTTTTGGAGCCATAGTCTGTGCTGGTGCTGACGGTCTGAAGTTGGCTGTTATTGCCACCGCCACCGCCACCACAACCAGTAGCCAACAGGCTAATGAGGGCAACACTCCACCAAGTCTTCCATCTCATCAAAAATACTCCTAGGTCTTAGCGACGATTCGGGTCGATTCGCCAGCGGAGAAGCTGCCACTGTTGGTCACAAAAATGTTCACAACAAGGCAGTCTGCTCCGTGCCCAAAGTGCAGCGACTTTGGACTCACCGAAAGGTCAAGAACAATAAAAATTAGGGATTGGCTAGGCAGTTATCGCGATCGCCGTCATCCGTCATATGTCTCTTTAAGCGCCTTTAATATCCGTCACTGATAGTTCGTCACTGATAGTTCGTCAAAAAAAGCGCCAT
The DNA here is from genome assembly GCA_012033015.1 of Phormidesmis sp. RL_2_1. Classification (GTDB taxonomy): domain Bacteria; phylum Cyanobacteriota; class Cyanobacteriia; order Phormidesmidales; family Phormidesmidaceae; genus Phormidesmis. The sequence continues at coordinate 13,801 of JAAUPS010000030.1, forward strand.
GGCAAAGTGCACCGCTCAAACAAATCGAATCAAAAACATTTGTTTCAAGTGATTGAGATCATTGATTTGTTCAATCAACTTCAGGGCTTAGCTTTACACTCTCATTACAAACTTTGGGCCTAGTTGCAGGCATCCGTAATGACGACAACAGCACAAGTAAAGGAGCGATAGATGTCAGTAGTAACCATGAGAGATTTTTGAAATATCACTAAAAATAATGGCTTTCACCACGTAAACGCCTGACGATATAACAGCATCAAAAGTATTTGTTGTATTGGCAAGGGCTGCCGCTCTGGCGAAACTACTCAAAACTCACGAAAATTATGTGATTTTGATACCAGTGCTAGATGTTTCTGCTGTTATAGCAAAGCTAAAGATGCATTCTTACTTTGCTAGTCGAGGCTTCCAGTGATGACTATGGCTTTGGTCGCTTGGCTGAGGTACAGCATGTTGGCTGAAACCATGATGTGACAACAACGGGCCAAGCAACGCGCGTGTACCCGTTGGCGTAGAGCTTCGCCGTCGGCGTTATGCATCCGGCACAGGCTATATTGTCCTAACTAACTCGACAGCAGCTATAGTAAAAAATCCCTAAGCACATTTCAAAATGCCTAGGGATATGTGTGGCTGCCATGCTTGGCCTTTGATTGCTGATGATGCTAGATATTTGCCTCAAAATGCCAGATTTCACGAATGATAACAGCGCTCAGTTTTTACCGTCGATCCAGGTTATGACTTAACATTAATCCGACGATGGCTATGCCTAGCAACAATGTAGGTTCAGGGACAGACTTGGACGAAGAACTGTGGATTTTCTGCGTTGTCAGCCCAATCGAAGCGTTGCCTATGATTTTCTCATGACTGTCTTTTTGGTGACTGTCTTTTTGGTGATTGTTTGACTGGTGATTGTTTGACTGGTGATTGTCTTTTTGGTAATTGTTTGACTGGTGATTGTCTTTTTGATGATGATTTGATTGGTGATTGTTTGGTTCATTATCGGAGGATTGAACAAAGACGCCAGCGACTTGAGAGCCCTTCACGTGTAGATTCTCGGCGTCCGAGGTGCCGCAATGAGGAGGAATGTAAGCTTCTGTCCGACTGCTGCTGCTTTGAGGCTGACCAAAGATTTGTACCCAGTAAGTGTCGTAGTCAGAACGCTCAGATTCACGAAATAAACCGAAGCCTACTTCAGTAAAATCTGTCCTCAAAATATTAGTCCGGTGGCTATCGCTTTGCATCCATCCTTGAAACACACTCAGGGCAGTTTCTTGGCCAGCAGCAAGGTTTTCCCCTGCGGCAACAAATGGATAGTTCGCTGCCGATAGACGTGAACTTAATGTCGAGCCGTCTAATCCTGTATGGCTGAAAAAGTTTTGGCTGCCGAGTTCTTCAGCATACGCTTGAGCAGCCTGCCCTAGCCGAAAAGATAATTGCAGAGAGTCTACCCCTGCTGATGTGCGCGCATTGTTTGTTAAGCTCAACAGCTCTGAAAAAACACTTTTGAGCCCAGCACAATCAATATTGGTCGATGATTGACTTTGAGAATAGTCAATAGCTATTGGCTTGTTACTGTTGATATTGTTGCTGCTGATATTGTTGCTGCCACAACTAGTCACCAACAGGCCGATGAGCACCACGCTCCACCAGGCAGTCGATTTCATGCTAAAAATTCCTTATGGTTTCCAACATCGCTGACCTGCTTTATCCACACCAAACAGGTAAACAACGCTACGATTCAAGGCGATAAAGACTTTGAATCAAGTAATGTTCAATAAAAAACGACGATTGGAACTTTCAGGAATTGGCTGAGCAGTCTTAGTGATTCATTCTGAAGAACTGGCACTGAAGAACTGGCGCTGAAGAACTGGCAGTGAAGAATTAGAGCGCTGTGAGAATGAGCGCTATGGAAGCAGTTACGCCTGTAGATGAGTCGAAGGCGTTGAGCCAACTGTTTACTTCATATGTTTAACTTCATATTTTCATTACAAGCTCAAGCCGCATAAAAAGCATCCGAAAATATAATGACCAGTTCCCTTTTTTTAGACATCTATATCGCCGAAAATATACGCAAATTTGCTTGAATGCAGATTTGCTTGAATGCAGACGTTGGCTTCTTCAATCATCGATGACTCAAATCTATGTCTAGCCTCGAATCTATGTCTAGCCTCGAATCTATGCCTAATTCTGTAAGGATGCCCATGCCTATTGCCACCTTTGGTGGGGGGTGCTTTTGGCATGTCGAAGAAGCCTTTCGACAGCAGATCGGTGTGAGTTTCACCTCTGTAGGCTATATGGGGGGAACATTTGAAAATCCTTGCTACCTGGATGTGTTGGCGCGGATCACAGGTCATGCCGAAGTCGCACAGATTCACTATGATCCTGAGCTGGTTACCTACCCAGTACTTTTAGATATTTTTTGGCGCTGCCACGATCCTACGACTTTGAACCGCCAAGGCCCTGATCGCGGAGAGCAATATCGCTCAGTGATTTTTTACCATACGCCTGAGCAAGCTGCCGCAGCCTACCACTCTAAAGCGCGGCTGGATGCTAGCGATATGTATGCAAATCCTATTGTGACTGAAATCAAACCTGCTGGTGATTACTGGCTAGCGATCGCAGAGCATCAGCAGTACTTGGCCAAAAAACGAGTCGTCAAAAACTAGTTGCCGCCAACTGGCTCGCGTCCAAACCATCGAGCACCCATTCGCTGTAGGCGGATGCCGCTGGCAATGTACCACGGCCAGCGATGATACTCGGCTAACAGCCAAAGCGACATCGCACCATGGCTGATCAGTGTTAGCCCTGTCCATATCACTGGGAAATTGAGGTTGTCTTGAACACTCGCTGCAGAGCTGCTGCCATAGCTTTCTAAAGGAGGGAAAATATAGTTTGCCAGGGCGATGATGACCACGGGGATGACTGTCAAAGTGCTCGCAAAGAGCCAAATTAACGCAGCCGAAGTATCTCGATGATGGGCTGTGCGCCAACTGATGCCATTCCAGTACCAAGCCATGGGTTGGAGGCTATCGGCAAGCTGCACTGACTGGGCTTGGAGGTTTGCGGTAAACAGATGTTGGCAAAAGCTGCAGGCAAATACATCCATCAGGCGATCGCCCCCAAGTGGCCGCTGCCACAGGCTGGACAGGGATAGGTATTTTCAAAGCCCAAAACCTGACCAGACGCTGAAAAAGAGTCTGTTGGTTCCGTTTTGCCTTGTTCCATTTTGGTTTTTTTCGCTGCTGTACAGTTTTTACTTGGCCTTGGTTCTGCCCACATACCGATACAAACGGGTTGCTTGCCCTGCCGACGTCACCTTTATGCCTTTAACCCTGATGGTTCTATTATGGTGAACCCAAATAACCCAAATCTGGTCAACCCAAATATGGTTAGAGGCTCTTTATATAGCGTTTTTGAATATAGCGTTTCTGACTTGGCTAGCCTACAGATATTTCGGTGAAACCTTGACAGAACAGCAGACCAAGTGAGTTGCCGTACCCGTTGGCGTAGCCTCGCCGTCGGCGTTATGCATCCGGGTACCGCTATATCTAGCTAAAGGCTCTTCCTTCAAAGCGTAAACGGAGTAAAACAGTTCTATGTAAACTTGGGACTAATTCTTAACAGATGGGGCAGCCGTCTGCTCACTGAGTTGTCTTTGTCCTTTGGCCTGTAATTTAATCAATAGCGCATCTGCTTCAGCTTGTAGATGAAGTAGCTCAACTTGGTGATCAGGCTGGTAAGGATACTGCTTGACCTCAATCCAGCAAACTTTGTGGTGGCTATTGTTGGCATCGTTGTTACAAGCATTTTTGGCCTCGCTTGGAAAGCTTTTTGCCGTGGTTGCTCTCTGGCCCTCAGCAGCGCCAGAGAGCGCCTTAGCAGTATTGGCCCCAAAAACAGGCTCAGAGCGCACGGCTCTAGAGACTTCCTCTCCAGCGGCCGCAGACAATAGACGCTCTTTTGCAGTTGAAGGCATGGTCTTACTCACAAACTTACTCACAACAGATGAATACGGACACTTCGCAGAGTCTGAGATTGGGCAGCTTCAGTGTACTAACTGCTGCTCAAAATGTCCGAAGATATTGTCTGTGAACACTTTCTTTTTCGATATCCGAATGTTACTCAGCTTAATCGTCAAAAGAAATACTATCCACACTGTAGGTATGCTCCAACACAGCTAAACCTAGAAGCGATGTGATCTTTATTTCTACATCGATAGCTATCTAGCTGATAGGGATTTATACTTAGCTAAATCTATGGCATTGTAACCTAGATAGCTACACTTAATTGCCAAACTTGATGCTGGCGGACTTAAATACTAGCGAATTGGAAATTCTCTTTGGCCACTAATCTGTGGCAATTCTGTAAGTGGCAATTCTGTCAGTAGCAATTCTGTCAGTAGCAATTCTGTCAAAATTTAGCTTGATTGCTTTTTAGTCTAGCCTCGGTCGCTAGACTCTGAAGGGAAAAATCAAAGAAGGGGAAAATCAAACCGTCCAGCGAATGATGGATATTGGGTTCTCAATCAGTTTGCTTTTGGCTGTTCTCTTCGGCTCGTTCTTTGGCCAACAAGTCTACGGCATCTCCTAGGGCTGCTGTGAGGTTCTCGCGAGTCCGGGCATGTTCTGCCTGTTCATTTTTGAGTAACGTTTTCAGTGTTTCGCACTGTTTTTGGGTGGCGACAAGCTGGCTCTGTAGCTGGGTGAGGGAGGCGGGGGTGCTGGGAATGTTGGTGATTTCTACATTGAGCTGTTTTGAGTCGGCGATGGAGGGGGCGTTAAATTCGGCTAGAGCTTGCTCTAATTGCTTGATTTTGTGGCTATAGGCAGCGTTATCTCGGCGGCGCTGTTGCCCTTCAGCTTCGTAGAGTTGGCGCAGCTTATCAGCGCTTGCACAGGCTTCGTCGCGCGATCGCTGCAATTCTTTGACCTGACGCTGGAGCGACTGGATTTCAGCTAGCCATTGGGTGACATCTTGAGACATGCCCAAACCTCCTTATCAGTTCGTGCGCCTGCGAGTCGCATCCATTCATGCACCATATTTGCTTCCTTAGCAGCCTAAAAACACCGTCTAAAACACGAGTCCGAGGAGTGCAGCCGGTGCTGGCAAGATAATTAACACTAGCAGTGTCAGGGCCAATAATCCCAGCAAGTCTCTGGAACTGTCTAGTTCACTTACATCGTTTAAGGCGGGTTCTGCCGCTGGAATAAACAGTAGCAAGATTGCCCACAGCAAAAACTCACTGTAGATCAACGCGACAATCCACATGAGTAAACGAGCCACTTGGCTGACGATGGCGGCGGTTCTTTGTCCGTACATCGCATGGACGATATGACCGCCGTCTAATTGGCCAACTGGCATTAAATTGAGGGCTGTGACGATCAGACCCAAGCAGCCAGATATAGCCACTGGATGTAGCTGTAGGGCGCTGTCTGCTTGTAGCGTACTACCGAGTGCCAGCTTGCTCATGATTAGCAAAATAATGGAACGGCTTGGATCGAGTGCTTCAAAGTTAAACAAAGCAGGCTCAGCGCCCAACGGCACGATGCTTGAGTGGGCAAGGCCCCATAGCAAGATGGGCAAACTGACCGCTAGTCCTGCTAGTGGCCCAGCAATGCCCACATCAAAGAGTGCTTTACGGTTGGGCATGGGCGATCGCATTTGAATAAACGCTCCCAATGTCCCTAGAAAGAAAGGCACCGGAATAAAGTACGGTAGCGTTGCTTTGAGTTTGTGATAGCGTGTCGCCAAATAGTGGCCGCTTTCGTGCACACCCAAAATCACCATGAGTGATAGACCGTAAGCCAGCCCTTGACGAATTAAGGCAGGATTTTCCTGCAGCGCCTGTGGATCTTCCACGCCTGGAATAAAGGTAACGCCGACTAGGGTTGTCGTAATTAACGTGGCAATGGCTAGGGCAATGGTCAGTGCAGGTCGCGTCAGGGGCGTTTGATTGAGTCTGCGAACTCGCTCGGCCTGCAGGTAGGCCACCATATCAGCGCGGTTTTTTGGTTTTTTTTCGGGCTGATGATGGCCTAATGCGTCAGACTGGTGGTGGGCCTGGGGGTTGGGCACTAAAGCAAAAAAAGGCGTGCCATTGAGCCCTTCTTGAAAAAGCACCAAAAAGCGATCGCCAAAGCTACTTTCCACATTTTTTTGGACGGCCTGATAGGCTTTGCCTGGCGATGTTTTCAGCTTTCCTTTGCAGATCATGGCCTGAGGGCGGTACTCAATGTTTTGCAGATAGTAAATCGACCAGGGAAAACATCGTTGTAACAGCGTTTCTTCGTCCCGAGTGATCGGCTTAGTCGGCTCCTTGGGCTGGTCTTGCGCTGTATCCGTAGGAGATTGTTTCGCCTGCTCTTGAGCGTGATCTGCTTGAGCGTGATCTAAGGTTTGATCATCTGGTTTTGTTTTACGGGCTTTGACAGAGGAAGCGCTTGCCAAAATCATTCCCGTGTACAGTAGCGGGCAAATAATTAACAACCCCATCAGAACCGCTGGTGGCGGCTGCTCCCCCTGGACCAATATCCATAGGCTAAACACCAGCACGGGCGTCATCACGACCAGCCAAAGCACCCATATTAGGCGGTTACTCATGTGGGTAAAGCTGCGGCTAATCACCCAATAGGTCACCAGTCCTAACAGTAAAGTCCATAGAAGAAGGGGCATGAACACTTCGCCTGCCTTGGAGGCGGATAAACACGAATGTTTGGGGCTCAAGGGATGCCATGCGCAAAGGCATGGACGTAACCCTACAATAGCGATTGCAGTTGCCATTGTAGGCCAGTTATTCTAAATCTTTACTGGCCTACGGTTGCCGGGGCTCATCTGGCACTACTCTGAGCGATTTGGGACTACTTTTTTCTGGGCCTGCAATGGCCTTAGCCGATATGGCCTTGGTCGCTAGCGGTGGCCTGAAAACTGGTAGGCTCCCTTACTCATTACAGTATTCTACTCGCTGGATTTATTTGGCTGATTAGATTTTGTCCCATTGGATTTTGTCCCATTGGATTTTGTCCCATTGGATTTTGGCTGATTAGATTTTGACGCATTGGATTTTGACGCATTAGATTTTGACGCATTGGATTTTTCGCAGATGCCTGCTACGACTTCAGCTATGCCCCCAGCTACGACCAAGATTCCCCAAGCCGTTTTTGACACTATTTTTGTTTTCCCGCCTAATCGAGAAACGTTAGGCGGCAGTGCCTACCTCGTGCTGGAAAAAAATGCCCATGGCCAATCTGCCAATATTTTGATTGATTGTCCTGCTTTTAACCAGGTTAACCAAGCTTTTATTGCGGCCAATGGCGGCATCCATACCCTGTTTATTACCCATCGTGGCGGGATGGCTCAAGTTGCTGACTTTCAAAAAGCCTTTGATGCCCAAGTCGTTATTCAAGAGCAGGAAGCTTATTTGCTGCCTGCTGTGACTACGAATAGCTTTGCTCGCGATCGCATTTTGTCTCCTACCAGTCGAGTTTTTTGGAACGCAGGCCACTCCCCAGGTTCAGCTTGCCTTTACCACCAGCCCTACGGCGGTGTTCTGTTTACCGGCCGCCACCTATTGCCCAACCAGCAGGGGGCTCCTACGCCCTTGAGGCTCTCCAAAACCTTCCATTGGCCGCGTCAACTGCGCCATGCTCAGAAGCTTTTGAGCGACTTTACACCTGATACCTTAAGCACCATTTGCCCCGGTGCCAGCATGGGCTTTTTGCGCGGGGAGAAAAAAATTACTCGGGCCTACCAGCAGCTTCAAGGGCTTGACTGGGATCAACTGAAGACTGCTCAGCCAGCGCTGTAAGGGTTTAATCAGCCGGAATAGGCACATATCTTGCGGGTACCGGACAGACCCCTACCGTCACTTCCTTCGGATAAATTAGCCACGTCCGCTGAGCAGGCTTAGACAACGCCTGCACCATGGCTGAGAGGTGATTGATTTCCTGCAGTCCTCTGCGAGTTTTAATTTTGATGCCTTGTTGATAGGTGCTGTACCCTTTGCTCCAAGTGTGTCGTAGTCCACTGTAGCGATGGGCTTCGACGCCTTCGCCAGCCAACTGTTGCTGAACGTTAGCCAGTAAGCTTTCTTGTTCTGTTGGCGTGGCGTATGTCACTTCTAGCGCCTTGAGTAACTTGCGGTTAATAAACCGCTGGCAAAAGTCGGCCAGTGTGGGATCTCGATGATTTTGCCAGCGTTGTACGTGATAGGTGAAAACAATATCGTCCCCGGCCAGGTAGGTCGCTAAAGGGAGCTGATCGATGGGCTCTGTCATCCATGCTGTGACCGTCTCATCAGCGACTAGCTCTCCCCGCTGCCATAGCTCACGGGCCCTGGTAAAAGCCTGCTCTAGGATCCAGGTTGCCGATAGGTTTTTGGGGTGATTATAGATTTGGGCGTACATGAAAGACCGCACTACCAAGTAATGTTCAATCGCTGCTAGCCCCTTTTGCTCGACAATGAGCTGCTGACTTGGCCTGTCGTAGTTGAGTGCTAATAAAATGCGATCGAGATCGAGCTGGCCGTAGGAGGCACCTGTAAAGTAGCTGTCCCGCATCAGGTAGTCGATGCGATCGCAATCCAACTGACTAGAGACCAACTGCCAGACGCAAGGTATGGGGTGAGTATGGGTGTATACCTCGGTAACCGATTGCCACAGGTCGGGTGAATAGCGGTTGAGCAAATTTCTAATTTCTGGCGATTTTTCGATAATTGCCATGGTCCACTGCTCGTGGTGAGAGCCAAAGACCTCTTCGGCTGTATGGCTAAATGGGCCATGCCCGGTGTCGTGCAATAGGGCTGCGCAGAGAACGGTAGCGCGGTGCGATCGCAGCTCCTCATGTCGCTCGGCTAAGTGATCAAACGCCCGTCGGGCCACCGCCATAACCCCCAAGGAATGGGTAAAGCGAGACGTCTCGGCCCCGTGGAAGGTCAAGCTCGCAGGCCCTAACTGGCGAATCCGCCGCAGCCGCTGAAATACCGAGGTTTCGATCAGTTCGGTCAAGAGCGCTTCTACTGGATCGGCGCTGTTGAGCGTAATCGCGCCATGGAGCGGATCGTGATAAGTACGTGTTTTACCTGTGCCCATCACCCTATATCCCCATGACGACTATCCCGGTGGCAATGCCTGCGATTATGCCTGTGATTATGCCTGCCTGATCACGGTACCCATATCACGACTGTTGAGCCATAGCAAACGATTGCGCTAAGAGCGCGATCGCAGCTTGATACTGCTGATCTGCTTCGGTGCCAAACTGTTTGCGCTGCTCTACAGAAGACACCACGGCTTGATCAGGTGAGATACCTAACTTATTAATATCGTGGTGGTTGGGAGTTTCGTACTTGGCAATGGTCACAGCTAAACCCGCTCCATTGGGCAAATCAAACAGTGATTGAATGAGACCCTTACCAAAAGTCGTCTCACCTACTAGCTGAGCCCGCCCATTGTCTTGCAAAGCACCTGCCAAAATTTCGCTGGCACTGGCCGTGCCCTGATTGACCAACACCACGAGCGGATCATTGGTAATGGCTTTGCCGATGGCATCGTAATTACCCAACGCCCCTTGACGGTTTACGGTGTACACAACCGTGCCTTGATCTATCCACATCCTGGCAATTTCGATTCCTGCTTGCAGCAGGCCGCCTGGATTATTGCGTAAATCTAAGATGTAAGCATCAGCGCCTTGCTTTTCCAAATCTTCTAGCGCAGCTTTGAGTTCACTGACCGCGTTGCCGTTAAATTGGCCTAAGCGCAAATAGCCCAGCTTAGGCAAACCAGTCGCTGTGCGTAGTTCGGCTGAAACCGGATTGATGGTAATGCGATCGCGGCGCACATTGACTTCAAAGGGCGGCATATCCACCCGGCCTATCTTCAGCGCCACCTGACTCCCAATCGCTCCCCGCATTCGCGCCGCCGCCTCATCCAGGCTAATCGTGACGGTCGAAGTCCCGTTGATTTCCAAAATTTTATCTTGCGGCATCAACCCTGCCGCTTCAGCGGGCGAGCCTTCAATCGGCGCAATGACTCGCAAAACGCCACCCTCTTCATCCTTGGCAATTTGCAGCCCGACACCTAACAGCTCTCCATTGGTATTGGTTTGCAAACTTTGATACTGATTGGGCGGCAAAAAACGCGTGTATGGATCTTCGAGTACCGCCAGCATCTCTTCAATGGCGCTATAGGTTGCGGTCCAAGTGGGCAACTGTTGGCGCAACACCTTCTGACGCATGAACCACCAGTTTTGATGATTGAAGGTTTCATCCACATAGCTGCGATTAACAATACGCCATACCTCCATGACCATCTGCTGCTGGTTGGTAAAAGCGAGGGCATGGGGAACCGTCAGCGAACTCGGCCAAGCACCGTCAGGGATGACTGCTGCACCTACCCAAAGGGCGATCGCCAAACTGACCGTCATCAATATCTGTAACGCTCTGTGCCAAAAAATCTGTAACGCTCTGTGCCAAAAACGTTGTCCCATCCGCTTTTTCATAAATCTTGTCATCATTCCCAGAAGATACTTTCAGCCAAAGATATTTCCAGCCCATATGCAAGCGTCGATCAGCTCATTTCAGCCAACTGTAACCATTTGCCAGTCCAGTCATTTGCTCTTTTTTAAGATACAACCTAATACAAAAAGACTAGTTATGAGGTACCACCCTAGCGATACAGCCATTTATCCCAAAGCCTAGTCAAAACGTCTGCGGGGCTTCTAACAGCAGACTGTTCACCTGAGCTGTTCATCTGGACTGTTTATCTGGAGGCAGAAAATCTACGCGCACCTTTAAAGTGTAAAGCTATGTAAACAATCTGAAATATCCAATTTTCTTAAAATTTTGCCTGTCGCTCGCCTATGGCGAGCCCAGTGTGAACGCTGTAAACCCAGTATGAACGCCATGACAGCTCACAGAAGCGATCAGGTGAGGGCCTAGAGGCTCAGTTCCCTGCCGCTTTAGCGGCGGCATTGGCTGCTCTTTTTCACCATTCGCTCCCAGGTCGCTGAGTTAGGCCCCATGAGCTGTGTTACATTTTTTAGTATTGGTACAAGCCCTTTCAGATACAAAGTTTTGCTGCATGTTTACTAAGCAAGTCACCGACTCTTCAACCTACAAATGGTTCGATGAACGGCTAGAGATTCAGGCACTCGCTGATGATATCTCCAGCAAGTATGTTCCTCCCCATGTCAATATCTTTTACTGCCTTGGCGGTATTACGCTCGTTTGCTTCATTATCCAGTTTGCCACTGGATTTGCAATGACTTTCTACTACAAGCCTACTGTGACTGACGCATTTGCTTCAGTTCAGTACCTGATGAGCGATGTAAACTTCGGTTGGCTCATTCGCTCTGTCCATCGCTGGTCGGCCAGTATGATGGTGCTTGTGATGATCCTTCACGTTTTTCGGGTCTATTTGACAGGTGGCTTCAAGAAGCCCCGTGAGCTGACTTGGGTGACCGGCGTTATTCTAGGCGTCATTACTGTTTCCTTTGGTGTTACGGGCTATTCTCTGCCTTGGGATCAAGTCGGCTATTGGGCTGTGAACATCGTATCCGGCGTTCCTGGCGCAATCCCAGTGGTGGGCGGCACGATTGTTGAGCTTATGCGCGGCGGTGCAGGGGTGGGTCAAGCAACCCTGACTCGGTTCTACAGCCTGCATACGTTTGTACTGCCTTGGTTCATTGCGGTCTTCATGCTTTTGCACTTCATCATGATTCGCAAGCAAGGCATTTCTGGCCCCTTGTAACCTAGCCCTTGTGACTGAGCCCCTTGTGACTAAGTCTTTAGCCACAAGGGGCTCAGTCACTAAGCCCTTAGTCGCTGACCTATGGTACATTGCAGGGCATATGGCCATAGGTTGCTCTTCTTTTTGTTAGTATTCGGTGTCATTATTTTTAGGACGTTAATCAATGTCAATCCTCAAGAAGCCTGACCTCAGCGATCCCGCGCTGAGAGAGAAACTGAAGAAAGGCATGGGTCACAACTACTACGGTGAGCCTGCTTGGCCTAATGACCTTCTCTACGTTTTTCCCATTGTGATTATGGGAACTATCGCCTGCTGTGTAGCGCTGGCTGTGCTTGATCCTGCTTTGGTCGGTGAGCCTGCTAACCCATTTGCCACGCCTTTAGAAATTTTGCCTGAGTGGTATCTCTATCCCACTTTCCAAATGCTGCGGGTGTTGCCTAATAAACTCTTGGGCATTGCGGCGATGAGTGCGATTCCTTTGGGCTTGATGCTGGTTCCCTTCATTGAGAACGTCAATAAGTTTCAAAACCCTTTCCGTCGTCCGATCGCAACGGCTGTGTTTTTGTTCGGTACGGTAGTGACTATCTGGCTCGGTATTGGTGCTACCTTCCCCATTGACACCTCTTTGACGTTAGGTCTTTTCTAATCAGGGTTTACCTGTTAGAGAATTATCGGACAGTCTGTTATTGGACAGTCTTTTATTGGACAGTCTGTTATTGGACAGTCTGTTATTGGACAGTCTTTTATTGGACAGTTTGCTAGAGTGCTTATCGCTCGGCATTAGCTTGCAATGAACTGGGCAGCTTGATTCCTAGAAGCTTAATTCAGTCGATAGTGAAAAGTTCTCATGAAAATCGCTCAGCTTCTAAACGAGGCTGAGCGATTTTAGCGTTTCTCCCCTTAGGGTTGCTCTAAACGTTTTTCCCTGCTAGTTTTTGCAGCATTATCTCGATAAAATCGACAAATTTGAGCGTATTGATGGGAAAGCTCAATATGACAATCTCAATATGACAATCGGGGCCTCCCGGTATCGTTTTGATGATAAAAGTTTTGCGAAATACAAGCTGTGGGAAGAAGGTTTGGACAAAATGATAAGTTGGGAAGGCTGATAGTACTGTTGCATCCTAAGCTGAGTGCTCGGGTCAAACGAGGCCATGAGCTACTAACTGGCTTGGAAGTTGGGTTAGAGTCTACTTTGGAGGCCAAGTTGAGGGCTAATTCACAAAATATGCTTGAGCGGACTTGCCTAACGGTTAGCAGTCAGTTGGAAGAGCTATCAACGGTTCAGCAGTGGTTTCGGACGTTAGTCGCTCGATTAGCTGTAGAAACGCCTTGGGTCAACGAACAGTTTGATCAGCTTAATCTGGCGCTGGCCGAAGGGTTTACGAATGCTGTACGCCATGCCCATGCTGGGTTACCCCAAAGTACGCCGATTGATATTGAGCTATCGCTTGAGCCTGAACAAATAGAGATTTGTATTTTTGATCGAGGTGCACCCTTTGATCCGAATAGTCTCAGTGAGCCGACTCCTGGTTCGCTGAGAGAGGGCGGCTATGGCTGGTTTTTACTCAGACGCTTAGCAGATAAAGTGACCTATGACCGAGCGCCCCTCCGACAATTAAATGATCGTCTGTCGGGTCAATCGAGAGAGCAACTCATGGAGCAGGATTCAGAATCGTTAGCGATTCAACGCAACTGTTTGCGCATTGTGAAAACTGCAAAGGTTGTGTGAACTCTTTCCGTACCGTTCTTTGCGCAAACAACTTTACTTGTTAGTATTTTTCCCTGACCTTTGGGGAAATCAAGCCTTGGCTAAACCTTGCCATAGCTCAAACCTTGCCATAGCTCAAACCTTGCCATAGCTTAAGAGGAAACCCTTACTCATGACCAAAACTGCACTCGTGACCGGTATTACTGGTCAAGATGGCTACTACCTCAGCCAACTGCTTCTGGGCTATGGCTATCGCGTTGTCGGGCTTGTCCCTCCTGAGCGCCAGAGCAGTATCGCTAAGCTGGGAGATTTAGCTGATAAGGTCAATATTTATTCGGTTTCACTCACGAATGCTGAGGCGCTTACCCAAGCTATGGAGACCTTGCAGCCTGATGAGATCTATAACCTAGCGGCCCCTAGCTTTGTGCCTGCCTCTTGGGATGATCCTCTCGGTACGCTTGATTTGATTACCGGAACAGCGACGCGCTTGCTCAGTGCGACGCGTCAACTGGGGTTATCGACTCGGTTTTACCAGGCGAGTTCTTCAGAGATTTTTGGCGATGTGCGCTCGTCTCCACAAACTGTGGAGACGCCTTTCGGCCGAAAACCCTTATGGTGCGGCTAAACTACATGCCCATTGGACGATGGTGCACCATCGTGAGCGCTATGGTTTGTTTGCTTGCAGCGGTATTTTATACAACCATGAGTCGCCAAGGCGTCCGGCGCAGTTTGTGACGCGAAAAATTTCTTTGGCGGCGGCGGCGATTAAGCTGGGGCTGCGCGATCGCCTCTCTATGGGAAATCTCGATGCTAAGCGTGATTGGGGCTTTGCTGGCGACCATGTAGAAGCGATGTGGCGAATGCTGCAAGCTGATACGGCTGAGGACTATGTGATTGGAACGGGTGTGTTGCACACTGTGCGCGACTTAGTTGCTGCTGCCTTTAGCTGTGTCGATTTGGACTGGCAAAAGTATGTGGAGACTGATCCGAGTTTGATTCGAGAAGATGAACATTTTCAGCTAGTGGCGAATCCTGCTCCGGCCCAGAAAAATTTGGGCTGGCAGCCGCAGGTGAGCTTTGAGCAGTTGGTTGAGATCATGGTACGAGCAGATCTTGAACGATTGCAAGCGGGTAGCATTTCCCCGATTACGGTGGCTTAGCATGAAGCACGCGTTCGTGTTTATTGAGGTGTTTGGCTGTGAGGGTGGCATTCAATCCTATATTCAAGATGTTCTCAGTGCGTATGGCCAAATAGCAGGTAGTAGCGCTATTGGCAAAGTGCCCTTGTCAGCCGATGTTTTTTTACTCAGAGATTCTAAAGGTGATTGTCCTGCCGAAGATGGATGTTTTCGGTATCACTCTTTCAAAAGCAGCAGCCCGATGATGGAACGTGTGCGACTGACGCTCGCCTTGGGGATTTGTCTCCTGCGCGATCGCCCCGAGCATGTTTTTTGCGGTCATATCAACCTTGCGGTCATGGTGAGCCAGCTATGCCGTATTTTTAAGATTTCTTATACCGTGCTTACCTATGGTAAAGAAGTTTGGTGTGAGCTATCGGCTAAAGAAAAACAGGCCTTGATGTGTGCCGAGCGAATTTGGACTATCAGTCGCTACAGCCGGGATTTGGCCTGTCAGGCAAACCAAATTTCTCGGCAAAAGTTTGACTTGCTCCCTTGTGTGGTCGATGGCACTACGTTTATGCCAGGGCCAGCGTCTGAGGCGCTGATAACACGTTATCGGCTTGAAATGCACGGGTGCTGATGACTGTTGCTCGACTTTGGAAAGGCGATATCTATAAAGGTGTAGATGTGACGATTCGGGCTTTGCCAGAAATCGCGATCGCTTTTCCCGAGGTGAAATATCTCGTCATTGGTCGCGGCGATGATCAGCCCCGTCTCGCGCAGCTAGCGAATGATTTGGGTGTAGCTGATAGCGTTATTTTTGCGGGGTTTGTGCCGGACGAGGCCCTAATCGATCATTACCGGTTAGCTGATGTGTATGTGATGCCTTCTCAAGAAGGATTCGGCATTGTGTATTTGGAGGCGATGGCCTGCGAAGTGCCTGTGATTGCTGGCGATGATGATGGTTCGGCCGATCCACTGCAGGATGGGCGGCTAGGTTGGCAGGTGCCCCATCGCGACGCGACAGCAGTGGCAAAAGCCTGTATTGAGGCTTTAAAGGGTCAAGATCCACGGTGTGACGGCCCTTGGCTAAGGCAGGAGAGCCTCGCTAGCTTTGGAGCACCTGCCCTAGCTGATCGATTAAGTGATTTGCTTGGTCTTGCTATTTAGATCTAGATGGGTTGAATGAGTACGGTTTGCCAGCTTTGCGGTGGCTCGGCTTAGGATTACGATAGAAGCAGTATAAATACACACCGATCAAGAAACGGTCGTTGCCGTCACTTGGGGGAGTCCACCACAGTGAATCAAAATTTTAATCAACTGCAAATCCGCTTTCCGGGTCTAGGATGCTGGGTATTTGTTTTAGGTACGGCTTGGCTCTTAGGTGCTATTGGCCTAGGGGGCATTCTCAAGTTTACGTTTGCCTTGGTGCTGTTTATCTTTTTAGCCCCGGTTTTGGCTTTTTTGGCCATTCAGTTTTGGCTGCAGCGTAATTTGGTGAAGGGCAATTGCCCTGTGTGTGAGCAGCCTTTAACCAGCTTAAAAAATTTGAAAATGCCTTGCCCTAATTGTGGTACAGAGCTATCGGCCACGGCAGAAGGGTTTGAGCGGTTCGCTGCAGATGGGGTGATTGATGTTCAAGTGGTCGATGTTCAATCGAGCGCTGTGAATCTCTCAGGGATGAATCTCTCAGGAAGTGCTCCATCAGAAGCTGATGCTACGACTGATGCTACGACTATTGATGTCGAAGTGGAGCGGTTGACCGACGCTGACAATGGGTGAAGCGCCTAGCGTGTAAAGATCATGGCGTAAAAATCCTGCAAAAATCTTGCCGTAGATCTCAATCAGTTACACATAGCAGTGATATATAGCTACATATAGCAAAGTAAAGTAAGGATGCCTTCTGACTTTGTCTGGGTGTGTTTCCTTGTCTGAGCATTCCTTACTAACTCGACAGAAGCTATATAGCTTTGGTCGCTTGGCTGAGGTACAGCGTGCTGGCTGAAACCATGACGTGATAACGGGCCAAGCAACGCGCGTGTACCCGTTGGCGTAGCCTCGCCGTCGGCGTTATGCATCCGGCACACGCT
>JAAUPS010000431.1 GCA_012033015.1 Phormidesmis sp. RL_2_1
GGCATGCCCCTGTTTCTACAGCGCCAACCATCAGCCGCTAGCGTACCTCAGCAAGATGAACCAGAGCAGGAAGCTATACCCGCTGCGGAACCTAAAAACATTAGGGAGCCTTTACCCAACCTTGTTGGAGAGGGAGCCACCCACAGCGCGATCGCCTATGCCAACAATCTAAGACTCCAAGGTGTAACCCGAGCTCAGTTTAGAAACAGCTTCACCACAGAAAACGTGGTCACCGCTCCCGCAGAGGGTTGCGAAGGTTGCCGTGCCCGCAGATGTGTCCACGTAACCGGCACATTGATTTCCACCTTCACGGTTACGACGACCGTCACCTTGCCATCCGTCGCCGATTTCTCGAACCTGACTTCCTGCCAACAGCAGCGGGTGCAAGATGCCATCGACACCGTTCTAGCCCCCCACGAGCAGCAGCATGTTAGCGCTTTCAATACCTACAATGGCAGTGTTTCTACCGCCTTTGATATGACATTGTGCCGAGGCCGCTTTGCCAGTGAAATTCAGGCTCTGCATGATCGCACCGAAAGTAGCCGTCGCAGTACCGCTCAATCAGCCAGTGATGCCCTTGATCCATTCCATTTTGATGTCGATCTCAACTGCACAGATTAGATCTGCCTTAATGACGCTGTCTCACGTTTCAAAGCTGACTTAGTTTGTGGCTATCCGGAGAAGAAAACGTATCGGATACCTTACTCACTCAAGCGCTCGCCCTCACGCAGCGGAACTATTCCAACTTAGCTATCCGAATCCAAATTTCGTACCCTCGCGGATCTAACGGGGAATGAAGTCGCCCAGCTACGTTTAAGCCCAAGCTATTAGAAATGCGCGATCGCTGGGGCTATCAAACCTTTGACCAAACCAAAGCTCAATACGAAGCTAACCGCCGATCAAGGCATCCATCTGAGCATGGTTCTCATTAAGCCAATGGAGCCAATGGAGACGATGGAGCCAATGGAGCGAATTAAGGCATTGGCTTTGCATAGACTTTACATTAGCGAGTCCATGCAAAGTCCATGCAAAGCCAATGCAAACTTTGTTAAATAAACCAAATAACGGCGCAACGGTTTGATTTACTGAGTAAGGGAATCATAAAAAATTGGAAATGTGGGAGGTCAAAAATGGCTCGTAGTCAGCAACCTATGACCAAGTCCTTGATTTCTGCCCCGGATGATCAGCCTGCTGCGATCGCCAAAACCGCCGCCAACTCAGTCAAACCTATTCGCTCCCAGCCGATTTTAGCCCTCAACGACTCATCCCTTGATTTTGCCGAACTCGCCACACATCGGCCCCCGACCCTTACCTGTGAAACCCTGCTGGCATTACTGACCACCCGCGAGCTAGAAATCGTCTGCCTCATTGCCTTTGGCCTGTCTAATAAGCAAATTGCCAGCCGCCTTGGCATTAGCTCTTGGACGGTATCTGCCCATCTGCGGCGCATTTTTGTCAAGCTCCACGTCGATACCCGTGCTGCCGTCGTCTATCAGTGCGCCATCCTGATTCAAAACCTAGCTGCCCAGTCTATGCCTGAGTCAATGCCGCTTTAGTCTCCTCGTGATCGCTCCGGTTAGCCGGATTTGTTATATGTGAGGAGGCAGTGTTTGCAATCGATCGCGCGCCGCTTTGACAAATACTTGACAATACTGATCATGCCCGCCGGGAAAGGCCACATTTAACCGTAATGGATCAGCCCCATCTCCAGGGCCTTGAATCACCTTTTGAGCGCCATCTTGTTGGGCTAGCTTGAGCGGCTGTCGATTTTTTAATTCACCACCGCTGCTGTCTACATATACGGTGAGATTGCCGCTGTTGAAAGGCTGATTGAGATTTTGAATGAGCTGCAAAAAGTTGCGATCGCTCCCCCCTCGCTTCACCTGATCGCCCTGCTGCTGACTGGTAATCGTATCGCCGACACCAACAATGGTTGGCATAATGGCTGGATCAAAATGTTTTGTGGCCAAATCCACCAATATATCGAGCGCTTGAGGGGCCTGACGAGCGTTAAAATGTTGGCCCAATGGATAGCTGCCTGTCCGCAGAAAGTAATAGTGGTTGAGCAAGGCTAGTACCCCAGCTTCTTTGATGGCACCGCGCAGCATAAACTGAAAATCGGTAGTGCCCGATTGGTTGGCATTGCCAAACCACACAATTTCTTTGCCGTTGGCATCTCGTCCGAGATTAGGCGCATAGTGGATAAAAAAAGAGTCTCCTAATCCCTGGTCTTCGGCTTGCGCTAGTAAGGCTTCGAAGCGCGATCGCAAGGTGTCTTGGAGCGCCACAAATGTGTCGATATCTTTAACAAAAAGCGGATACAGCCGGTTGAGATTGGCTGAAGGCGAAGCCATATTATCTAAAATGGCCGAAGCCAGATAAGTATCAAAATGGTTGATCAACTCAGTCGGGCAGGCATGGACATGGCAAAAATCTTGCAGACACTCTTGAATCTGCTGAGGAATGGTCTTTAAAAACAAAAGCTCGGCGTCACTCACCCCCGGATGGCCGCCCTTGCCATTGCGCGATTGCCACTGGACGCCGCCAGCAGCCAACCCTGGCAGATAAATCGCTTCGGCCTGTGCAGAAGAGGTTGTTGTTGTTGTTGTTGCTGTTGCTGTTTCCGCATCTGCGGCCAAGGCTTGTTCAACAATGCGATTCATCCCTCGTCGTCCCACATGTTCGCCATTGGTGAGTACGTAAAAATGGGGGTCAAATGCCTGAGTTGCCTTAATGTAGTCCGCGCTAATAGATCGAGTCAGCGGATCGTTCACCAACCCCATACAGACCCCATCGAGATCTTGAATCATCAAAAGGTTTTCGGTCGTGGCCAGGATCTGCGCAAAGGCATGGTGGTCTAACGATAGGCTTTGTTGAGACAGCAGTAATGACATGAAGCAACCCTTTGGTTAGAGAACAGAACCCATCTCAAGCGAGATGCTGCGCTAGTGCCAAGCTAGTGCCAGTTTTTTACTCTAGCAACCGCCTGTTCCCATTTTTCAAAATGCGATCGCACGCTGGCATTTGCTTGGATGGGGGCTGGGGCTCAAAAATCGATCGACTTTTCGGTCGACTGACCAGCGCTGACTAATT
>JAAUPS010000432.1 GCA_012033015.1 Phormidesmis sp. RL_2_1
CCACAATCTTTTACGCAGCCTTAGGAACCACTTCTATCTTCACCTCCATACCGACTTTTCCCAACAGATTAATGAGCTTATCAACACTAAATCGGCTTACTTCACCACTCATCAAATTACTAATTCTTGGCTGCGTTTCTCCCAGATATTCGGCGGTCTCTCGTTGAGTCCAGCCCTGCTCTTGAATATAGGCACGTAAATCCAACATCAGATCAGCTCTCACTTTTAGGTTCATAGCCTCTTCTAAGTCAAAACCTAAATCCTCAAATATATTTTCATGACCTAGTTCAGCCTTTAACGATTCTTTTTTAGTCATCTTTCTACTGCTCTCCTTGTGTCTGTCGAAACTGAACCATTTCTTGATAGCGCTTCTGCCCTAAATCGATGTCTCGTTTTGCGGTCTTCTGCGTTTTCTTTTGAAATGCGTGAAGCACATAAATGGCCTCCTCAAATCTAGCTACGTAGAAAATTCGATAAGCATCTCCTGTCCAAATACGAATCTCCTCAACACCTCTGCCAATTCCTTGCATCAGCTTAAAGTCCGTCGGCTTCTGCCCCCGTTGAACGGCTCTCAGTTGGAAACCGGCCTTACGCCTTGCCTCGCTTGGAAAATTCAATAGCTCTTCCTTAGAAGCGCCTACCCAGTAAATTGGTTTATCCTTCATACACTTAGCTCACCAAGTGAATATACCTTATTTGGCATAAGTAGGCCATAGCTGATGAATTCCAACGCATCAACTACCGCCAGCTCCTACCTTCCTACAGCCGCCCGCACGTTTTCCACAGCCAATCCCGTGATCGCTTCCCAGTCGTCGGCATTCGTCCAGTCGCAGGCCAGCTTATTGCCTGCGCTATCTCGAAGCGCAACCGCCAATGTCTTATCCCCTGTTCGCAGCTCTTTAACGTAAGTCGCTAGCTGGAGAGGGCGCGATAGGACTTCAGGTGAAGCCAACGCCAGTGCCGCTAGCACCGTCTTGCTGAAGTAGCACTCGCGGCCTGATTCAAAAGTTGTGGTTTCACCGCCTGCTCGCATGAATAGATGAAACTTAACCACCTCTTTTCCTCGGCGCTCTAACGTTGGAAACCGTAGGCCCACCACCCGTCCGCGAAAAATCGGCTTTTGGGTGAACGCATTGCCGTCTTCTAGGGTGTACCAACCTTCGCCGTTGCCTTTGCTCAGATTGCAGTAGACCTTCTGGCCATAGTCGAAGAAGCCTTCGGAGATAGGCGGTTGGGCTGGGGTTTCTAGGGCGATCGCAATCCGCTCTAGCAGTTCGGTCATTGCTTGCATCGTCTGAGTCATGATTTTAGAAATCCTTAAGGGTTGAGCTTGAGAATGTGTCGAGCGGGCAGTTTCGGCCTTGCCCAGGGCGGAGAATTTAGAACGGCTCAGCGTCTTCAAATAAATCCGCTGTCGTCCACCACTCGCGCATCGTCCAGCCAGGGAATTCTTCAGCGGTATAGGTTTCTAGCGTTTTGCGTATTGGCGTAGGGTCACTCTTGAGCGTCAGGCTCAAGACCAGTTCGTCTAACTCAGCTTCAGGGCTGTAGCCCAGCGTTGGTTTAGTCAGCAGAACTTTGACGGTATGGGTGTAGCGAGCGTCAACCGCTTTCGGGTGCGTCAGGCTAAGGCGTTGGTTCAGTAGCTGCCAGATTTTGCAGGACTGGCCACGGAGAAGGGATTCAGGTGCTGCTAGCTTAATGTCGGGTGCTTGTGCTGTAATAGTCATGTTGAAATTCCTTGCTATGGGGGTTTCGCATAGGGGTTGAGTGACCGTGCAAAGTTCTCAGCCCCTTTTGCTTACAGACTTATTATACCGCGTATTACGCGGTTTTTACGTGAAAGCTGCATTTTGTGTGATTTGTTTTTCTTATGAAAAGCCGTGTTATACTCGGCGACATTGCTGAGCAACGGATCATGAACAAAGAGCAGGATAGAAGCGATCAAGGAAAGTTCATGCAAATCTATGATGAACCGCTTGCTAAGGTTCCGAAAGGAGCCAGATTTCCGATCAGCATTGACGCAATTCTGGCAAAGATGCCCGACAAATCTGCTTTCATTCGTGATGCTGTGATTGCAAAGTTGAAATCTGAAGGTTGGTTAGAAAAGTAACAGGGAGATCAGTCGCTTCTGCGACTACACAAAAGATGATTTGCCGCGACGCGACAATAATTGAGGGCCGCGACGGTGCAGTAAGCATAATCAACGTTATGCAATTAGCGAAAGAGAGGAAGAAGAGTGATGTACCAACTGACGGTCAACTATCCAGAGACATTGCCAGATGTGGTGGGCAGCAC
Source organism: Phormidesmis sp. RL_2_1 (assembly GCA_012033015.1). Taxonomy (GTDB): domain Bacteria; phylum Cyanobacteriota; class Cyanobacteriia; order Phormidesmidales; family Phormidesmidaceae; genus Phormidesmis. The sequence continues at coordinate 2,299 of JAAUPS010000432.1, forward strand.
TCAAGAGCAGTTTGAGCAAGAAGCTAAATGGGCAATGGCAGTTAAGCTATTTGAAATGAAGCGGCTCTCTTCAGGAATGGCGGCGGCTTTGATAGGGGTAGATCGGGTTACTTTTTTGCTCAAGCTTGCCGATTATGGGGTGCCGATGATCGATCTGAGCGAAGCTGATCTTTTATCTGATGTCGCTAATGCCTGACACTCAAAAATCGTGATTAATACCTCGCCGCTTATTTCACTCATAGCGGCTTGGGGGAGCCTGAATCGTTTGCAGTCTCTTTACCAGGAGGTATGGGTGCCGGTTGAAGTCAGGCAGGAAATTTTGAAGGGAGGAGTGAATAATTTTGGTGTAGCAGAGTTTCAAGTTGCCATTTGGCTAATACAACAACAAGACCCTGTTACGATTTCTCCCTTTCTTCTCAATTCTTTAGATCTAGGTGAAGCTTCTGTCATTCAGCTAGCACTAGATCAATCAATTGCAACCGTTTGTATGGATGAGGTTGTAGGTCGCAGAATTGCTAGATTAAATGGCCTGTCTTTAACGGGTTCAGTTGGCATTCTACTTAAAGCAAAACAGCAAGATTCGGCGATGTCTGTAAAAGAAGCGATCTCCAACATGCTGAATCACAATATTCGTCTGAGCCAAACAGTGGTTGACTTTGCTTTGGCTCAAGCTGGTGAATCATAAAAGCTCTTTTGGTTCAAGCACAATGCATGAGTCATCTAGATAGAGTGTTAGTACTGCTTAGTCATCTGATAACGAAAAAGCCTGATAGAAGGA
>JAAUPS010000433.1 GCA_012033015.1 Phormidesmis sp. RL_2_1
CAAAGAATTAAATTTCCGAATACTGAGATTGTGACAGTACAACCCCAAAGGGGCCCTGAATCGGTTGAGAGCTTTTTATGATGAATATTTGGCAATTCCCGGCATCTGGACAGTCCGAAGTTTCTGTTGAAAAATTAGGCGGCCAAAGACGGTTGTTTCTGGGTTTCAGGAGGTTTGAATTTAGCGGCGAATAATTTAGCGAGAAGTAGAGTGGGCCTACGTTTCGCTAAAACCATCGGCTGTAGATGCTGAAGTGCCATCCGCACAATTTGCTCACTGGGCAAGCCATGCTTTGGTAGCGTCCGAAACCATTGAGGGAAATGTGCCCAAACGAGATTAGGCAGCTCTAAAGCAAGCACTTGCAGCAGTCCTAAGGCAATGGCATTGAGATTAACGAAGCGCTCAAACGCCTCGACTTTAGTGGCAACCTTCGCCTGGAAATCAGCATCGAAGTCAGCCAAGACCAGGTTCTTAGGCCAGCTAGAGGCTCTGGTCATAGAGCGTAGCCAGAAGCGATAGTCAAAGCCGCCTAGTAGCTGGACTAATGAGCGGAAACTCACCTCAATTTTGAATCGCCAGCCATAAGCTTCAATCACTTGCGCTCCGGTGAGTGTGGTGTCACTAGAGAGCAAAATAATCTGCTTGCCGTTGGGCAATTGAGTCAGGACGAACAAGACCAATTCATCGGGACTATCCCAGTAGAAGTTAAAGCATTGGTAGTACACGGTTTGACGTTGACCATAGAGCCAAACGACGGCTTGCGAGCAGGTCTCAATCGGGGCAAATAGTTCTCTGAGTTTTACGTCAGCACCCCAGACTCTAGGACGACCCGGCCCACGAACACTCGGATTGGCTGAAAAGCCTGCCTTCGCAACGGTAGAAATCGCCACTCGACTGATTAGATGCAAACCCTGCGCTCGAAACGGTTTCAATACCTTAGCCGAAGCATAATAAGCATCCAAGATGGCATAGCTTCCCCGCTCCATATAGGCGACACAAACGGCTGCCATTTTATCCACTAGCGTCAGCTTAGGGCGCGCTAAGGGGTCAATGCCATCATGCAACTTTAAGACGATAGGGGCCGAAAATAGCGCTTTTCCCTGACCTAGCAACAGGCCCAGCGCACTGAAGTAGTGACCTCGTATCCACTCCGGTTTGTTGACATCTTCTGATTCCTGATGGAGACCTTTAACACCCGGCATTTTGCGTCCTTCCTTGCCGACTTTTATCCCATCGCCGAGATAGACCAGATGGCCTTTCAAGCGCTGGGCGGCGGGATGCGATGAGAGCCATCTGCCCCAGCGCCAGCAGATTTCATCCATCCTGAATGCCTTGGAGTGGAACCAGTGCAGCGCTGCTCCGTAATGCGATTCATCTAGCCCTAGGCCGTTCACATAGCTCGTCACGGCGGCTGGTTGATGACTCAATAGCAGTCCCCATATCAACAGCACAAACCATTCAAACGGGACTTCTCGGCTGAAGGCAGGCCGTAGTTTATGCAGAATTTGCTCAATGCGGGCATAGAGTTCCATAATTGAACTGGTTGTTTGTGATGATTCAACCAGTCTCGAACATTCCTTGCTCTTTGAGCAAAAGGAATGTTCGTTACTTTTAGCGATGGCGTTGGCGCAGCCTCTCCTTCAGAGATAGCCCGCCGTAGGCGATGGCAGAGCCCGATGGAAGCGATGGCAGAGCCCGATGGAAGCGATGGCAGAGCCCGATGGAAGCGATCGCATTGTGGAATAATTTCGTTATCCGATTTCCGAGAAAAACTTCGGACTGTCCAGTCAATTAATCGATAGCATTGATTAAAACAAGGAATAGGGCGCATCCAGGAGATGTGGGAGGGCTTGCCAAAAAGAAAAAAGGGATGAGATCATAGATCCCGTCCCAACAAAAAAGTTGCCATGATTGTATCTTCAATTCAAGCATTTTGCCCAGAAAGTCGCGAGTGGCAGAAGCAATGGACGGCGTTTTCTAAAGCAGAGGGCTTGCCATCTCTGGTATGCAGCGCCCTCCAACTGGGCCTGTTGTTTGCCCGGTGGGTCTTAACTACAGCATTGGCAGAACGTGCCGCCGCGCCTCAACGCTGGCCAGCATGTGCGCAATGCGGTCATCAGCTCCGCTCTAAGGGCTATCGGCCCCGTCAAATGACAACGCTGATTGGTGTGGTGGCCTGAAAGCGACGGGTAGGCCGCTGTCCAAGCGGCTGCAAGGGGCCACTTTATGTGCCGCTTGACGTTGCCCTGGGGATTGTCCCTCATCAAAACAGCAGTCATGAACTAGTGCGCTTGGGCTGTCTATTCAGTTTGTTTGTGCCCTACGAATTGGCTGCTTGGCTCCTCGGTCAGTTCAGTGGCTTGCAGGTGAGCGCCAGCAGCTTTTGGAATTGGGTTGAACGACAAGCCAACAGCGCTCTGGCCGAGCTATCTGAACAGTTAGCCCGACAGCAAGCTGGAGCGCTTGTCAGCCCTGAAACCTTGACCGATGCGCTGGCGGCGCTACCGTTGGTCGTGGCGGCCGATGGGGTGATGGTGCCGATGCGCTCACAGCCTAAAACACCCAAGGGGAAAGTCATCTGGCGAGAAGTCAAAGTTGCTATCCTAGCCCGCTTGGGTGAACGACTTACGGGCGCTGGCAAAGCCGTTGTCAAGCTCAAGCGCAGGCGACTGGTCGCGGTACTGGGTGATCTCGAAGCCTTTATCCCGCAGGTGACGCTCGAAGCGCATAAGCAGTCCTTTGAATCGGCTCCTCAGGTCGTCTGGCTCAGTGATGGCGGCAGGGGCTTCTGGCGGGTTTATCGGCAATGCTTTGCACATTGCGCGGTCGCTGTCCTCGATTTCTACCATGCCGCTGGCCATCTCTGGCGGGCCGCTACTGTGCTGTTGACCACTAAATCAGACCGCCTCAAGTGGTTTGAGCAATGGCGTCATGCTTTGCGCCACGGCCAGCACAGCCAGGTGTTAGCGATGCTCACTGCGCTGGTGAACACCGAACTGCTCTCGGGCAACTCTTTGCAAACCCTCATTCAGGTTCAGGCTTATTTTCAACGGCATCATGCTCATAT
>JAAUPS010000434.1 GCA_012033015.1 Phormidesmis sp. RL_2_1
ATAGCCGGGGAGAAATTGTCATGTTTCTCGACGCTGATGACTACCTCCATCCAGACGCAGTGGCGACTGTGGCCCAAGCCTGGCAATCCAATCGAATTGAACCCCATGGCTTTAGCTGGGCTATGCTCCATTGCCGTTTGGATTTGGTGGATGCGGAAGGACAATATATTGATCAACACCCCGCCCCTGAAGTTGCCTTCAGCAGAGGAAATGTGGTGCCACTGCTCTTGCAGACAGGGCAGTACAGCACCACCGTCACCAGCGGCTTGAGCTTTCATCGTGCGGCGCTGACCAATGTCCTGCCCATTCCTGAAGAGGATTTTCGCATTTGCGCGGATGGCTATTTAGTGACTGTGGTCCCTTTCTATGGGCTAGTGGGTGCAGTTGAAACCTCTATCGGTGGGCGTCGCAAGCATGAAGAGAACTTATGGGCCACAGGTGATGCTTCAGTAAAGCAGCTTCATCGTGCCATTCAGCATGATCTGGTGCGCTACCATCATCTGTCTCAGGTTGCCAAAACCACAGGACATTCACCAGAACAACCGCTTGGTCATCGCGATCCTTGGCATTTGACCCAGTGCTTAGCTTTCCTAAGGCTGAGTGGCTACCATCATCTGCAGCCCAGCGAGCGACCCATGCGCTTAGCTTGGCAGGGCATACAGGCAACGTGGTGCTATGGCCCTTATAGTGCCAAGCGCCGATTGATTTTGATGGTGTGGTTTTTGCTGGTAGGTCTTGTTCCTCAACACTGGGCAGAGCCCATTGTACGCTGGCGTCTCTTTCGCCAATCACGACCCGCATCGATTCACAGGATGTTGAAATCACTGCGAGCGAGCACTCAATAGTCAGAATTGGTCTGAGAAGTAAAGGATGCGTAAAGCTATTGACAGTGATCCGTACAGCAAGACTCATAATTATGGGAATCCCAAAATCCAATGCTGAAAATAGCGTCAGAAATTCTGGCATATTCCACAGTTATCATCACTGCTACATGTGCGAATCCAATGCATTTCTCCCACGAGAAAGTGAGCGTTTGCATAGAGATGGGGGTCACCTCAAGCGCGGGGACTCTACCCAGCAACTACCACTACCGAGTAGTTAGAGACGATTTTTCTGCACCACCAAGCTCTTGACATGATCTAAAGCATCGCGTGGTGTTCAAGCCCAAAATTAATCAGGCATAGTTTTGAATTTATTATGTTAGTTTACACCTTCAAAGGTTCTCGAGAGTTCGTACGATTTCTTTTGTTGCTCTATTTTTTCCCAATGGGATTTCTATTAGCTTTAGCAATAGCTGGAATAGAAAATGAAGGGCTAATTCCCATTTTCATGCGTGACCCTGCTAGTATTTCACAGATACATCCTTTAGCTGGTTTCTCTTCAAACTTAGGTGCTCTACTTTGGACGGCTTGTGCGGCCACATGCCTATTTAGCCACATGGTATTGCGTGATAGTCTCAACAAAGGTGAGATTGCAAGATTTTTACTTTGTTCAGGTCTGCTGACCACAATGCTGTTGCTTGATGATTTCTTTCTTTTACATGATTTTATTTATCCTCAATACTTAGGAATAAATGAAAAGGCTGTTTTGCTGGGTTATGGGGGGATTTTATTAGTTTGGTTGCTTGCCTTTAGGAGGATTATCCTAAGAACAGATTATTGGCTTCTTTTAATCTCCTTAGGCTTTTTTACATTGAGCATAGGTGTAGATGGGTTGCAGTCTTTAATTGATGCTCTCATTGGAGATTTACGTATTTTGCTGGAAGATGGGTTCAAACTGTTCGGGATTGTTGGCTGGCTTGGTTATTTCATGAAATGCAGCCTGATTGCAATACGGCAATAAACTCCTACCCCTGGCACTGTCTGCTTAAGGGGCTAAGTTCTGAAGGCTTTTGCTCAAGGATAGTTCAGCAATAGTGACATCTCTAGTTGAATCTTCTCAAAATCTTAGCCTGCCTTCAATCAAACAGAGATGTAGGAGCCCAAAAGTCGGAAAAGGTCGGATCACAGCAAGCTGAAGTCGGCAATCCTGTCAGGTGACAGCACTTACCCGAAATCTTCCGCACATTCACTGTGTTTGTTGAACATAGCCATCCAGGCCAGTGACTGGAACCAGACCCTTTAATTTGTAGTATTAATTACATTGCTTCTCACCGGGCCTGGACGCGCCACTGCTTGACTCTGCTGACCCTTGTGATTACCACTGTTGAGGTTTCATGTTCTCGAAACAATCCCAATTCTTGCGGGCGCTGCTGATCGTCTTCTTAGTGCTGCTGCTGCAAATCCCCACCGCCATGCTCAGCGGCGTGGCCAGTGAACGGCAAAAGCTGCGCGCTGAGGCCGTGAGCGAAATTACGACCAAATGGGGCACGGCCCAAAATATCGTTGGCCCCAAGCTCTATGTGCCCTTTGTGCGGCGGACCACCACAGGTGAAGGCGATGAGCAGGTCACGAAGACAGAGAATAAATACGCCGTCTTTCTTCCGGAACAGCTCGATGTGACGGGGGAACTGAAAACTGAAATTCGCAAGCGCAGTATTTTTGAAGTTCCGGTTTACAGCAGTGAGTTGAGCTTGAGCGGCAACTTCGATCGCCCCAACCTCGCCAACTGGGGCGCTGCTAATCCAGCGGATGTGCAGTGGGATCAAGCTGAACTGGTGATTGAAGTCACCGACGCCCATGCTTTGAATGTTGTTGAAGCAGAAGCGGCCTGGGCCAATCGCCCCCTGGCGTTTGAAGCGGGCAAGGGCCGCTATGGCAACCAAAATGTAGACCCCAATCAATTTGCCTATGACGATCGCGGCCAACCCATTTCCCTAGCCTCATCGGGCATTACCGCTAAGCTCAACGGCAAGATGACGGGGGAGACATTTGACTTTGCCATTCCCCTGCGTCTCCAGGGCAGCGAACGCCTCACCTTTGCTCCCCTCGGCAAGGAGACCAATGTCAAAGTCGCAGCCAACTGGGGCGACCCCAGCTTCCAGGGCAAGTGGCTCCCGGCGGAGTCCACGATTGAAAGCGATCGCTTTGAGGCCAACTGGACCGTCCAGGCGAT
>JAAUPS010000435.1 GCA_012033015.1 Phormidesmis sp. RL_2_1
GGTACGCTCAGTTTAACTCCTGCCAGATAATAAGGCACATACTCCGGTGCAAATGAACGTGTGTACATCAGGTGGTCTTTGGAAATAGCAGATTCATTGGTGTAAGGTGAGCCAAAAACACCCGCATCGAGCCAGATTTGTTTGTTTTTAAAGAGTTGTGTGCGCTCCTGTTCCTCAGTACTGGCAGCATAAATCTCATCAAAGAGAGCCTTTAGACCAGCTTGGTTCAATTTGAATGTCGCCCCTTTATTGTCTAGCCGAGTAAGCGTGCAAACAGCACCTGCCTCAACTTGCTGCTTAAACTCTGGCTGCCGTTCTAGCCATCGCAACACAAGAACTAGTCCTGCCAGCCCTGCTCGGTGTTGGGATGAGGGCAATTCTGCAAGTTGATAATCCAAGGTCAGGATATCGATCTCTTGCATCTTTTTACTCTTTGTTTTAGCCAAGCTCCACCTCCTCTAATGGCTTAGTTACAAAGCCACGCTCAGGATTGTCGTAGTGCCCTACTGATTCAGCAACCCCAAGATATTTGGGTAGCCACGTATGATGCCCTGTTTCCTGAACAGCCCATTTCTGAGGAACATTGATAATAAACTGCTCCTTCTTATATTTGTCTTTGGAGTCGAGGATAGCCTTCACAACGTCTAAATCTGTATCCAGAATACAGGGACGTGAATAGTCATCTGTATCTCGGAAGTTTCCAGGCGTTGCATAGTAGCCGCTGTCCAAGAATCGAGCGCTGCCATCTGCATTCCGCTCATGCTTAGAATATCTTTCTAATGCGTCTGCCAGTTGGTATTGGCTGATGGACTGATGACTGAGTTCGTCTAGAAACCTTGTGGATATTTCCAGCTCATCTTTTGTATAGGGTTTAGTACTTTTATGTGGTGGTGGATAAGTATGAATCTTTGCTCGAAATTCTTGGCCTCTAGCTAAATGACGGTTAGCTCTGCCAAAACGCTGCACTAAAGATGAGACGGGTGCGACTTCTGTAATCAGCACATCTGCATCTAGGTCTAGGCTCATCTCACAAACCTGAGTTGTTACGGCAATCACGGGTTTGCGTTCCGCTGCATTTTGCTTGTGTTCAAAAGCGGAAACTGTTTTAGCGTGAACTTTCTGGCGATCGCATAGACGAAATCGACTGTGGTAGGTCAAAACTTTAGCTTGAAGTCTTTTTCATTTCCCGACAGTTTTCTAGTTTCTCCGCGATCGCCAAACACCGATCAACCGTATTGACAACCCAAAGCACCCGTTCACCAGCTTGATAAGCCTGAATGGCTTTCTGAAAAGCTGCATTGAAATCATTGACAGGTTCTAGGTCGTATCTTGGGTGTTTCTCCTTTTTTTCAAGATCTTCAAGGATTGAACGATCATTTTCCGTTGGGAAAAACCTTTAGTCCTGCTTCTAGAAGTTCCTGACGTCTTGATGTAGGAAGTGTAGCTGTCATGCACAAAACTGGGATATCAAAGTGCTTCAAAAGCTGATGAGTGTATCAAACATCTTGCGGTCAAAGCTATGAATCTCGTCGATAATGACGGCGCTATCAGCTAGAACTGGCAACAAACATAGACTTGAATAGCTATGCTCCATAAAACTAAGGAACTGATCGACTGTGGCGCTGAAATAGCGGCGTGACCAAAATCCTAGAGAGTACAGTCGCTCATCTGCTTGAAAATCCTTGTCTCTAATCGCATCGCTGGGGTTCTCTTGCATTGCTTCGAGTTCATAGCGAGCTGTCCCAGTCATCAAGGCCGCATCCGTTTCAGGAGCCCAGCCCACATAGTCTCGAAACCCTTCTGTGGCTGTTCCTCGTGTCGGATATAAAAAAAATAACCTTCCCGATTTCATCCTTTCTTGACTGCGCCTCAGCCCACATCCATGCACCCAAAGTTTTTTCCAGCTCCGCAGGCCGCCAAGAGTAAAGCCCGAGAACTTTGTTGAGCCATTTGAGTCTGAAAATTATGCGGTTGAAACGGTTGTCCTAAGCGCTCAGCAATTTGTTTTGCCCGAGGCGCTAAGATTGCAAATTCAATGTCATTTGCACCAATGGGCGCGGAGTGAACGACATCATCAATCCAATCCTCGATTGAGATTTTCCCTTCATTGACACGAACCAACCCTGAAGCTGCTGAATCTGCCACAATTAGTCCAGCCTTTACCGCTGCCAAGAACATGAGTCGTTCATCATTAGCTTTAATCGCTCGGTTAAAGAAATCCCCTGCTTTTTTGCCCTGTTTATGGGCTTGCTCCCATGGTGAATTTTCTTTCCATACGCTGTTAGGCAACTCGGGTACACCTTCCAATCCAGCAATTTGATTGATTCGCTCCAAAATCTTAGTAACTTCGTCATGCTGAAAATACAGCGCCACAACCTTTTTTGCTGTTTGGGGCTGGCACCAACGATAGTATTTAGCTCTTTCACTAGCTTTAGGATCTCCTGGCACTGAAATCTGGCGGTCTGAGGCTTTTAGATGGTGTGACAGCACTGCCGCCGTAATCACATCTACATCTAATCTGGGACTTGACTTCGGGTGTGATATCCACTTTCTGACGGAAGGGAGGCATAAAACTAATGCACTTAGATGCTCATGTCGCAGCGTTTGAGCCTTGAAGCCCGGAGTGGTGACAGCTTCGTAGAAATCAGCATTAGCTTTGCCAATATCATGAAATAATGCTGCGACCCGTAAATTTAGTAAAAACCTTTGTTGCTCGGCCTCATCCCTGATTCTGAAAAATCGACACCAGTTTCTCCCCCAGCGACCGTCTAATCGAAAAATAAGATGTGCTGCCTCTTCTGCATCAAGAAGATGTTGCTTAAGTGAGAGTTGCTTGCCGGATATCTTAGACTTACTTTTAGCCCAAAGTTGCTTAGGAAGTTCATGCATCCTGAAACCTCCAAGCCCGAGGAAACGCGGTAAAAATTCCACATCCCATTCTATGTTTTCCACCAATGCCGTTGATTTGCAGCTTGATTGAATCTTCTGCATTTAAATCTGTCACTATCAAGCTAAAGCCTACGACTGAATAGGATTTAATCTTGATTGCCTT
>JAAUPS010000209.1 GCA_012033015.1 Phormidesmis sp. RL_2_1
AAAAGGCCAGACGAGATTTTATCAACGTCTTGGCCTTTTCTGGAGTTAAGTTTTAGTCGTCTCAGGTTTGACGATCTACTTTGATTATCTACTTTGATTATCTAAGCTTTAGCAGGCTCTAAGCTTTAGCAGGCAGGCTCTGAGCTTTAGCAGGCTTGGGATAACTAGCATCAATAGGGATGGCTAGTTAGAGATGGCTAGTTAGGCACGACTTGGACGATCAGCGATCGCCGATCAAAGGTCTGTACTTTGCTGACCTTGGATAGATCTTCAATGACGCGATTGAGTAGGTCGGTAGCGCGATCGCGATGCTGGTGCTCACGGCCTCTCAGGCGCACCTGAAACTTCACTGAATCACCTCGCTCTAGCCATGCCAACGCTTTGTCAATCCGAACTTTATAGTCAGAGTCGCCCACATTGGGTCTGAGTCTGACCTCTTTGACGGAGGTGCGGGCACTTTGCTTTTGGCGCTTACGGCTTTGATACTGGTGCTTGCCATAGTCCAAAATTTTTGCGACGGGATTTTCTTGGTCGGGTGAGACCACCACAAGGTCAAGTTTAGCTGCCTTGGCCAGTGCTAGTGCCTCTGACGTATCGGTCAGGCCGCGATTCTTACCTTCGTTGTCAATCAGAAGAACCTGCGCGGCTCGGATCTGTTGATTGATGAGTGGTTTTTTAGCGATTGTATTTTCCTCTTAAAGAACGCAACAGAAATAGAGATGAGTGCCCCATAGGCAGACCCACGACTCGTTTATTCATAATATATAGGCCATTTTAATCTAACTTGCCAGGGTGGGATCCCACCCTGGCAATGTGTCTTTACAAACCTATGCCTATCCATTGATTTAGATAGGGTTAGAGGCAGATCTAGATACGAACGCTGCCACCGTCAAACAGGGGTACGGTCATGCTGAAGTTTTCACCGAAAGTCAGCTTTTGCTCTTCTAAAATGCCAAGGGCAATGCGCTCACCCAACCGGACAGACTCATAGTAGTCAGTAAAAAAGTGGACCCCTGCCCAGTCACGACCGATAGAGATATTGGCTGCTAGCTTGTTGAGTTCACCTTCTACCGTGAGCGATAGGCTGTGGTCAACCGACTCTAGCTGAGTGCCGTTGCGAGAGATGGTATAGGGCTGGGGCAAGACATAACCATGGTCAAAAAAGGCTTTGAGAATGGTGACGCAAGCGCCTGCAACAGTGGCATGACCAGCACCGTAAGAAGGATGCATGGGCGATCCTTCGGCAAAAGCCATGGGCAATAGGTAGACGTTGCCACTGGTAAACTCACTTCTCGACTCATGGCAGTCGGTGCCCAGTTCGTTGAGGTAGCGTTGGTTTTGGGCTTGGTTGTGCAGGGCGACACTGTGTAGGGTATCGCTGATTTTGTTGCTGAGGTTGGCAACCGGCGCGAGGCTGGGCAATTGGGCATAACGCCACTGGTGAATGCGGCCTGCGATCGCCTCAGGGCGAGCCCGACGGTGCACATTAAACTTTTGATAACGGACAGCTTTAAGCGCGCGGGTAGCCACTTCAGTAACTAAAGAGAGAATGTGGGGCCACCAAAGTGAGCGAAACCTTGCTGATGGTCAAACGCATCCTGCCCTTGGAAAGGAATACCTGGATCAAACGGTACCCTCAGCGCCAGCATAGCAAGGCAAGCATTCAGGTAAGCCTGATAGAGCGCATCGTAATGCACATAAGTTGCCAAATCTCTCGGCGTGGTGATAAAGCGATACTTTTGCTCGCCATTTTCATAAGTCTCTCGACCGCGCAGATCAGCGCCATTTTGGACATCGAGCCACCACTGCCAGGTGGTCATATAGTCTCGGTGGGGTGTGGCTTTGCGCACTTTGTTGGTAAACACCATGGCACCGTAAGCCACCAGGCCATCGAGCACACCGTCTTGATCGCTGCCCAGCTCGGGCGTGCCACGGGAGAGAAACTGGGAAATGTAGGGGCCAGTCACATCGCCAAAGGCATTACCGCGAAAGACGTTTTGAGGTGTGAGCTGACCACGGCGGCGGGCGCGGGCCGCGTCAGTCAGGGGCAAGTTAGTCTCTTGGAACCAAGTGAGATTGTTGAGCCGAGAGATAGCCGCTGCCACACCTGGATTCGTGTCAAATTCAGCGAAGGGAACATCGCGCAAAAGTGCCATTTCGTATACTTCAGCGACTTCAGCGATGTACTCATCACTATCGACGGTGGGCGCTGGTGGCATGGTGATAGCTTGGGCATCGGGGCCTTCAAGGTCGAAGGCTAAGCCTGCACCAGCACTTTCCCAAGCGCGCACCTTGGTGTCAAAGTTTTGGGTAAATTGAGACTTCCATTCAATTGGCTCACCGGGCACAGAGCCTTTGGGGCCAAGCGGTGTATCTTGAAAGTCGCGAGTGTTACCGGAGTCAATACCCCGCACAAAAGCTTGATAGTCATCCGGGTTACAAATGAGGCCGTCTTTTTCGTCGTGGGGCAGACCTTTGGTGTAGTTGTTTAAATGAGAGGCTTTGCTGCCACGAACGGTAGGGCCTTCGTCAAAACGGTAGCGCAGTTCTTCTCCATTGGCTTGGTGCTGGGGGTGAAGGCGATCGTAGGCGACCTTGGCGGCAGCGGTACGAAGTTCGAGGGCTTGCTTTTTCCGAGATTCCATAAGGATGCGTTCCTTGTTGTGATGGTGTTAACTTGGGATGTCACCAATCTATGAAAGTTTTCTCAGAGGGGCAGTACCCATCAGGGTTATTTGAATTAGCCGTAATATTTGTTTGCTGTGACTACGCGCATGTGGAGTTTACGTCCTTGCCCCGTCCTTTACCTAGATTCTGCTAACTAGATTCTGCTAACTAGATTCTGCAGGCAATAAATACAGTAACCCCGACACCCAAGTCAGAACGATCGCAGCCCAAAAGAGAACAATCCCCCAGAGTTTGCCAGAAGCCCGTGAGGGGGGGCGAGTAAAAGCGAGATCGCAACAATTTGCACCACCGTTTTTGCCTTGCCCCACATGCCCGCTCCCGGCACGCGGCCTTCTTTTTGAAAGGCCGGATTCACACGCCAGCCAGAAATCGTTAGCTCCCGCGCCAAAATCAAAAACACCCCCCAAGCGGGAATTTCTCCCATCCCAACTAAGGCCATCAAAGGGGCCATCACCAATAATTTATCTACCAGTGGATCTAAAAACTTGCCTAGCTCGCTCACCTGATTGAGCCTGCGCGCTAAGTAGCCATCGAGCCAATCAGTGCCAGCAAAAATCACAAAAGCAACAACAGCAATCCAACGATGGGCATCCGTTGGATTGAGCAGCGCAATTAACACAATCGGAATGCCAAGCAGACGCGAGATTGTGATCCAAGTTGGCAGATTCATGGCAAGAAAAGAAGTAAAGATAAACGATGCGCGATAAATGATGCAGTTAAAAAGACCAGCAGGCAAACCCTAGGGAAAAAGCGATGCTTGCAGCTTTAAACCCATCTGTATGATCATGTATTGAATGATCATGGATTGATCTGATCATTCATTAATCATTCATTATGGTGATTTCGTTCTCCTGGGTGCCATAGCTGATTTGCGATTCTACATAGCTGTGGGGTTCGACATGAATGGTTACCCTCGTGGGGCCAAAGTCTTGTTCGAGTTGTTGTTCTATCTGTTCGGTAATGTTGTGGGCGCTGAGCACATCCGTCGGCTCGACGATGAGGTGCATGTCAATAAACACTTGGCGGCCCAAGAGACCGCGCGAAGCAATGTTATGACAATTCAACACCCCCGGAACACGCATGACAACAGCGTGAATGGCTTCAGGTGCGATCGCCATTTCATCGACCAGCCAAGGCAAATTCGCTGATAGTACAACCCAGCCACTGCGCACCACCAAAATCGCCACCGGAAAAGCCAGCACCAAATCCAACCACTGAACTCCCATCCACACCCCAATCAGCCCGCCCAGTACCGCCATGGTGATCCAAATGTCGCTCATGGTGTGCTGCGCATCGGCAATTAAAATATTGCTGCCCAAGCGAAGGCCCACCCGACGTTCATAAAAAGCCACAAAAATATTGATGCCTAGCACAACCAGCAAAAACCACAGCGAGGTGGCCCCCATGGTAACCGGCTCGCCACCAAAGAGAATGCGCTCTCCGGCACCCCTTAAAATTTCAAAACAGGCAATGCCCAAAAAAGCGGCAATCCCCAAGGCACCGACCGCTTCGTATTTTTGGTGGCCGTAGGGATGATCGCGATCGGGAATGGGGGAAGCAAGCTGATTGGTCACCAAACCCAGGACATTGTTGGCGCTGTCAGTAATGCTGTGCAGAGCATCGGCCAATAAGCTCAATGATCCTGTCCACCAGCCGACGATCAGCTTTAGTAAAACCACAGCGACATTCAGCACCAGAGTGATAGAAAGCACCCGTCGCACTTCGGCCCGGTAGGTGTAAAAACTCTTAAAGTTGGGGTGCTCATGGCCGTTATGCCCATGGCCATTATGCTCATGGCTGTGATGCCCATGGCTGTGATGCCCATGGCTGTGATGCCCATGGCTGTGATGTTGGCCGTTTGAGGCGCGCTTCAATTGCCCCTTCGAGATTCGCTGCTGCCACCGTTCACCAATATTTGACATCGCTCACGGCCCTCTCAACATCAACCCTATTTATGTGCTAGCCTACCGCGTTCCTTTGCGATCGCAACAAATTCTGTCGCGATAAGCACATTATTTATTATCAATGAATAAAATATTATCAACGGATAAAAAGACAGAAAAGACAGAAAATCAGCTAACAGATCACCCCATCCTGCAGCACAAGAAAAAACCAGTTGATGTAGGAAACTGGTAAAACATGAGGCTTTTGAAGCTAGCCGCTAGGGAATGAACTGGAAAAGCTGAGTCGTCAACATTAGAAATTGGCAATCTCATCAGCTACCCCTTTTAAGCGACCACCTTTACCCCCTAGCTCAGCCTGAAATGTTATTTTCACGCAGATCCCTTAGCTGGCCAAACTTTTAGCTGGTCAAATTTTTAACTGGCCAAATTTTTAACTGGCCAAACTTTCGGCATTGGCCTCAGAAATTGCCTGATTGACTTGGTCAAATATTTCATGACAGTGATTTTGAGTGCGCAGGGGCAGCTCTTCATTTTTGACCACCAAATCAATTTTAGAGCCGCCGTTTTGAATCGTCGGTGGGCTGATCAAAATTTCGATGGTGGCAAGCTGAGAAAACGATACGCGCCCCGGCTTTTCCTTGGCGACAATACACACGGGATCTTGATAGATCAAATTGAGATCGCAGGTTTCTAAAGCGCTGACGAGCGCCTGATTGATATCTTCTTGCGAAGAGCCGGTCATGAAAAAGTTAGTGTAGCGAGCCATAAAGCGTATGGGATGACAAAAACGGAATAACAAGACAGATTGACAAGGCAGCAAAACCCTCAGTTCCGCGATCACTGCTGATTGAGTAGATGATTGAGTAGATGATTGTCAGGATACCGTTGTTTCCCTGAATAGGGAATAGGGCAGCGCGAGTGCGAGTATAAATTGTGCTGTAGTGACTAGTAGTAACCAGTCGTGACCGTGAAAATTGTGACTGCAAAAACTGTGACTATAAAGACTGTGACTATAAAAACTGTGACCGTAGAAATAACGAGGTAGATGCGGCCAATGGGTTCAATGACGCCGGGAAAGCTGATTGTTTTTGAAGGAGGCGAGGGCAGTGGTAAAACAACTCAGATTCAAAGGTTACACGATTGGCTCAGCCAGGGTGAAACCTTGCAGGCATTGCAGCGTCATCATGGCGTTGCTGGCATCAAACTGACTCGAGAGCCGGGGGGAACCGCACTAGGCCAGCACATTCGACACTTATTATTATCCCCTAGTGATACACCAATTTTAAGCAATACAGAACTTTTGCTCTATGCAGCCGATCGCACCCAGCATGTCGAAGAAACCCTAAGACCTTGGCTAACCCAAGGCTATTGGGTACTGTGCGATCGCTACACCGATTCTACCGTGGCTTACCAGGGCTATGGCCGCCAGCTTGATCTTAAGCTAATTGATCAGCTCAATCAAATTGCCACGGGCGGGCTCAAAACTGACCTAACCCTTTGGCTCAAGCTCTCGCCCGCAGTAGGACTTGCTAGAATGCGTCAGCGCGCCCAGGCCGATCGGATAGAACAGGCCAGCCTCAGGTTTCATCAGCGAGTGGCCGATGGCTTTGCCGCCTTAGCCCAGCCCATGGCTGATGGTCGTGCCAATCCCATGAGCAGTGGCCCCATAGCCGCCGTTGAAGGCGATCGCTCCATCGAAGCAATTGCCGCTCACATTCAGCAAATTCTTCAGCAAAAATTAGCCCAGTGGTATCCTCTCCTTTCCCAGAAGCCCGCCCAGAGCCATTCTCAAACCCCTTCTCAGCAGTAGTCGGCCAAGCCCAGGCGATCGCCCTTTTAAAGCGTGCTGTAACCCTTGATCGAATTGCGCCAGGGTATCTTTTTGTCGGGCCTGCCGGTACGGGCAAAGCTTTGGCTGCAACTGGGTTTGCCGAGCTATTACTGCGTTCTGCCGCTAGCGGCCATCGTCCGCAGGAGGCTAGACCAGAATCTGGTTCAGAATCTGGTTCAGAATCTGGTTCAGAATCTAAGCAAGCGGCTTCACTCATAAGGCGCAGAATTCGCGATCGCAACCATCCCGACCTCCTGTGGGTAGAGCCCACCTACCTGCATCAGGGCAACCTCCTCACCGCCAGTCAAGCCGCCGCCGCCGGGATAAAACGCAAAAGCCCGCCCCGCATCCGCCTGCCCCAAATTCGCGATATTGCCCGCTTTCTCAGCCGTCCTGCCTTAGAATCTGACCGTGCGGTGGTAGTTATTGAGCAAAGCGATCGGATGGCAGAAGCCGCCGCCAATGCCCTTTTAAAAACCCTAGAAGAACCCGGCCATGCCAGCCTTATTCTGATGGCCCCAAACCAACAAGCCCTATTGCCCACACTGATTTCTCGCTGTCAGACCATTCCTTTTCGGCGTCTTAACGATGAGCAAATGGCACAAGTGCTCAGCCAAACAGGCCATAGCGACATTTTACAATCTTCAGAAGTGCTGGCGATCGCCCAAGGCTCGCCCGGTCGGGCCATCGAGAGCTGGCAGCAGCTACAGGCCCTGCCCCCAGCGCTGCTCAACCAGCTTGCCCAGCCGCCCACCAGCCGTAGGGCCGTTTTAGAAGCCGCCAGAGATATCAACCAAGCCCTAGATACCGAAGCTCAACTTTGGCTGCTGGACTACTTACAGCACCGCTACTGGCAGCAAAAGCTGGCCAATGCGACCCATCTTGCCGCCTTAGAAAAGCCCGCAGCTACCTACTGGCCTACGTTCAGCCCCGATTAGTCTGGGAAGTGACCCTCAGCGAAATCATGTCTTCAAGACGCTAAACCCATAACCTTTTAAAATCAGTGCATAAACTAGACCAGTCGGTTCAATTTTTGCTTTAGGTTTCTGAGGTTTCTATTAATATGTATAGCAGCAAAGTAAGGATGCATTTTTACTTTGTCTTGGTGAGCATTCCTTGTCTTGGTGAGCATTCCTTAGCGCCGTACGACGACGCAGGGTCTCACCGCTGCTCGTCGAGTTAGCCGCTTGTGATCAAAGGTTGCTAGCGGACACCGTTGTCCTGAACTAACTCGACAAAAACTATAGAGACTTAAATAGTCAACTCAACGCATGACCACACCACTGCCAAAATCCTTAAAAAGCCCTCGCGTCGTGGGCATTGTCGTCGCTTTACTTCTATTAGGAATGGGCGGTACATATTTATTTTTAAACCTGCAATCACAGCGGCGGCAGCAGGCTGAAGAAGAAGCCGCCAAACCGTTGCCGACTCAAGTCAAGGTGGCCGCTTTGGGGCGGGTGGAGCCTGCCGGGGGCGTGGTCAATCTGTCGGCGGCAGAAAGTGGTGTGGTTGATCAACTGTTTGTCGAGGTGGGTGATTTTGTCAGTGCCGGACAGGTATTAGCCCATTTAGATGCCTATGAGATTCGTCAAGCTGAGCGAGACTACGCCGAAAGCCAACTGATCGAAGCACGGCAAACGCTCAATGCTCAGCTCAATTTGAGCGAGGCGCAGGTCTTAGAAGCCGATACACGCATTGATCAAATCGATCTGCCCCAAGCGGCAAGTATGCGATCGCAAACAGCCATCATTCAAGATTTGCGATCGCAGCTCAACCTAGCCGAAATTGACCTAGCCCGGTTTGAAACCTTGACAGCCCAAGGGGCTTTGGCCCAACAGCAGCTCGATCGCCAAGCCGCCGAAGTCGCCCAAATCAAACAAAAAATTGCCGCCGCCCAAGCTGAACTGATGAGCCTAGAATCAGCTCGCAGCGCCAACCTCGACAATGCCTCAGCGCAGGTGAGCGCGGCTGAAGCCAATGTGCAGCTATCACAGGCTACCGCAGGCGTGCAGTCGGCTGAGCAAAACCTAGCGCTGGCCGAAGCTCGCCTAGCCCAAACGGTTCTGCGCGCCCCTAGCAGCGGCCAAATTATCGAAATTTTTGTCGAACCGGGCGAAAGCACCGGTGGGGAGAGGGGCCAGCAGGCGGTTCTCTCCTTGGGCGATACCGCTGCCATGCAGGTCGTCGCAGAAGTCTACGAAACCGATGTGGGCTCAGTAGAAATTGGCCAAAAGGCCACCATTCGCAGCCGCAACGGGGCTTTTGAACAAACGCTTACAGGCACAGTAGAAGACATTGCCCTACAAATATTTAAAAACGACGTGCTCGATGATGATCCTGCCGCCAATGCGGATGCCCGCGTGGTAGAAGTTGACATCGCCATTGACCAACCTGAGGTGATCGATAGCCTAACCAATCTCCAAGTGGATGTGGTGATCGACGTAGACGAGGCCTCTTAAAATGCGCCCTCGTATTTCTGTCGCTTGGCTCAACTTATTGCACGAAAGGACTCGGCTGTTGGTCGCGATCGCAGGTGTCGCCTTCGCTGTTTTGCTCATGTTCATGAACTTAGGGTTTCTCGGCGCACTGGTGAAAACCACCACCAACTTTTACCGCAGCTTCAACGCCGATATATTTCTCTCTTCTCCA
>JAAUPS010000031.1 GCA_012033015.1 Phormidesmis sp. RL_2_1
TACAGGGGGGATACAAAGGGGGGGACCAAAGGGATATATTTTATTATGCCTAATCGTTCGCTCAACACACCAAAATTGGCACAATTTGAGATTTTGCTGGTCGGCTCGTTAGCTCAGCAAATTGCGCTGATTATCAGCTACGCGTTTTGGATAACTCCATCGGTCTACTGTGTTTGGGGGCGCAATCTGAGCAATCCAGCAAAAGCAGCACTGGTGGCAAACATAATCAGGCTATAGATCGCCGCTGGAATGGCCATGGTGGGAGCATTTAATAGGGTGGGAGCGCTGGCAACTGCGATCGCTAACGTGCCATTTTGAATGCCGACTTCGACTGCGATCGCCTTTGTATCTTGATGATCTAGTTTGGCGACAGTAGCCAGACCATAGCCCAGCGCCATGCTCACCACATTTAAAGCCAGTGTCACCCCACCCACCTGTAAGAAAAAGGTCGGAATATTAGCCCGTTCCTTTAAGAAAATAGCAGCGATAATCAACGCCAAAAAAAACAAAGACAGCCATTTCACCCATGCTTCTATCTGAGCAGCAATCCGAGGGGCATAGTGATGTATCGCCATGCCTAGGCCAACCGGAATCAAGGTAATCACCGCAATTTGCACCACAGTTTGTAAAAACGGTAGCTGGAGAGCAACTTCAGCTTGCATAAAGCGCTGCATAGCAAGGTTAACAATCAAAGGAATGGTGAAAATAGTGATCAAGCTGCTGATCGCTGTTAGGGTGATCGATAGCGCCACATTTCCTCGCACTAAATAGGTCACCATATTGGATGTTGCCCCGCCTGGGCAAGCGGCCAAAATCATGACGCCGACGGCCAGTTCCGCAGAGAGTGGAAAAAGAGTCGCTAGCAACAGGCCCACCACGGGCAGCAGCACTAACTGAGCTAGCAGACCCAAGAGAACTGATTTGGGGACAACCAAAATTCGCTTAAAGTCGTTCAAAGTCAGCCCCAACCCCATGCCCAGCATGATAATAACAAGGGCTAAAGGGAGAAAAACTGCGGTGAGAAAACTCGATTCCATCGGCTTAATTTGTAGATAACGCCCAATCAGTATCTTATGATTAAACCCTACAGTTCATGATTAAACCCTGCACCAGCAATATATAGCGTGTGCCGGATGGATAACGCCGACAGCGAGGCTACGCCAACGGGCACACACGCGTCGCTTGGCCCGTTGTCACGTCATGGTTTCCGCCAGCATGATTTACCCTAGCCCAGCGACCCAAGCTATAGTCGATAGGCTGAGTCACACACTCATGAGCTGCCACCCACGCTATCTACAAAATCAACCATGGCTCATATTGGCCTACTCTGCCCAACTGCCAGCGGTCACCTAAACCCGATGACAACCCTAGGCTATGAACTCCACCAACGAGGCCATAAAGTCACATTGGTCGGGCTGCCGGATGCACAAACTAAGGTGCTAGCAGCCGGATTAGATTTTTTGGCGATTGGTGAAGCTGACTTTCCAGCGGGGGCCATACCCCGTGCACTAGCAGAACTTGGTGAACTAAGCGGGCTAGATGCCTTTCGCTATACGGTCGATTTGTTTAAGAAAACCACAACCACCATGCTAGAAGATGGCCCTGATGTGATCCAACAAGCAGAAATAGAAGTTCTGCTGATAGATCAAACGTCGTTTGGTGGTGCAACCGTTGCCCAGCGATTGAATGTGCCATTTGTTAGTGTCTGCTGCGCATTAATGCTCAATCGAGACCCCAATGTGCCGCCCTTTAATACCGCTTGGCGCTATCATCCCAGTTGGTTGGCGCGGCTGCGCAATCAGGCCGGAAATCATCTTATTGGCCGCATTGCTCAGCCCATCCGCGATGTCATCGAAGCGTACCGACAACAGTGGCAGTTACCGCCAAGAAAGCATCCCAACGAGGCTTATTCCACCCTCGCTCAGCTTTCCCAGCAACCACCTGAATTTGAATTTCCGAGACAGTCTTTGCCGGAGTGCTTTCACTTTACAGGGCCCTATACCAATCCAGCTAGTCGTGAACCGGTCGACTTTCCTTTTGAAAAATTGACCGGGCAGCCGCTCATTTACGCGTCGCTTGGCACCCTACAAAATCGCTTGTTTGACATTTTCAAAACAATTGCAGAAGCTTGCACAGACTTAGATGCACAGTTAGTGATTGCACTCGGAGGTGGCAGCACAGCAGCATCGTTTCCAGCTTTGCCAGGAACGCCGCTCGTGGTGAGCTACGCGCCCCAGCTAGAGTTATTGAAGCGCACTACGCTCACCATTACCCATGCAGGCATGAACACCACTTTAGAATCGTTGAGTAATGGGGTGCCGATGGTCGCTATTCCGATTGCCAATGATCAGCCCGGTGTCGCCGCGCGGATTGCTTGGTCAAAGACGGGAGAAGTTGTTCCTTTAAAGCAACTGAGTACGGCTAAGCTAAAGCCTGCGATCGCCCAAGTGTTGACCAAAGACACCTACAAAAAGAATGCCCTAAGGCTGCAAGCGGCCATTCAAGCAGCAGGCGGGGTTAAACAAGCTGCTGACATTGTTGAACGTGTAATCGCAACAAAACAGCCCGTTCTACGACCATTTTCAACGTAGGGACAACCTTACCCACGATTATCCCTAAGGCTATTGTCACCAGTCAGAACGGTTTTACGCCTTGAAGCTGGATCATCGCACGGCACGCATTAGCATGGTCTCGGGCTGGAGCGATCGCAAATAGAGCCAGCAGAGTGCCAGCTTCTCTTTTTGCCCCCTTACTCGCCGGACTCCAACAAGATTGAGCAGTAGTGGGCCAAGCTCAAACATAATCTAGGCAAGACGATCCATCAATTCGACAGCCTGTGGGATGCTGTCGAATTGATGCCTTGAGAAAGATGCTCTTTTCACCCAAGTTCCTTAAGAGGCTTAGATCATCACAAAACTGTCTGCACTTAGCAGCGCAGTATCTACGCCATTGAGAGTCGCTATTACCTCATCATCAACGCGAATAGTGTTGTTGTTAAGCGTTAAGCTACCGAAGCTCAGACCGCCCGCTAGGCCAATTAAATCAATGCCCACTTCAAAGTCGGTAATGATATCAGTGCCTTCGCCAACCGTAAGCACAAAGGTATCACGGCCCTGACCACCAGAGTTATCATCACCAGTGAGCGTATCGTTGCCGAGGCCACCATAAATGATGTCATCGCCATCGTCACCCCAAATACGATCATCTCCGGCTTCGCCAAAAAGAGTGTCTTGCCCGCCTTTGCCGCCAATACGATCATTGCCCGCACCACCGTAGATGATGTCGTTTCCGCCAATGCCAGCTTGAGCGCTGCGGCTGTTGAGATCACCGCGCAGCACATCATCACCGTCACTGCCGTAAATAATGTCAGCGCCTAGTCCACCTGCAGCCGTATCGTCACCACCAAAAGCAACAAGAACATCGGCATCATCCCCACCGATTAACTCATCGCCTTCATTGGTACTGTCCTGATAGTCAGGTAACGAATTTAAACCGAACAAGGTCTGATACATAATCTGGTAAATCTCGGTATTATCTACCGTTGAATTCAACAGATTGGCATTCATCCCATAGGCTTTGGCCACAATGCTGCCTGCAAAATCAGCAGTTCCAGCCCAAGCGGTGAGAAAGTTACCCATTTCACCATCCAAGCTAGGCTGAGCGGCAAAGGTGGTAATTGGCGGCACTCGACCTGTGGTGCCATCGGTTGGGTTTTGAGCGGTTTCCATGCCGGTGGGATTGGTCGGTAGGGTAACGGGGGTTTCTAGGGTCTCGGGGAGAGCTGGGCCAAAGGGGGTAGGTTGCCAGACTTGCACACCGCCTGCTTCACTGTCGGCGGCGGTAATTAGGAGCGTATTAGGATCTGTTTCACGGATAAAGTCCATGGCAACGCCCAAGGCTTCATCGGCTCGTAGCACGGCTTCTAACGTGCCACTAGCGTTGTTGTCATTGCCAAAGTTATCGGTAGCTTCTTCTTCGAGCACCACCATAAATCCATCTGGATCGGCAGAAAGAATGGGCAGCGCTGCTGCAAGCATTTGTGCCACTGTCGGTGGATTGGTAGGTGTGCCATCTGGAAAAAACTGACCGTAGTTACCTAGACCGAGAGACTGATTCTGTTCTTCTGGATTGTCGTTATAGGTGTCTTCAGCAGCGAAAATGCCCAGCAGTTTAGTGGTGTCCTCTGGAATAGCTTGCAGCTCTGCCAAGTCGTATACCACTGTAAAACCAGCGGCTTCGGCTTCAGCAATCAAATTACGGCCATCGGTGCGAATGCCCTCTTCACCAAATCGGCCTACGGTGCCTTCTGGCAAATAGTGAATTTCGCCGCCGCCTAAAATCACATCTACGCCGGATTCTAAAATCTGGGCGGTGATTTCGGTAACATCGCTGCGGTTTTCTACTTCGGCTAAAAATGCGCCCGTGCCAGGCTCTGCAATGAATCCAGAATTAATCACTGCGCTGGCTTTACCGGCTGCGATCGCCTCTTCCAAAATAGTCACACCGCGCAAACCTGAGCGTGAAACGACCGGCTCACCAAATTCGTCCAAACCAAACGAACCAGACTGAGCTTTGACCCCAGTAGCGTGGGTCACCGCCCCTGCGTTAGAGGTACCTACTAGGCGATCGCGCATATGGCCCAAGTACACCCCAGAATCAGACATCAAATCGTAGTTCAACCGACCATCTGGTCCTTGACTTGCAAACCGACCAAAGCCATACATCGATGGGCTAGTGCCATCAGGATGAATGAAAATAACATTGCCAGTATCCTGAGTAGGCGTAGGCGCAGGAATAAACTCAGGCACAGGCCGAGCACTCAATTCAACACCAAAAAGCGTCTCATACATAGCCCGATAAATATCGGTGTTATCCACAGTTACCGGCAGCTTGTCAGCATTGAGGCCATGGGCTTTAGTAACAATAGAACCTGCAAAATCAGGCTGTCCTACCCAAGCCACATCAAAATTGTAGGTGTTGCCGCTCTCTGACGGCTGAGCGACAAACGCCTCAGTACCTACCCCTTCTTGACCATCACCAGGATTTTCAAAATCGGGAAAATCGGGCAGATCTAATCCCGTCGGATTCGTTTGGAAAATGCCCGCCGTCTCACCCGCGTCATCAGTTTGCAGTCCACCTGCATCACTGTCAGCGGCTGTGATAATTAGCGTGTTGGGATAGCGCTCGTAAAAGTCCAGTGCCGTCCCAATCGCCTCATCTGTGCGCAACAAAGCCTCCAACATACCTGCAGCGCTGTTAATATTGCCAAAATTGTCAGTCCCTTCCTCTTCTAAAATAGTCAAAGAACCGCTGGCAAACTTAGGATTGCGCTCCAAAATCGCCTGCCCCATCGCCAGCATCTCTCCCACAGTAGGTGCAGACGGGATATAAGGGGCCGTGCCTGTCATCGTCAAATTTTCATCAAACCCAGGAATTCCACCTTCAGGCGTGCGAATAGTATCGTTAAAAGTGTCTTCATTAGCAAAGATACCTAGCACCTTAGTAATGCTGGAATCAGCAACCACTGCATTGAGCTGTTCCTCGGTATACACTACGGTGTAACCCAAACTTTCAGCCAGCTCAATTAAGTTCGTATCAGGACGAATATTAGCTGCCGTCGAGATTGCATCCAACTGCTCCGCAGACTCAGCATAAATAGCCTCCGCAGGCGGTGGTGTGCCAACCGGTAAGTAATTAACTAGACCACCACCAAGAATCACATCAATCCCAGATTCCACCACCTGACGGGTAATTTCAGCAAACTGTCCCCGTGGAAAAGCAGAAAAACCAGTCGCACCTTCCGGCACATCCGCCTGACCCACAACGGCTGCAAATGCCCCGCTGCCTGGCTCTGCAATCACACCAGAGTTAATCAGTGCTGTCGCCTTACCAGCCGCCACTGCTTCCTGCATGATGGTTTGATTTTTTCCAGAGAGTGCCACCAGCGTTTCTTCAACCACCCGACCAGTTGCAGAATCTATCACCGGATCGCCATTCTCGTCACGAACGACCTCCAACCCAAAAGACTCAGCATAGACTTTCACCCCGGTAGCATGGGTAACGGCCCCACCATTAGAAGTACCAGTCAGTTGGTCTTCCATATGGCCCAAATAAACACGAGACTCATCAAGGTTATCCCAGTTGAGCCGACCATCCGGGCCTTCTTTGACAAAGCGGGCCATGCCAAAATGGGCCGCACTAGTACCATCAGGATGGATAAAAATAACGTGATTGCTAGCCATGAAAGTTCCTTTAAACGTGAACAACAGCAAACAGATGAGTGTTGCTTTAACGCCCACTAGAATGTTGCTTGAACATCAAGAACAATTCTTTAAAAGATTAAGGAAAGCATAAGGGTGCACTAAATTCTTTCTATTAGCAGTCTTGACTATGCGCGAGTTCCTCTGGAGAAGTGAGTCTTACCACAATGGCTGCACCTCATCTACGAGTTGCTGAGAATACGGGTTCCTGAGAATCGGGTACATTGCACCCTCTCATACTGTAAATGGATCAACTATACTGGGCTAGTAGCTGGTACTGGGCTAGTAGCTGGCAAAGGTGGCCCAACTTAGCAGGCACCACAACTATTACCCGCACCCAAGGCTACCCCCACCAAAGGCCCTCAGATCATCGGCGACAGTCTCGCCATCTATGCTGCGATTGTTGCGATTATCAATCATTGCGATTATTTATTGCGATTATTTATTGCGATTATTTAGCTAAGGCAACGTAGCAGTGCGCAGTAACATTCCTGTCGCAGATCTCCTCACTCAAGGAACTCAAGGAACTCTAAGGACTGTTGATGCAGTCCTTATTGCATCATTGCTAACGATCTCTTCCCATCTTGATGCATCTCATCGTCCAGCCAAGTTTTATTTTCCACAATTAAGGCTGTTGCCGCATCCTGGGGCAGTGGCTTAGAAAAAAAGTATCCTTGCCCATAGTTGCATTTCAGCTTACGCAAGCCAGCTAATTGTACAGCCGTTTCAATGCCCTCAGCAATCACATCCATACCTAGCTGATGGCCTAATGAAATGATTGTTTTGACAATCTCACTATCTTCATTTGATTTCTCTTCCATCCGTCCTACAAAAGATTGATCGACCTTGAGTGTATCTGTCGGCAACTGATGCAAATAGCTCAATGATGAATACCCTGTGCCAAAATCATCTAGACTGAGTTTTAAGTTCAATGCTTTCAATTTAACAAGCTGACTAATGGTGCCATTAACATCTTCCATCGCAGCACTCTCTGTCAGTTCTAATTTGAGGCACTGACTGTTAAGGCCCGTTTTCTCTAAAATATCTGCAACTTCCTGCGATAGGTTTTCTTGATTAAATTGCTTAGCCGACAGATTGACACTCACCATCAAATCCTTAGCTTGGGGAAACTGCTGCTGCCAACGATGCATTTGAGTGCAGGCTTCCTCTAAAATCCAACTCCCCATGGGCACAATAAGCCCAGTATCTTCTGCAGCCGGAATAAAGGCTCCGGGTGAGACAAATCCTCTTTGCGGATGTTGCCAACGAACCAAAGCTTCAAATCCAGCAAGAACACCAGTTTCTAAGTTAATAATAGGCTGGTAGTAAAGCAAAAACTCTTGTTTATTAATCGCTTGTCGAAGCTCAGCTTCTAACTGAAAACGCTTAACGGCCTCTATCCGCATTCCCGGATCAAAAATCTCGTAATGTTCTTTACCTAAGGCTCGTGCTCTTGCCATAGCGCGGTGAGAATCTTGCATAAGCGTCTCCGCTTGCTCGCGATGGCTCAGCTTATCTAGTGCAATACCAATGCTAAAACTTACTGTAATAGGCTGTCCATCAATCTCGAATGGCTCCGTCAGTTTGTTGTATAGCTTGTCTGCAATTTTAGTCGCTTGACTGGCCTCGTCTAAATTTTGCAACAAAATCGCAAATTCATCGCCACCGATTCTCGCTAAGCGCGCCTGTAAAGGTAGCTGCGCTTTGATACGTTCTGCTGTAAGCAGCAGTAAATGATCGCCAAATTGATGTCCAAAGCTTTCATTAATAGCCTTAAAGTGATCAAGATCCAACAGCAAAAATAGCTGAAGAAGAATGTACCTCTGCCAACTGTTTCCGTTTAGAAATGGCTTGCCTAAGCTGCCGCACAAACAGCGCCCGATTAGGCAAGCCTGTCATCGGATCATAGAAAGATTGATAAAACACCTGATAAGTAATTAGGGCTCCACTTGTTAGTAACAGTGCCAAGGCTGGGGCGGCAAATGGAACCCAGCCAGTCAAACTAAAAGAAACAAAACAAATGCTGCCAAGAACCCCTAATCCAGTTAGTAGAACAACACCTAGCAAAACTGAGCGCTTCATTTTCCAAACAACAAATCCGCCAGCTAAAGACCAGCCCCATATCCAGAGTGTTTCTGCCCACTGCGGCCAGTCCCAAAACAATGGCTGGTCATCTAGAACACTACTTAAGAGCTGACTGACGGCCTGAGCATGGACTAAAACACCCGCCATGACATGCTCATCGTTTTTTTCTGAACTGTAGGGCGTATAAAAAAAATCTTTGGCACTAGGTGCTGTTGCACCAATCAGGACTACCTTATTTTCAATCCACTCTGGTTTTATTTGCCCGGACATTACCTCAGTTAGCGTCACTTTCCTCGACACTAAGTTGGACGAGCGATAATCTAGCAGAATTTGATATCCTGTTGTATTGATGTTGTCATATCCGCCCGATGTTTTCTCAAGTGGAACAAACTCTGTAGAGCCGATATAGACGGCTTTGCCATCTACAGAAAACTCAGCGCCTTCGTGTGCTAGGTACTTCCGGCTGAGCTGTAGAGCAAAGGAGTATAGTTTTTGCTGGTCTTCGACGGCAAATAGTAAGCTGCGTCGCAAGATGCCATCTGAATCGATTATAAAATCATTAAAACCGACCTGACTAGGATCTAGGTTAGGAGGTGGAGGAATGCGATCATCTGCACTGATGCCTAAACCTGTAATAGCAACTACTTCAGATGACTTTAAGGCTTCTGCAAGCGCCTTTTGTCCATCTCCTTGGGGACGATCTCTATAAATATCTATGCCAATTGCTCTAGGATTAGCAGACTGTAGCTGAGCAATTAAATCAGCCATGGCTTGATCTGACATGGGCCACTCACGCTGATTACGAATGTCTTCTTCAGTAATTTCAACGACAAGTAGACGAGGATCAGGGCCTTGATCTGCCTGCAGCCTGACCATATAGTCAAAGGCGATCAGCTCAAGAGATTGAAGGCTACCAATCTGTCGTAGTGTGATCAATAACCCCGTGACGACAAGACTTGTCAGCCAATAGGGATCCTTTTGCAGTTTTTTCCAGATATGAGAGATTACAGACAAGGCTCCTCCTGACAGAGGCTAGCAAACAGGCTTTGGTTCTTACAGAATGCCCATCAGCCTATGATTGTGCTCATGGCGGCTGTGAAGGGCTTCGATGCGACTTACTCGCCGTTGGTATTGTCAATGGTTGTCTCTGAATTAGCGACAATCTCTCCTAAGGCGACAGCGCTCATTTGATGGGACAAATCACTAGAGACATCAGCACTTAATCCTACTGATTCCATCAGGGCTGTCCAGGCGAGCTGAAATGTTGGCTCGGCTAGATTGCGCCGACGCAAATTGACTAAGGTACTAACCTGTTCATGCCAGAGCTGAGCTTCTGTATATAAAGCCAGTTTTTCTTCTAGGCTGGCTGACTCTATTTGGGCGGCTAGGCTACTCGGCAGGTCTACTCTACGAATTAAACCTTGCACGCCTACTCGCGAAGATTCTTGATAGCCGTTTTTGCAGGCAATCGACAATACCCATCGGTATTCGTGATCAATGGCTAGAGCAGGTGCGGTTTCAGGCATTTGAAATTCACTGACGCCGTAATGGTCACTCATATTTATTTGAGTGGTATAAATGATTTCGTCGTACTGGTCAAAGAGTTCAAATTCTACCGACTTAGCCCCGCTGAATTCAGGTGTAGAAAACCAGAAGGTAGGATGTGCCGCAGATGTTTTGCTGGCGATGTCACGAGGAAGTATGGCCACTATGGACTGATTAAAGTCTGCGAAGCAACTGGATGCAGGGCCACGAACACCTCCACTGATGCGTCTACCGGGAAGGCCCTGTCTCAGTTTGTCAGTATCGTTACTGGCGAAGCTCGGTTGGCTGAGGATGCCAACCGATAGGGAAAGTCCGACAGTTGTCGCTAAAGTGGCGATGAATACTGCCTTTGAGGCACGGGTGGAAAGGCAAAACGGCTGCATGAAATATACCTATGGTTGATTACGGGTTTTCTCCGTGGGCTGGCTCACTGAATTTCTCTAACGAGTGAGTGTTTTAAGCTCCGGTAGCCTTCACCTGCTGAGCATGGCAGGGCAAAGTAAGGATGCATTCTTACTTTGTCTTGGTGAGCATTCCTTGTCTTGGTGAGCATTCCTTAGCGCCGTACGACGACGCAGGGTCTCACCGCTAGCGCCGTACGACGACGCAGGGTCTCACCGCTGCTAGTCGAGTTAGCTGCTGCTAGTCAAGGCTTCTAGCGATTACTATTGTCCTAACTCACTCGACAGAAGCTATGGGAGGCTTTGTTAATAGAAGGCTTTGCTCAATAGAAGCGTCTCACCGGATTGTTAACCAAAAGTCTTAGGATTATCCGGGCAGTTCACCCAGCATTTTTCAGAGCACTTGTCAGAGCACAGATGCATAATTTGCGAGCGTTTTATGGGGGAGTTTTGTATGTGTTCTCTTATGTCTTAAATGCTTTTTATACGCAAGAGAATGGCAATTATACTGATACGACGAGTTTTAGAAGCCAGTATTTTGAGGTGGAGTTTTGCTGAGCTGGATTTTGCTGAGCTAATTTTACTGGCTGATTTTGCTGGCTGGCTGCTGGGACTGGCCATTGACTGAAAATGCGATCGCTAGCGACAATAGAAAAGCCCTTAAATAATTTTGAAGGATAGCCATGGCCAGCATTCAACCGACCAAAGTACCCAATATGGAAAGACCTAAAAAGGGATTCAATCAATACGCTGAGCAGCTCAACGGGAGAGCTGCCATGGTTGGGATAGTTGCGCTTGTTTTGATTGAGCTAGTGACTGGGAAAGGGCTTTTGAGCTGGCTAGGACTGACATAGGCCATTTTGAGGTGATAGGCCATGCTGAATGATCTGTAGCAACAAGGCCAAACTAATAAGGCGTGCAGGGTAGTATTCCTGCACGCCTTGTTTTTAGCGGGATATGAATGTTTTTTTCAATTTCCCTTAGGTTTGACCGGAGATTTGACCGGCGCTTTTACTGGGGACTATTCATGGGGACTATTCATGGGGACTATTACTGGGCATCAGTTTCGGAAAACTCAGCATCAATAACGTCGTCCTCACCGCTACTAGAGGCACCATCAGTCGGTGCATCGCTATCGGTAGAGGCTGCATCTTGACCACCAGCTTGCTGATAGAGGTTACTGCTAAGGGCGTAGAGACCTTGCTGGAGTGCTTCCATCGTGGACTTGATCTGATCGAAGTTCTCGGCTGCTAACGCGTCTTTGAGGTCTTTGATTTGCCCTTCTATTTTTTCCTTGTCTGCTGCAGGAACTTGTCGCCAAGCTCCTCTACCTGCTTTTCAGCTTGGTAGGCCAGTGAGTCAGCTTGGTTCTTGGTGTCGATGCGATCGCGGCGCTCCTTGTCAGCTTCGGCGTTGCTTTCCGCATCACGTACCATCTGCTCAACTTCGGTTTCAGAGAGCGTAGAAGCACCGGTAATGCTAATGGACTGCTCTTTACCTGATCCTTTGTCTTTGGCGGTGACATTGAGGATACCGTTGGCGTCGATATCGAAGGTAACTTCGATTTGGGGAATACCACGCTGAGCGGAGGGAATACCGTCGAGCTTGAAGGTTCCTAAGCTCTTGTTATCGCTAGACATTTCCCGCTCACCCTGCAGGACATGGATTTCCACGTTGGTTTGCCCATCGACAGCGGTTGAGAACACCTCTGACTTTTTGGTAGGAATGGTGGTGTTGCGATTGATGAGCCTTGTCATCACGCCCCCTAAGGTTTCTACACCCAGCGATAGCGGTGTGACGTCAAGGAGCAGAATGTCTTTCACCTCGCCGCCGAGGACACCGCCCTGAATCGCCGCACCAATGGCAACGACCTCGTCAGGGTTGACGGTTTGGTTGGGTTCTTTGCCTAACGTCTTTTCTACCAGGTTTTGTACCGCAGGAATGCGGGTGGAGCCGCCGACTAATACGACTTCATCAATGTCTGATTTGCTCAACTTGGCATCTTTCAAAGCATTTTCTACCGGCACACCGCAGCGCTTGATGAGATCAGAGCACAGCTCTTCGAACTTAGCGCGGGTGAGCGTGGTTTCTAAGTGCTTAGGGCCATCTTGAGTGGCGGTGATAAAAGGTAGATTAACTTCTGCTTGAGAAACGCTGGACAGCTCAATTTTTGCTTTTTCAGCGGCTTCAGTGAGGCGCTGTAGGGCTTGCTTGTCTTTGCGCAGATCGATTCCTTCTTTTTTGGCAAAATCTTCAGCCAGGTAGTCAACGAGCTTTTTGTCGAAATCGTCACCCCCTAGGTGGGTGTCACCCGATGTGGAGAGGACTTCAAAAACGCCTTCGCCAACTTCGAGAATAGAAACGTCGAAAGTACCGCCACCTAAGTCAAATACAAGGATGGTTTCGTTGCTCTTTTTATCCAATCCGTAGGCCAGAGCGGCAGCGGTGGGCTCGTTGATGATTCGCTTGACGGTAACGCCTGCCACTTTTCCAGCGTCTTTGGTGGCCTGTCGCTGAGAGTCGTTAAAGTATGCAGGAACAGTAATGACGGCTTCGGTAACCTGTTCGCCTAGGTACTTACTGGCATCGTCTACTAGCTTACGGAGCACCTGAGCGGAAATTTCCTCAGGTGCGTATTGCTTGCCATCGGAGGTCTCAATTTTAACGTTGCCGTTAACATTAGCTACTTTATAGGGAACCTCGCTGGATTCATTGTTGACTTCATCATACCGACGGCCAATGAATCGCTTGACAGAATACAGCGTATTTTCGGGGTTCATAACCGCTTGACGCTTGGCAATTTGACCGACGAGGCGATCGCCATTTTTAGCGTAGGCAACGACCGACGGAGTGGTACGAAAGCCTTCGGCGTTAGCAATAACAGTCGGCTTGCCTCCTTCCATAACGGCCACTACTGAGTTGGTAGTTCCGAGGTCGATTCCAACGATTTTTCCCATGTGTATGCTCCGAGTTAATCACTAAATAACTTTAAGGATGAGGTCTTTTATGTCAAAAGGTTATTTATATAGTGCTCAATGGGTGGCAGTTTGCTGAAGGGGGGGTTACCGAACAGCAGGCTTCGGCTTTGCTCAGCCAAGGCTTTTGAGTTTTTTTTAAGCGACGGCTCACCCGCCAGACACCCGTTCTCTGGCGACCACTTCAGCAATGTGATCTGGAAACTCTTTCAAATCAGCATCTTCTCCTGGGGGCATAGGCGAAACGAACGTGTAGCAGGGATCACATCGACCCGTATCAAACACTTGTATCACCCACTTATCTGGCAATCCGGCTACGCCAATTTCTACGACGATCCAGTTACTACCGGTCATACGCGCAGATATGGTGGAGAAAAACGTCTGATCTTCTGCAGACATCTCCAAATCATCCATTAAGAAATCCATGGCCAACTGCTCGGCCTCGGTCGTTGACACCATCACTAGTCGCCTCGCTAAAGGTCTCATATTAATTGCAGATCGTAAAACGTAAAGGTCAAAAGTATTCGCTGATGTCTGAAGTCAGTCAAATCATGTCAGAAATTGATTACTTTAATAAGCAGAAATTAGGGCTTTAAGCAACTAAAACCAGGTTGAATTGACGCATTACCCGAGCAGCTTAGAAATTAATAATAAAGAAAATATTAAACAGTATCAGGGGACATAGAACGCCTGATGTGAGGTTGTTATATCTGATTTATTAAGACAAAGTTTTGTAAGGACGTGTTTTGTAAGAACGTTTTGTCAGGACGCGAGACTTTTCACGGCATGGGGTATGGTTTACACGATTAAGAACGGTTGTCATGACTGTGATAGCTGCCAGCCTCAGTGTATTCGTGGGGCCATTAAGCCTTCGACAGAACGAGAAGGATATTGGATTGATCCGACGCTGTGTGATAGCTGCTCAGATATCGAAATTCCTCGCTGTGTGCAGGTCTGTGACTCAGGCACTTCTTTAGAGCCGCTACAGAGTAAAAAAGGGCGATGCAAGAGTACTTTACTGCCGCCTGCAATACCTAGCATTTTCCTCGATGGTAAAACGACTCCGTTTGCTTCTTGCATGGTGATTTGGGAAGCTTCTACGGTATTGTCTCAGCGGCAGTTGCTACCTTGGCAAAGTGATGATGATGGGAAGCTATGTTATTACCGACCGGTAAATCGAGGGCGTGGAGAAATACGCTTTCGGCTAGATAGTGATCCTGAAGCTGAGTTGCCTGTAGCGATGAGAGCGGACGAAGCGAGAGGGGCGATCGCATCTTTTGATATTCGCGCTGCCTGCATCCATCTTATTTTTGCGGCCTATGCTGTAACGCTTGATAGCGCTTGGGAAAGCTCTTTTGAGCTGAACGATCAGCACATTGAAAAGTACCTAGGACTCGATAGGCGTAAAGACTTAACCAAGCTTGAAAAGCTGACACTCATCAAAGATTTGATCCATCAAGCTTGTCGGCTGCTGATATCACTAGACTGGCCGCGGCAGGGAAAGGTACAGCCCTTTGTCCTCAGTGAGCAGCCCATTTGGCAATTACTGGACACCCAGTACTACTTTGAGGAAGATGCCCAAGGCTGCCAACATTTGATTGGCCTGAGCTTTACAGTACGTGCGGGGCAGTGGGCTCAGCACTTTCTCAACAGCCGAGACTACCGCCGTCAAACGGCCTTTTACCAGTACGGCAGATTGCCCCATTCGCTCATCACCGCAGTCATGGGCAGTTGGCAGCAGCATGAGGGCGCTGTTCGGCTATTGCTCTGGCTGCTGTTTAAGCTGCGTTTAGGGGGTGATCATCGCCTTACTGTACGCACCTTGCTCAGGGTGGCCTATGGCGAAACGCGTTTGCAAGAAGCAACAACCGTGCGTGGGGCGCATAAGCGTTTGCTCAAGACCTTTGAGCGTGATTTGGAAACGCTCTATTGCTACGGGTTAAAGCCCTCTTTTGATCCACAAACCTATCCGATCGAGATTCAGCCGCTGTGGGCCAAGGCTGCCAGTATTCCTAATAATGCTGAGGAAAATCTGGCCTTTTGGGCCGATGATGCTAGCCGTATGCTGACAGATAATGCCCCAAGAGATAAATGGCAGCGACTGCTCAACGCTCGTATTTTAGGGTTTGAGCTATCGGCAGATTGGCAACAAGCGATGGGTCAACCCAAGCCTAAGCGTCGTCGTAAGCCGCGTTCTGCTACGATTGTGCGAGGCTCTACCTCTGTCCGTCAGCTTTCTGGAGATGAGATCAAAGCAGCACGAGAGCAAGGCAAGATCAGTCAGCGTGCCTTGGCTGATTGTATGGGCAAAAGCCAAAGCTGGATTCGTGATATCGAAAAAGGGCGATTTAGCATGAGTGCTGAAGACCAAGGGCGGCTGCGGCAAGTCTTAAAAATTCAGTAGCGCTATTCACTGGCACTATTCACTGGCACCATTCACCGGCGGTTAACCCCTTGGCCGGAGCAGCCCAACTAGGCTCATTCGACTTGGTGATGGCCTGTAAAAAAGGCTGCCAGTTATCGGCTTGTTCAATGGCGTACCAAATTTCTGCGATCGCACTTTGAGAAAGCACCTGTTTGGCATTGTGTTGCTGCAGTCGTTGGGCAACAGCAGCCATTTCGCTCTCTGGCTGCTGTTGTAATAATTGGTGATAGAGATCTTTCCACGACTGAAGAGCGGCTATGTGATCAACAGATTCCAAAAAGCTCAAATCAGTAAAAATATGGCTTGGATCTTCTCGCCATAGGCCGGAGAACTGTTGCCGTAGCGCCTGAAAAAAATGATGATACTTCACTTGACTGGCAAATAAAAATTGTAAGGTGAGATCAATTAAGGTGATTGTATCTTCACTCGGGAGGCTTTCGAAACCTAGCTTGTGCAGCATCGCTTGGTGATAGGTTCGCTCGTAGATACCTGTGAACGATTGCAACACATCTTCCATTTCTGTTTTCGACATGACCGATTCTAAAGGTCGTTGCAACATCTCTAAGTTCCAACGACAGATATTTGGCTGATTCCGATAGCTATACCGTCCTAATCGATCAAAAGAGGCCGCTGTAAAATAGGGATTGTAGGTGTCGATGAAGGCATAAGGGCCATAGTCGAACCCTTCACCAATAATGGACATATTATCAGTGTTGAGAACCCCGTGGCAGAATCCTGCAGCCATCCATCCGGCGACCAAGTGCGCTGTGCGTTTTACCAGTTCTGCATAAAATTGAATGTCTCGATCTGGCAGTTTCCGAAGGTGGCCATAATGGTATGCAATGACGTAATCGAGCAGCCGCCGAACCAAATCAGGGCGATCAAAATATTCGAGCCGTTCAAAGGTACCAAAGCGGATATGTGAATGGCTCAGTCTAACCATCACAGCCGAACGAGTTGGCGATGGCTCAGTTGCTCTGGTTAACGCTTCTCCTGTTTCAATTAAGCTCAGCACTCGCGAGGTGGGTATGCCCAGTCCATGGAGGGCTTCTGCTGCTAGCACCTCTCGCACCCCACCCAGCAAAGACAGCCGACCGTCGCGCCCTTGAGAATGAGGCGTTTGCCCTGATCCTTTAGTACCTAGCTCCAAAAGATGCCCGTCCACTGCCTGCACTTGACCATATAAAAAGCCACGCCCATCGCCTAGGGAAGGATTGTACTGGCCAAACTGATGGCCGTGGTAGCGCAATGCTAATCCTGTTCTTTGCCGTTGTGATAGTGGTTTGTGATGGTGCTGACTTTGATGCTGCTGACTTTGATGCTGCTGACTTTGATGCTGCTGACTTTGATGCTGCTGACTTGGATGTTGCTGGAATTGACCAAAAGCTTCAATAAAATGCTGGTCATCGACCGTTTCTGGGACTAATCCTAGCAGCGGCAGTAAATGATTATTGCGGAAACGAAGGCGGGTTTGAGGAAAGGTAGTTGGTTGAACCGCATCGTAAAAGTCATCACCCAACAAGGCTAATGCTGACTCGTAGCGCAATGTAAAAAAAGGATTCTGAACAGGCATAACGCTCTAGCGAGGCTTGGGGCTCGCGTGAGTTAGAAATTCGTGTTAGTAACGTTTGGCGCTATGGGCGATCGCATCAAATTCAAACCGTTGTTGGCGCTCAGTCTCTCCATACAGATTGAAGGTGACCAATGGCTTATCTCCAACGGCCTCAACGCTGTGAATGGCATCCGGAACAAAACTGATAACGTCTCCGTACACCAAGTCTTTTTCGGCTACGCGGGTAATTTTGTCAGGAAACGCTGGTTCGGGCGATCGCCGCCATAACGTATTTCTCTCTTGGCCCTGCAGCACAGCGACAATCCCCCAAGTCCCATGGGTATGAATTGTCGAACTTGCACCAGGCATGAGAGTTTCGATCTGAACGGTTAACGGATAGCCAATTTCATCGTAAAGATTCAAAAAAGCGGCCGCTGCTTTGGGATCAAGCTTAGGGCATTGAGTTTTCAGCCAATAGGAGTTAACGACCAGCTTACGAACCAATCGGCGCAACGCCGGAAGGCAATCGCATTGGTGCAGCGTTGTCGCTTGCTTCAGCGCATCTTCTATTTCTGTTAAAAAGCGATAAAAATGATACGGCGATTCTAGCAAATCCCATTCTCGAGGAGTAGGACATTGCTGGCATTGCCCATCTTTTGTGACCATCCAATCTTGACTCACTGCTTGTTCTTTGGCGGCTAATTTGCTTAGTGGATACTCTTTGACAAATACTGCTTAACGATTTTCTCTCTAAAATTCTAGAATTTTCAATTCTATCACCAACTCTATTACCCACTCTTCTCTCATTTTAGCTGCTAACTGCTAATGGCAGCTAATGGCAGCTAATGGCAAATACTACTGTTAGTTACTGGCGCTGCCAGCGAGCGAAAGCCGCTAAATTAAAGGGAAAATAGATTCAACAAGTCTATAATTCAAGAATCTCATGGCTATGCACTCAACAATAGATTATGAAGAAACAATAAAACTGTATCAGATGACATAGAACAGATGGTTTTGGATTGTTATATCTAAATATAGAGGTAGCGAAAAGTATAGACGCAACAAGGTATACACGTAGCAAGGTAGATGGAGCGTAGATACAACAAGAATATGTCACTTGAATATGTCACTTGAGCATATCGCTTGCAATCGAACTTCATTTCACCGCCGAATTATTATTTTCTTCTTCTTCTTCTTAAGGAATTGCTAGGAATAGGGAACCACCACTAGCCTTTGTCCCAAGAAAGTTTTTGGCTCTCTTCCTTCATTCCTACCAAGTTCCTAGATGTGAAGTCTCTCTGCAATTTATTCCATTTTTCGATCATAGCTATTTGAGCTGAGCTGTTTGGGCTTGGCTATTGACGTAGCCGTCACTGGTTTAAAGGCCACTGATGTAATAGCCACTAATTTAATTGACGTAGCCGTCACTGGTTTAATAGCCACTGATTTAATAGCCGCTAATTTAGCAGCCGCCGAATTTAATAGCCATCGATTTAGCAGTTATCCATATTAAATACCGCTCCATCTCTCTCCTACAACCTGTAACCTGCCAAGTTTTTTAGCAGGCCAATTCCGCCATGACTTACACCATTAAAGAGAACTGCATCACTTGCGATGTCTGCCAGCCCGATGTCCGCATGGCGCGATTAAAGCTGACACTGAAAAAGATGGTTACTGGATTGATCCAACCCTATGCGATGGTTGCCCTGACCTAGCGGTACCCCTTTGTGTATCCTCGTGTGAGGTAGGTGCATTAAAGCCCCTCAAGCCCAAAAAGGGGACGTTGTAAAAGTACGCTGCTGCCTGTTGCTATTCCCAGTATTTTTCTCAACCGCAAAACCACCCCTTTCGCCTCTTGTATGGTGATGTGGGAGACCTGCAATATTTTGGCACAGCGCCAAGCTCTCTCGTGGCAAAGCGACGCCGATGGTCAATTGTGCTATCGCAGGCCCGTGAATCGTAATCGAGGCGAAATGAGATTTCGGTTGACAACCGATCCTGAAAAAGAAATGCCTTTGCCTATAGCAGCAGCAGCAGGACGTCGTGAAATCGCCAACTTCGACATCCGCGCCACCTGTGTTCATCTGATTTTTGCCGCGTATGTGATGACGCTCGATCGACCTTGGGAAAACACTTTTACCCTTAATGATCAACACATTGAAAAATACTTAGGACTCGATAGGCGAAAGGATTTGAGCAAACTTGATAAACTTACCTTGATCAAAAATCTGGTTTATCAAGCCTGCCAAGTTCTGGTCTCGCTTGACTGGCCTAGACAAGGTAGGGTTAGCGCTTTTACGCTGGACGAACACTTCGTTTGGCAACTGCTCGATACTGAGTACTACTTTGAAAAAGACAATCAGGGCAACCAGCATCTCATTGGGCTAGGCTTTACCATCCAAGCAGGAGTTTGGGCCAAGCTCTTTTTAAACAAGCAGGAATATCGGGCTCAAACGGCCTTTTATCAATACGGCACTTTGCCCCAATCATTACTGAAAGAAGTGATGAGTAATTGGCAACAACATGAGGGCGCTATTCGCTTACTCCTCTGGAATTTGTTTAAGCTTCGATTGGGGGGCGATCAGCGGATGAAAGTCCGTACCCTGATGCGTATTGCCTATGGAGAAAAGCGTCTGCAAAAGGCTGCTACGGTGCGCGGTGCCCATAAGCGACTGCTAAAAACTTTTGAAAGCGATCTAGAAACTGTTTATTACTATGGGTTGAAACCGCTGTTTGATCCTAAAACCTATCCATTCGAGATTCAGCCACTTTGGGTTAAAGCAGCCAATATTCCTGATGATGTGGACGATGCGCTTGATTTTTGGGCTGAAGATGCTAATCAGGCCGTTAGCCTGACAGATAATGCCCCTAGAGATAAGTGGCAGCGCCTACTCAACGCTCGTTTGCTAGGGTTTGAACTTTCGGAAGAATGGCAGGAAAATGTCCGGCGACGTCCGCCTAAACGACATCGAAAGCCGTCCCAATCGTGGGCCGTTACTCAGGTAGACAAACTCTCTGGCCAAGATATTCACTTAGCCCGTCAGCGGCAAAAACTGAGTCAGCGATCGCTTGCTGAGCGCATAGGAAAAAGCCAAAGTTGGATTCGTGATATTGAAAATGGGCGATTTAAGGTTAACCATGATGACCAAGCTCTGCTACGTCAAGTGCTAGATATCCTTTAGGTTCTGATGGCGGCAATTAAAATTCTGGAATTTTCAGTTGCTGTTGTTAAAAGATTCAATCTCTCTAAGCAAGCTATCGATTTTTGTTAGCCGCCTTATGACTTCTGGATTATCAAACCGTATCGCTCGATTTTCAACAGACTGAATTCGCTCACATATCTGCTGGTATAGCTGCTTGGGATTATACTCAAGAGTATGGCTAAAGTTGGCTGAGTCTTGCTCTAATTGCGGTTGATCTGTTTTTTGTTGATCTGATGTGCGCTTAGCTGGCGTGACTGTTGCCTTGATCAAAGAAACGACATCACCTTTAGTTTTACCTTCAGCTTGAGAAATTAGCGATTGGTGAAATACCGCTGGCTGACGATTCACCAATACGGCATTCGTCGGTGATAGCCGACCTTCTTTTACTGAATCTAAGATAGCGGGTGATAGATTGAGCAGGGGCAATCGATTGGATACAAAACTGGAGAGTTTTATGCCGAACTCAGCCAATATCTCATGGACTACTCGAAGCTGTTGATCGGTAAAGTGGCCAGATCGATGCGTTCCGCGAATTTGCGAATTGTTGACTTGGTAAAGCGATGTTTTAATTATCTCAAAAGATAGATTTAGCCGGAGAGAGAGTAGGCTAAGAATGCTTTCGGTTTGCTCTATCAAAGAGATTTCTTCACTGAGTAAATGGGCGATGAGAGCCGCTTCTAGGGCGGTAGCATCGGACATTTGGCGAACAATGCCGGGAATGCTTGCCATTTTCAGAGCCCTGCAACATCGCCATCGCCGTTCTCCGCTGATGATCTCAAAGTTCCCATTTTGACCAGTTCTCAGCAGAATAGGTTCAAGTACACCATGTTTTTGGATAGACTCTTTCAAGAGTTCAATTTTATGCGGATCAAAGTACAGCCTCGGCTGCTTCATATTGTCGGGTAGTTGCAGGGGAGTAATGCGCTCAATCGGTATTTCTATGGGTCTTTCTATTGGTTTTTCTAAAGAGGCTTCTGCCTGTGACTTTAACCCCTCTAGTTCTTCTTTGAGTTGGGGAATGCTGTCTCTCGGTTGGGTCGCTTGGGTACTCCTGCACATGGGAGTTCTCCTGTGAGTTTCCCTGTGTTATAGCAGACGCGGTTTTAGGCGGGCGATCGCCCACCAACATCAGGACTAACTAGAATAATTAACCTTGTACTCAACGGCTAGAACGTTGATACAGCAAGGATTAAAAGTTTACTTAGGGTCATGGGACGAGTATTTTAGCGCTGATGCCCGGTATTCCTGTTGTACGGTACAGCCATTATGTACTCACAACAATAGATGCTCAAAACCTCTGCAGCGTTTATCTATCAGAGCATAGGCAACTAAGACTATTGGCTGAGCACCCAGGCGTTGCTGTACTCAAAACATAGTCAAGGTCGCGTCTAGGCAAGGTCGCATCCAGTCAAGGTTGCGTCCAGTCAAAGTTGCGTCAAATCGATGTCTCAGCCCTGGCCAACCGTATGAATTTTCAGAAAATTGGTAGAACCTGCCACCTTGAATGGCAAGCCCCCTAGCAGTAGCACCTTATCGCCAGGTAGTACAAACTTTTTGTCCAAAAGGCACTCTTCCATTTGTTGAAACAGAACCTCTAGAGAACCATCGAGCTGCTCTAGCAGTACGGGCCGAATGCCCCATACGAGGTTGAGCTGATGATAAACCTTAGGATTGGCAGTCAGCGCCACGACAGCAGCTTTGGGGCGCTCTGATGCTGCTAGCCGAGCCGTATGCCCCGTCTCGG
The DNA here is from genome assembly GCA_012033015.1 of Phormidesmis sp. RL_2_1. Taxonomy (GTDB): domain Bacteria; phylum Cyanobacteriota; class Cyanobacteriia; order Phormidesmidales; family Phormidesmidaceae; genus Phormidesmis. The sequence continues at coordinate 22,191 of JAAUPS010000031.1, forward strand.
TAAAGGTAACAATACAGCGCAAATCAAGCACTTGGTCAATCGCATTGAGCGCTTCACTAATCGCATGAGGATCGTCAACCGCCGATGGTGGAAAGTTAGCATACTCAATATCGGGTTCTACATCGCTGGCAATTCGTGAGAGCATCTTCACTGCCTCCACCGGATACTGACCAACGGCGGATTCGCCCGAGAGCATCACTGCATCTGTGCCATCAATAATGGCATTGGCCACGTCGCTAGCCTCGGCGCGGGTGGGCCGAGGGCTGTGGGTCATGCTCTCTAACATTTGAGTGGCGGTGATCACTGGAATCCCTTTTTGGTTGCACAGGCGAATGATTCTCTTTTGAATCATGGGCACTTTTTCAGGGCTCATTTCTACACCCAAATCACCCCGCGCCACCATAATGGCGTCGCACTCATCAACAATCGCTTCTAGGTTTTCAATGGCCTGGGGCTTCTCTAGCTTTGCCAATACCGGGACGTTTGCGCCATGCTGAGCTAAGAGTTTTTTTAAGGCTCGCACATCTTCAGGTTGACGCACAAAGCTCAACGAAACGATATCAACGCCCTGCTGCAAACCAAAGCTGAGATCTTGTCGATCTTTTTCAGTGATGGAGGGCATTCGTAGGGTCAACGTTGGCAGGTTTACGCCTTTACGACTTTTCAGCAGGCCGCCGATCACCACCCGGCAGTGTACCGCAGTGCCGTCAATCTTTTCTACGCACAGCTCTAGCAGGCCGTCATCTAAGAGTACTGGCGTGCCTGTTTTAGCCTCTTCAGCGAGATAAGGGTAGTCTATCTCAATCTGCTTCAGCGGTTGGCCCTGGGATTGACCCTGGGATTGACCCTGGGATTGGCCCAGTGATTGACCCTGGGATTGACCTTGGGATTGAATGGAGGGTTGACTAGGCTCTATGGGAACCAATATCAGCAAGTCTCCTGAGCTGAGTAATATACCTCCCTCAGGCAGTTGCCCCACGCGGATTTTTGGCCCCTGCAAGTCTTGTAGCAGCGTTAAGGGCATTTGTAGTTCTTCAGATACTGCTCGGAGCTGGCGAATTTGCTGGGCATGATCTTTGTACGAGCCGTGGGAGAAGTTGAGCCGAGCGACATTCATCCCGGCTTGCATGAGCTGCTTAATCACTTCAGGAGAACGGCTAGCAGGGCCAATCGTAGCCACAATTTTGGTGCGCGGATACAAGACTTGGGAGGGTAAAAAACTCATACAGTCCCTTCCATGTTTAGTCATCGTTTGATTTCCCTAGACTTTAGTTAGAGACTTTTTTGTGATGAATTTAATGTTTTTTATTGAATAGAGGTTGAGGAATAAATGTTTGAATGGTTTTAAATGATTGATCAAAATATAGGCTATGGGCAAATGAAGACAATGTCTGTTGTTTGGGCTACCAGTGTCTGGGCTACTAGTGTCTGAACTACTAGTGTCTGAACTACCAGCTTTTAGCCATTAGAATGATTGCCGCACGAGCATCGACCTGATAGCAGGGCTGTGCAATTTTGGGGGCACATGCAATCGGGCAAAAATCTTGAGGAGGGGGCAAAGCTGTATCGACGATGCGCTGCCAATACTGCCCTCGTGCTAAAGGGGGTAGCTCAAAGATGAGCGGTTCCCAAAACGCATTAAAGATGATCTGTAGCAGTTCGCCATGCTGCCGGTAGCACAGTGTAAATGATAGGCTACGGGCGTCTTCACTCCAGTCGGGCTGGTTGAGCGTGGTACCATGCCAAGTAATGGATGGCTCTAGAATCGGTTGAGAGGTGACAATGAGCGGCTCATCGTGCTTGAAAACCTGCAAATTTTGGATGAAGTCAATCAGTTGTTGGACAAAGCTAAGAAACTCTTTTTGGCTGGAGAGTCTATCCCAATCGAACCAGCTCAGCTCGTTGTTTTGGCAGTAGGCGTTGTTGTTGCCAAGCTGCGATCGCAACACCTCATCCCCCATCAACATCATGGGTGTGCCTTGAGACATTGCCCACAGTACGAACAGATTTTTGGCTTGTTTGAGCCGCAGCGATCGCACAATTGGATCATCGGTATCCCCTTCTACACCGCAGTTCCAACTCCAGTTGTCATTGGCACCATCACGGCTGTCTTCACCATTAGCCTCGTTGTGCTTGTGGTTGTAGCTTACCAAGTCGTACAGGGTAAAGCCATCGTGACAGGTCACAAAATGAATGCTGTAGTTAGGGCCACGCTTGAGATGGGGATAGAGATCGGGGCTGCCCATCAGGCGATGGGCGATCGCACCGCACAGGCCGCGATCGCCTCGCACAAAACGCCGCACCTCGTCCCGATAGGGGCCATTCCACTCAGCAAAGCGCTCCCCCGCAAAGTTTCCGACCTGATATAGCCCAGCGGCATCCCAGGCTTCAGCAATAATCTTGATACCGGCCAACGCCGGATCAGTGTTGATCAGCCACAAGATGGGTGGAATTTCTAACGGTTCACCGGTCACGCCCCGAGCAAGCACCGAGGCCAAATCAAAGCGAAAGCCATCGACATGCATGTGTAAGACCCAATAGCGCAGACAATCCAAAATCAGGTAGCCGCTAATGGTGCTGGTTTTAAGGGTATTGCCACAGCCACTGTAGTTTCTGTAGTAGGCTTTGTGATTTTCTAAAATGTAGTACGACTCATTGCTAAGCCCTCGCAATGAGAGTGTTGGCCCCTCATGGTTACCTTCAGCCGTGTGATTGAAAACCACATCCAAAATCACCTCAATGCCCGCCTGATGTAAGGCTTTGACCATATCTCGGAACTCATTGACCGGCCCCAAACCCACCTTGCAAGCACTGTAGGCCCAGTGGGGGGCAAAAAAAGCCACTGAGCTGTAGCCCCAGTAGTTCACTCTTCCAGGTGGGGCATCGCTAGCATCAAACTGCTGCACGGGCATGAGTTCCACCGCCGTGATGCCGAGCGACTTGAGGTAAGGAATTTTTCAACGAGTCCGGCGTAGGTTCCTCGTTTTTCAACTGGCAGTCCCGAATTAGGGTGCTGGGTAAATCCACCGACATGCAGCTCATAAATCACGGTCTCAGCGTAGGGCGTTTTGGGATGCACATCGCCCTCCCAGTCGTACTGTTGGGGGTCAACCACCACACTTCTCAGCGCCTGATCACAGTTGTCAAAGAGGGTACTAGCCGCCCGACGAGAATACGCTGGCCATCCTACAACTAGGCGCGCATAGGGATCTATCAAAACCTTGTTGCGATTGAACCGCAAACCACTGTTAGGATCGTAGGGGCCATCCACCCGGTAGGCATACACCTGCCCTGCTGTCAGCGGCCTAGCAAACATGTGCCAATACTGAAACGTTCGATTTTTTTCAGGATCTAGCCAAAGCGTCGTGTGGGGTTGGGGAGACTCTGGCGAGTCAAACAACAGCAACTCCACTGACGTCGCCTCTTTGGCGTAGAGGCAAAAGTTTACCCCATCTTCTCGCACCACTGCGCCCAAGGGGAAACTGTCACCAGATTGAATCGTCAAGGTCATAGGGCAATATTTGGGATAAGAGCATTCAAGGCAATCGGACTGAATATTGGCATATTGGCGTTTTAATCCAGATTTAAAATGGCTTTGACCATATCGTTGAGCTGATGGCGTTCAATTACAAATCCATGGCGACGACAAAGCTGCTGCATGGGCCTATTTTCAGGCAAAATTTCGGCCACAATTTGGCTGATTTTCTCCCGTTTGGCAACCATAATCAGCATTTTCATCAGTTGGGTACCAATACCCTGATGCTGATGGCGATCGCTCACCAGCATCGACAGCTCGACAGTTTGCGTACCGGGAAACTGGCTCAGCCTGCCCACAGCCAAAATCGCCCGCTCATCGCCTGCTCCTGCTTCTACCACTAAAGCCATTTCATGGTCGTAATCAATAAAGCAAATGCGCGTTAAACGCTCGTGGGCCGTACGCCCGCTGAGCTTAAAAACATGGGCATAGCGCATATAAACACTCTCATCGGAAAGGGTGCGATGAAAAGCAACAATCAAAGGTTCATCTTCCGGCTGAATAGGACGAATCATCACCGATTCTCCTGTTTTAAGTGTCCACTGAGTCTCATACTGGTGAGGATAGGGACGAATAGCGGGTTTAGGTAACGCTTCAGCCAGCGTATCAGCCGAATGCAGAATAATACGAGCATCGAGAGCAATCGCACAGCGATGGCGCTGTGCGTCGCCCGTGCCATCCTCTGCGACATGACCTAAAGAAGGCGTTACCCGCAAAGGATTAATGTCTATTTCCTTAATCCAAGGTTGTTCAATGACCAGGCGACTAAATTTTACCAGCAGTTTTTCAAGCCCTCTGAGATCTACCGATTGACGACCTCGTACACCCTTCAAAGCTTGGTAAATTTGAGTTTTCTCCATCATCCGTCGAGCGAGTGTTGTGTTCAACGGAGGTAGGCCCAGTGCCCGATCTTGAAATACTTCTACTAGCTCACCACCTAAGCCAAACAACAATACCGGGCCGAACTGAGGATCAATACTGCTGCCTAAAATCAGCTCATAGCCATCCGGGGGCACCATGGGCTGCACAGTCACCCCAAAAAGCAGCAGGATCATTGCTAATAGAGGCAACCGACTGTTGAATTGACTCAAAGGCTGCTTGCACCGCCTGATCATCGGCTAAATTCAGATAGACCCCGCCCACATCTGTTTTATGGGTGATCGTTTGTGACCACAGCTTCACCACCACCGGATAGCCAATCGCTTGGGCGCAGGTAACGGCTGCTGCCGCCGTCGTCGCCGTCTGGCTCACCACCGTGGGAATGCCATAGGCAGAGAGCACCATTTGAGACTCCAGTTCAGTCATCAGCATTCTGTTGTCTGAGCGAACGCGCTCAATAAGGGTTTTAGCGACCTCTGCCTGGGCGATTTCTTCAGCAAAAGCTGGCGTTTCATACAGGCTGCGCAAATTGCGATAGTACCGCCACATCTGGGTAAATACTCGCGCGGCGGTATCGGGATAGGGCAAGGTGAAAATGCCTGCTTGATTGAGCAAATCTTCACCGGGCTGGATAGTTTCTTGGCCCATCCAGCTCGCCAGCATCGGCCCACCATCAACTGGGCGCAGCGACTGAATTGTTGCCGCCGTCTGGTAGGGATCTGTCATCGCCTGCGGGGTCAAAATCACCAACAAACCATCACTGTTCGGATCTTGCGAAACCACTTCTAGCGCCTGCCGATAGCGCTCTGGAGTAGCATCACCGAGAATATCAATCGGATTGTGGTGACTCCACTGGGCGGGCAAACAAGCATTCAATGCCTGCTGGGTAGCGGGAGAAAGTACCGCTAGCTCACCCCCATTGCGAATCAGCGCATCGGTCGCTAGCACCCCAGGCCCCCCTGCATTGGTCACAATTGTCAGGCGATTGCCTTTGGGGCGCGGCTGTTTGGCCAAAATTTCAGAGAGATTAAATAAATCATCAATGGTGTCAACCCGCAGCACGCCGCAGCGCCGAAAGGCTGCATCTAACACTTCATCACTGCCAGTGAGCGCCCCGGTGTGTGAAGCTGCCGCTGCTGCTGCGGCCTCAGTACGCCCCGCTTTGATAACAATAATGGGTTTGGTAAAAGCGACTTCTCGAGCTGCCGACAAAAATGCTCGAGCATTGCCAATAGACTCCATGTAAATAACAATACTGGCCGTTTGGGGATCATCTCCGAGATAATTAATTAAATCTCCCCAGCCCACATCCAGCATTGATCCCACCGAGACAAAGGCGCTAAAGCCCACATTTTCTCGAAAGCTCCAGTCCAAAATTGAGGTGCATAGTGCCCCGCTTTGGCTAATAAAGCCCACATTGCCAGGATTGGCGATCGCACTGGCAAATGTACCGTTAAACCCTGCATGGGGATTCATTACACCTAAACAATTTGGCCCAATCAGCCGCATTTTAGACGGGCGTACCAGGCTTAAAATCTCTTCTTCTAGGGCGATCCCCGCTGCGCCAATCTCTCGAAAACCAGCCGAGACGACAATCGCACCTTTTACCCCAGCGGCAATGCAATCACGAATCACCATCGGCACAGCAGGTGCAGGAATAGCAATTATTGCTAAATCGACTTGCTCTGGCACATCGGCTAGGTGTGCATAGGCTTTAATACCCAAAACACTAGAACGCTTAGGATTGATGGGATAAACCGTGCCGCCAAAGGGACTGCTAATCAAATTCCACAGCAATCGGCGGCCCACACTAGTGGGTTTATCGGTCGCGCCAATTAGGGCGATCGCTTGCGGATTAAAAAAGACATCTAGCGGCTGACGGCGAGTACGCAGGACATCATGAGCCGGATCAGAGCGCAGAGGTATTACAGAGGTCATTAGTTTCGTCCTAATATCAAGGAAGATTGGTACAACAAGACTTTTTACAGCGGGCTTCCGACAAAATACTGGCTACAACTCCGACAAAACTGCTTATAAAAAGGCTAATTATGGAAAGGCTGTCTATGGAAAGGCTGTCGCCCCACAGAACACCCAGGCAACAGATACCCAAAGAAATAGATTTCTCTCTATCGCTTTCATTTAGTCTTTATAGGAAATTAACTTCTCTTAACAGAGACTCAATGATGGCTAAAATATCTTGCTAAAATATCTTTTAGACTGAATCTTTCAGAATGGCCGTAACGTCATTGGCAAATCACTGAAAAGAACCGAAGGCAAACAACTGAAGGAAATGAAGATGTAAGAAGTTAGCGGGTTAAGTGACTAGATGAGAAATAGACTGGGTAAAAAACAAAATGCTCATGCTGATGTAGCCATGCCTATGGTTGACGGCCTATGGTTGACAAGCCCGAGATTAATGAAGAAGCCTAAAACAAGATTTATTTTTGATGACATTGCGATCCAAACTCTCTTGAGTAGACTACTCTTGAACACATATAACATAAGTTTCTAAATGGCAGACGGTTTATGGATTGATAGATGTGTTATGCACCTGACATTCAGAGCATCTAGGCCAAGTAAACTAAGATATCCGAATACCAAATTTTTTAAGCCAAAAAATTTTTAAGC
>JAAUPS010000436.1 GCA_012033015.1 Phormidesmis sp. RL_2_1
GAACGGTACTTTTTGCAGGTGCGTTTCAAAGTGTAGGGCGAACTGTCGGACTTTGCGAGGGCTTCCTAGCAGCCGATTGAGTTCGGTTTCGGTGATGGCATTGTACTGGGCCAAATGCAAAACACATCGCGGATGCTAGTGTCTTCAAAGCTACTTTGCCAGTCGCTTGTAGTCTCCACTGAGTTGAGCGCCTGAGTCGTCTTACCAGCGGCTTTTTCTCCAGATTTTTGTCCAGATCTTTGTTTGGAGCCTGCCACTTCAAAATAGGTGTCAATCAGCGTCGGCTGTACATCTTCGGCCCCATCAGAGTGATATACCTCTAGCTTAATGCGTTCGTCTTTGGGGCCTTTGAGCTTGAAGAGGATTTCCACCCAGTCTTGGTCGATGGCGATTTGTATCCTGCTGGTTTTTGAGCTGGGCGTCGGGTGCTTCGGCGATATCCACGTCGATGTCGGGGCGGTTGGGCACTCGCAAGGATAGGTTGATCTGGCGAGCGCCTGTGAAGGTGAGTACGCCTTGGGCGTTGGCGGCGGGCTTTACTTTGACCTGGATGCGCTCGAAGCCTGCGATCGCACTTCTCACCTCAGCCTCAATCACATAGGGCACCCAGTTGGGATGGCTCTGATAGCGGTGGGAGATGGTAAGCACAGGAATCACCCGCTCTTGCAGGCTATTGCCGCCGTGGACGAAGGTGGCACCGGGGTTGCCCGTGGCAAAGATAGCGGTGTTTTTAGGAAAGACGACGTACTTGGCCGAGTCGCTGCTGTGGGGTGAGTAGCCCAATGAGCTGAGTGAGACGGTGGATAAATCGTCTTCTACTCGTAGCTCGTCGATTAGCACATGGCGACGTTTGGGATCGGCTTTTTTGCCCCATGTGCGTTCTTCTAAGGTGACGCGATCTTGCAGTAAAAAGCCGTGGTCGGCGGTGAAGACAAACTCGTTGAAGCCGAGGGTTCTGAGATGATTCCAGGCGGACTTGAGCTGCTGGAGCCAGCGCTCGAAGGTGACGATGCCGACGTTGGCTTCACCGGCATCGTCGATTTCTTTGCTGTGGACGACGACCAGATCGATTTTGCTGAGGCTGCTTTTGAGGCTTTTGGTCGATTTCTCGCACACTTCTGACAGGGTGAGGGCTTTGGCGCGGCGATGGATGCCGTCTATGCTGCGATCGCACATCGCTCTCAGCCTGTCAGCAGGCCGACTCACGGTATATTCCCCAGACTTAAAGCCTTTAAATTCGCCTTTGGCCAGCGTCAGCCGTCCGCCTTTTTGCACGGGTGAAAGGGCGTTCATGCCCACTGAGGTTAGCGTTGGCAGTTCGGCGTAGCGGGCCTTAAGTAGCGCTGTCGTCCCCGCAGCACCGGCTCCTTCTAGCTCTAGCAGTAGCTCGGTGGCCATTTCGTAGCGGAAGGCATCGACTAGAAAATAGGCGACTTTGGCATCGCCGCCTTGAGTTCCGGCTGGGCTGGTTTGCGTGAGGGGATGGACGACCTGTTCGTAGAGGGTGCGCTGCTGAAGGGCGGGTTCGGGCAAAAAGCCTTCGGCTTCGCAGATGTGGGAGAAGGCAACTGCCCAGCTATCGGCCCAGGCGCGGTAGGTTTGGCGCAGGCGGTCGGCCTGGGCTGAGAGCTGGGTGAAGTGGGGTAGGGTGCTATCCAGCAGTTTGGAGCGCTGCTGCTCTAGGTGGCGATGGGCCAGGTCTACCTGATAGCCGCTTTGGGTGTAGGTGTCTAGCGCGGCTTGCAGGGTTTGGCCGGGGGTGAGCGGTTGGCCGATGCTGACAATGGTGTTGCCCAGGTGCGCCATAGACTGAATGAGCAGCCATTCTAGGCGGCGCTGGGGGTCGCGCTGGAGCCAAAAGGACTGGGTATCGAGGCGGATTTTGGCCCAGTGGAGGGCGCTGGGCCAGTCGCTGGTGGCGAGGGCTTGTAAGGCTCCTTTTTCGAGGACGGTGGTTTCTTCGAGGCGGAAGGTGTCGATTTTGCCGAGGTCTTCGGGGCTGATGTTGGCAAATTCTTCACCGAGGCGGGCTTCGACTAGGGCGGCGGTGGTGGCGTAGGTGTTGGGGTGGCGGCTTCTGAGGTGGTTGATGAGGCGATCGCACCGTTCCCGTAATGGCTTAGAAAGCGTCTTCAGCCGTTTCAGCTCTGGCATTTTCGCCTCGCGGGTGAGGTCGTGAACGTACTCTACGCTCATTAGCCAAGCGATAAAGGTAACGGCTAAATCGCTAAAGTCGTAGGCTTGCTTGTTTAGCGCAGTGATTTGTAGATAGAAGTTGATAAAGGGATCGTCTAAGCCAGTAGTGCGATTCAGATGATTGACGAGCAGCGGTAGCGTATCGGGGCGGTCGAATTTGGCGGTGAAGGTTTCTTTGCCTTCTATTAGGCTGTCTAAAATCCAGGTGAGGTCGAGGTTGTCGAGGTAGTGGCTGAGGTTGTCTTGGGGCTGGCTGAGGGCGGTTTGGAGCCACTGTTCGGCCTGGGCTAGGTCGAGGACGCCGTGGGAGAGGTAGCCTTCGATATCGTCGGGGCTGACTTTGCCGGTGGCGGCTTCGCGCACGAGGGTATCGAGGGCTTTGCGGTAGCGGGTTCCGGCTCGGTATAGCTCTAGTAGGGGAGTTTTGCGAACGGTGTCTTCGATATGACCGGGCAGGTGGATCAGCAGCAGGTCGGGGGTTTCGTGGTTGCCGTGGTTTTCTAGGGCGAGCATCGTTTCGAGGTAGCTGCCGCGAAGGAGACGACGGGGGCAAAAAAGTTGCCTTGGCTGTGGCGTAGGGCGAGCTGATCGACAAAGGCGGTGTAGTGGCTGTCTTTATCGAGCCAGATGACGAGCTTTTGATTGCGCAGTTCGCGGCTAACGTCGGCTTCGAGGGTGGTAGTAATGGGGCCGGGTGTGGGCATGTAAAGTTAAAAAGTGGCTCTTGGTCGGTATATGTGGGCTGAACGCCTAGTTTGAAAGCAGGTTTTCAAAGCTTGAGTCTCTCTCCAACGGTAAACGCTG
>JAAUPS010000032.1 GCA_012033015.1 Phormidesmis sp. RL_2_1
AGGGTCTCACCGCTAGCGCCGTACGACGACGCAGGGTCTCACCGCTGTCTTGGTGAGCATTCCTTGTCTTGGTGAGCATTCCTTAGCGCCGTGCGACTAGCAGCAGCTCACTCGACTAGCAAAAAAAATCAAACTGTTTGTTAAACAAGAGAGATATTTCCATAGCTCATTGAGAAACTGCCGCGAATTTGGTTTTAGCTGCACTGACATCATCTAGCCAATGACTATCCCTGCGGTCATGACTGCAACGACACCCGACACATGCAGGTGTGATATGTCGCAGTAGGGCGATCGCACTCAAACAAGCCACCAAAAGCAGCCCTAGCACCGTCGTCTAAAACATCAACAAAGAAAATTCCATCCGGTTCATTTCTAGAGAGCCTTTAGAGACTCTATCACCATTGCAAACACCATTGAAAACATCATGCCGGTGACCGCACAGACTGTGCAATGCTCAGACTGTGCAATGCTCAGACTGTGCAATCAATATTGTTAAACAATTGATGAAAGGCGTGTTGTTCTAGGCGTGTTTGATACCACCTTTGATACCACTGTTTTTAATATCGCTACGTTTTAAATACAGCTACGTTTTAGTTGTCAATTAAACACTTGCAAATCTTAAACACTTACAAATCAATTAAACACTTAAATCAAATGCTAATCAGAAACTTGCGTGTTCAATTATGCCTGCCTTTGGTTCTATTGTGCTTGGCGACGACGGTTGCGTGCCAAAGTAACACCTCTGAAACCAACGACTCAACTAGCCCATCAGCACCCGTTGCAGAACCAGCAGAATCAACCGCTACCGACGAGGTTGCAGCCGATGGGGACGAAAACGGAGAAGCGGGCACAGACGAGAATAGTGAAACACAAATGGCAGATGCCGTCCTAGGCGTAGCTGCAGAAGGGATCCAAGCGATTTTGAGCAGTGGCTCGATTAGAAATATTCCCTTTGACTCTGACATTAATGTGGCTCAAACGGTTGCAACCAATATTTTGGGAGAACCGGAGAAGATTGTGAAAAATGACGAATGCCCAGCAGGGCCATTGACGGGCATTGATTGGTCAAATGGGTTCTCCCTACAGGCTGCTGAAGATCAGTTTGTGGGCTGGAGTTTGCGTGAAAGTGAGGGCAGTAGCGGCCCAGTCACTGTTTTAGGCATCGGCATTGGCAGCACCCTCAGCGAGTTACAAGAAGCTTATGACGTGGAGGTATTTGAGAGTTCTTTAGGAACTGAATTTGCCAGTGATAATCTGTTTGGGTTGCTCTCATCTAATGAGCCGGATGCTGTTATTACGAATCTTTGGGCTGGCACCATCTGTATTTTTCGCTAGTTTTCTCCTTTACTCCCTGTTCTCTGAGTTGCTGACATATCTGTTGCGCAGTGGCAGGGGCGAGCAATACGCCATTTCGATAGTGGCCTGTCGCTAAGGTAATGTTGTCGGTATTGTCCAAGGGTTTGATCACAGGGGCAGGCTGGCCGACGGGACGAGGACGCAGGCCACTCCAAGTTTTGACAATTTCAGCTTGGGCGATCGCGCTGATAAATTGCTCAGCGCCTTTTTTCAACCGGATCAACCCCTCGGCTTCAGCAGCTAGGATATCGCCTGCAGCCCATGTCTCGGGCGGAAATTCTACCGTTGCCCCTAGCCAATAGCGCCCTTTACCCAAAGGCACCAAATGAATGTCGTTGCCATTGATGACTGGCTGGAAGTTTTCATCGCCTAAGGCTGCCGGTAGCTGAATCTCCATCGCTTGGCCGAGTACCGGCATGAGTGCTAGCGGCTCGTGGGCAATCTGGGTGATGGCCGCTGAGCCGAGTCCTGCGGCTACCACTACCCAATCTGCGGCTAAGTAACCTTGAGAGGTCTGCATCCCCGTGCAGTGTTGTGCTTGCATCGTGAGTTGGGTCACCTTGGTCTGCCAACAAAAGGTGACACCGCGCGCGGCTGCAGCTTGGATGAAAGCGTGAGTGAGTTCTGTGGGATGAACTTGGCCATCAGCAGGCGAGTAAATCGCCGCTTTGACCGCAGTCATCTGAGCCTCTTGTGTATTTTGAATATCGACCTGCGGACAGCGTTTTTGAATCATTTCTGTTGGCCATATCTCTAGGGGCCAACCTTGGGCCTGACGCTTTACTTGCAGCATTTTCCATCGAAGGAGCTGAGCCTCATCAAAGCACAGGCTGACGATGCCTTGAGGGTTAAAAGGAACAGTGTATCCTTGGGCGGTTAGCTCTGCTATCAGTGAGGAATAACGGCGAATGCTGGCTTCTCGCAAACGCCAAGTGCGCCCTTTGACCTTGCTGCTAATCACACCCATCAACACCCCTAAGGCTGCCCCTGTAGCACCTTGGGCAGGGCGGTGTTGATCTACAACAACAATATTGGCAGCGAGTTGGCCGCTCAGTTCGTAGGCAATCACAGCGCCCACTACGCCGCACCCAACAATGACAATTTTGGGTTCCTTAACCATAGAGAACAGCACCTAGAAACAGCAGATGAAAACAATGCATGAAAACAGCTTATAAAAAACAGCTTATAAAAAACAACAGAGAACGGTTAGCCATTCTCTGTTGGAAATTTTCTTGGAAATTTAGATAGGTCAGAATTGAGCCCAACAAGCGTTATGAGGCATCCTCTAACATGACAGGGACGCGTACCATATCTTCAGCTTCTGCCCGCTCTTCTGCTGCATCAGGGAGGGTGGTGGTCATCTCGTAAACGGTGGGTTCGGTGACTGCTTTTTGACGTGCCGCTTGAGGGATGATGCTGAGCAACGCGTCGAAGTCGCCGACAAACTCTTGGTATTGGGCCATGGCGTTACCATAGTTGCGGTCTTGAGAGGCGTTGTCCAGTTTTTCTAGGTGAGTGAGAATCTCTTCGCTCAGCATTTTGGCTTTGGCTTGATCGGCTGGCAAGAGCTGGTTTGATAGCCGTGTTAGTTCAGCACGCAGTTGCCCTAAAGGCCCGTGGGTGAAGTTGTCTACATTGATCCAGTTGTCTTTTTCAATGTAGTTGGCGAGCTCGGGGAGGCGATCGCGCGATGCTTCAATGCGGCTAACATAGTTTTGCAATTGGGCAATTTTTTCGGGGGTGTAGGTGGGAGCTATCGCCGTTGGACTACCGCCACAGCTCACTAAGAACGTGGCGATCGCCGCTAGCAATACCCCAACAACTGCTCTATATCGTCTCATGGAACAAACCTCTTACGTGCATGGCTATAGTGTAAATCACCGCGCCTTGCGCTGAACAGCACCTTGAGACAAACTGTCTCAAGATAGAAGTCTGAGGGTGGGCCTCTTGAAATGAAACAATCTTTTCTTTTGACCAGCAGGATTTGACCAGCAGGACTTGACCAGCAGGATTTGACCAGCAGGGTTTGGTTTAAGACGCTCGCCAAAGGATATCTGCCATGCGACAGATATCGCGCATCTCAGGGCCATCATGTACGCGTACAATATCGGCACCGTGCGCAATCGCACAGCTCAAAGTCGCCGCTGTTCCCCAAATCCTATCTTTTGCTTCTGGTCGATTGAGCAGCTTGCCAATAAAGCTTTTGCGCGAGGTGCCCACTAAGATAGGGCAGCCTAGGGCTTTCAACGCGTCTAGCTGGCGCAGAATCGTGATATTTTGCTCTGCGGTTTTGGCAAAACCGATGCCCGGATCAACGATGATGTTGGCCGGATTGATCCCTGCGGCGACGGCTTTATCGGCTTGAGCAGCCAAAAAGAGGATAATTTCGCCCATCAAATCGTCATAGTCGGTCATTTGCTGCATGGTCTCGGGGGTGCCGCGTAGGTGCATGAGCATAAGCGGTGCATTGTGGTCGGCAGCGACTTGGAAGATATCAGGCTCAAAGGTGCCGCCAGAAATATCGTTGATCATATCTGCTCCGGCTGTCAGGGCCGCGCGGGCAACTTCAGCGCGGGTCGTATCTATCGAAATGGGGATTGTGCGGAGCCTAGGGTGGGGGCTATCGCGAATTGCTCGGATAATAGGCAGAACGCGATCGCACTCTATGGCTAAAGTTGTTGCCTTGGCATTAGGCCGGGTGGACTGTCCTCCAATATCGAGGATGTCCATCTCAGCGTCTACGAGGGTTTGGGCTTGGGCAATCGCGGTTTCGAGAGTATTAAATTGGCCGCCATCACTGAAGCTATCGGGGGTAATGTTCAATACGCCCATGAGATAGGTGCGAGTGCCCCACTGAAACGATTGGCCTCGAATGGTCAGGGCGCGCTCGGCCTGAGCTTCGGTCATAAACAGACGCGCTAGGCGATCATAGGTGCCGGGGCCAAGGTATTCAGGGTGCGATCGCCCACGTCCGTAAACCCATACCGGCTTCCACGTTGGCTGTGGGCCTTCTAAAATGCGAATATCTTTAAACCAGCTTTTAAGCGATGACTTCATCGCATTGGCTTTTTCTAGTGCATCTGTCCATCGGGTAAATTCCTGCTCAAATCCGGGCGTAACGACTTTAAAGGTCATGGCTTAGCCTCATGCTGCACCTACTTATGCTGCACCTATAAATTTTTATTTGTACAGACAAAAGGCGGCCTAGAAGCAAACGACTCATTTTCTTTACAAAAGTGTTTGCTTACGAAGGCTTGATTTTGAAGCTTCATTATTTAAAGGTTCAGATCACTGTTGCACAGCGCCTCATTCTAGTATCTTCCATCAAATAGCAAGATACCTAACCTTATTTCAAGCAAACGGCACTACCTCACGATACTTTTTCACTTTGCAAGCGACTGGTTTTAATGCCTACAACTCGTATTTCAATTATTATTCCGGTTTACAACGGTGGAGACCATTTTCGCCAATGCTTAGAAAGTATTGAAGATAGTGTGCGATCGCCCGACGAAGTCATCGTGGTGGTAGATGGCAGCACCGATAACTCTTGGCAAATTGCCGAGACCTTTAACACCACCGTATTGCGCTTAGCCCAAAATAGCGGCCCCGCGCGGGCTAGGAATATGGGCGCTGCGGCTGCTCAAGGAGACATTTTGTTCTTTGTCGATGCGGATGTGACGCTTCATCCTGAAACCTTAGGTCTAGTTGAGCAGCGCTTCCAACAGGTACCAACCCTCTCAGCGCTAATTGGCTCCTATGACGATGCTCCCGGCGCAAGCAATTTCCTTTCTCAGTACAAAAATCTTTTTCATCATTACACCCATCAGGTCTCTTCAGAAAACATTTCTACCTTTTGGGGAGCCTGTGGCGCTATCCGACGAACCACCTTCCAAGCCGTAGAGGGTTTTGATGAAAGGTACCGAAAGCCCTGCATTGAAGATATTGAATTGGGCTATCGACTCACCAAAGCAGGCTACCTTATCCGGCTATACAAAGATATTCAGGTCAAGCATCTCAAGCGATGGGAATTTGGATCATTACTAAAAGCGGAAATATTTTACAGAGCAATACCTTGGACAGCTCTTATTTTACGACAGAAGACAATGAACTCAGAACTTAATCTCAGTGCTTCTAATCGATTCAGCGTTGTTTGTGTTTTCGCATTAGCTTTGACACTATTGGTTACTCTCTTATCCGTATTTTTTGGGACTTTAGTCAGTGTCCTGTGGATGCCTTTTCTGGTAGCTATTTTGCTGACTCTTGTTGTAACTTTGCTAATGATTAATATAGACGTTTATAATTTTTTCTATGATAAGAGGGGATTGTGGTTTACGCTGCGAGTGATTCCTTGGCATTGGTTGTATTTCTTCTATGGAGGCGCTGCTTTCGCCTATGGTACGGGGAGCTACGCTTTGAGTTCTTGGTTTAGTTGGAATGGGCTTAGTTGGAACAACCCTGTCCTTAAAAGAAGACAATAGCACCCTCTAGCTTGAATCTAAAGCTTTTACAATTCGAAATCCACTCATTTGGCAGATGCCAATCAGCTTTGGAGGCTGAAAAGTTAGCGTATGGAAAAGATAACTAAGGGCGATCAACGCACCGTAAAATCTCGCCCTGTCGTTATCATAGGTGGTGGCCCTGCTGGGCTGACCGCCGCCTATGAGCTAATGAAACAACAGGTTAAATCAGTCGTTCTCGAAAAGGCTGACAAAGTAGGCGGAATTTCTCGAACAGAAACCTATAAAGGCTATCGATTTGATATTGGCGGTCACCGTTTTTTCACAAAAGTCGGTGAGGTTCAAGCCATTTGGAAAGAAATTTTAGGTGACGACTTCATTCAGGTACCGAGGATATCGCGCATCTACTACGAAGGTAAGTTTTACGACTATCCATTGGCACTTTTTCAAGCGCTAAAAAATCTAGGGCCGCTGCAAAGCATCTTAATTCTTATTAGCTACTTAAAAGCTAAGTTGCAAACTGTCATTAGAAAGCGGTGGTATCCCGATAAGCAAATGGAAACCCTAGAGGAGTGGGTAACGGATTGCTTTGGGGAACGACTCTATCAGATTTTTTTTAAAACCTACACTGAAAAAGTGTGGGGCATTCCTTGCAACCAAATTAGGGCTGATTGGGCCGCTCAGCGAATTAAAAATATGTCGTTGAAACAGGCAGTGCTCAATGCACTTTTTGGCAAACAAAATGCCAAGAGCCTGATTAAAAAATTCGACTACCCTCTTTTAGGCCCTGGCATGATGTGGGAGCGTTGTCAGGCGTTGTTGGAAGCAGAAGGGGTACCTGTGCTGCTGAAAACCAAAGTTATCCGTGTAGAGCGAGAGGCTATGCGAATAACTAAGGTGTCGTTCAGCAAGTTGTCGCTAAGCAGGGTGATGCTTCTCAAACAGATGCTTTTGGAACAGATGCTTCTCAAACAGATGCTTTTGAAACAGATTCTGCTAGCACATTTTATGAGCGCACTTTTGACATTACTGGCGATCACTTCATCAACTCCATGCCGATCACAGCGCTCGTGCATCGCTTAGATCCACTGCCGCCAAAGGAGGTATTGGCCGCTGCTAGAGGGCTCAAGTACCGCGATTTCCTAATTGTTTCACTCATCATCAATCGAGGCTATCTCTTCCCTGACAACTGGCTCTACATTCATAGCCCAGAATTTAGAGTTGGGCGGATTCAAAACTTCAAAAATTGGAGCCCTAAGATGGTTCCCGATCCGAATAAAGTCTGTTTGGGGATGGAGTATTTTGCAATGAGGGAGATGATTTGTGGGGTATGGCAGATGCAGCGCTAATTGACTTTGCCGCTAAGGAAGTTGTCGATTTAGGGTTGGGGGTGAACCGCAAAGACATAGAAGATGGCTGTGTGATTCGTCAGTATAAGGCTTATCCGGTGTATGACGGTGAGTATCGTCAGCATTTAGAGGTGTTGCAAACCTATTTGGCTCAGTTTGAAAACTTGCAAACGGTGGGTCGCAATGGGATGCACCAGTACAACAACCAAGATCACTCTATGCTGACAGCACTACTGGCAGCTAGAAATATTTTGGGTGAGCATCACGATTTGTGGACTGTGAATGTTGAGCGCTCTTACCATGAAAACTTTACAGATGCAGAGTGGGAAAAGCGCTATCAGCCCGCTATCGCTGGCTATAGTCAATTACCTTCTTAAGAATTTTATGTGTCTTAAGAATTTTATATGGCGCTAAAAAAAATCGCTAAAGAATTTTATCTAGGCCATACAGCATGGACTTGAGCGGTAGTACTCGGCGGATGCACAGTAGCACACCGGGCATATAACAAATGCGATCGCTCGTATCATGACGCAGCGTATAGGCTTGCCCTGCCGCCCCAAAAATCACTTCCTGATGGGCAATGAGTCCCGGCAAGCGTACACTGTGAATTCTCACGCCATCTTCTGTTTGGCTGCCCCTCGCACCGGTCATTTTTTCAGTTTCTTCGACTTCAGGCGTATTGTAATTTTTGTTTAACTCTGAGAGCATTTGGGCTGTTTTGACAGCCGTACCGCTGGGTGCATCTGCCTTTTGGTTGTGGTGTAGCTCAATAATTTCCACATGGTCAAAATAGGCAGCCGCCTGCTGCGCCGCCTGCTGTAGTAGCACCATCCCGATCGAAAAATTAGGAATCAATAGACAACCTGTGCTCGCTTTATCGGCAAATTCAGCTAGGTCTTTGATTTGGTCAACGCCCATGCCGGTTGTGCCAATAACGGGCCGCACGCCATAGGCCAAAGCAGCACGCGCAGAACCATACACAGTATCGGGATGGGTGACATCAACCATAACGGCACTGCCGCCCTAGGGCCTCGCTCTGAGCAGTGACCAGTGTGGCTTCTAGGTCATTCATGACCGGAATTTCGAGTGGTTCGATGCCAATGACTTCGCCAATATCTTGCCCGATAAACTGAGGTTGGCGATCGATGGCCCCGACAAGGGTCATGTCTTCAGCGTCTGCAACGGCTTTGACAATAGCCCTACCCATTTTCCCAAGGGCACCGTTGACGACGACGGGGATTTTTGCTGCTGCGCTCATGCTGATGCGTTCTATTGAAAGGCTAGATCACCATTGTATAACGCTGTATGGCGCTGTATGGCGCTGTATGGCGCTTGGCTATGGGTTACCAAACAGCGTAGGGGCATACGACGACCGTATGCCCCTGACGAACAATCCTCAAAGATATTCCTACAAGATATTTGATATTTGAAGGTTAGGAGGTTTATTCGGTTAGTATTGATGCTCGGTTAGCATTGATGCTCTATGGGTATTGATGAGCTAGCCGATTTCGACCTGCTTGGTATCGACCGCGTCAGTCCCTTCAGTGGCTTTGGCAACGCTGACCATTTTGTCTAAAATCGCTTGGCTTGGAACCTTGCCCTTAAGGACGACAGTGCCGCTGAGCTGAGCGACCCAAAGGGTGTCAATATCATCCAACTGAGCATCTTCATCGAAGGCGAGGGCGACTCGCTTGGCTAGGCCGCTTTCGTCAAATTTGCCATCAACGCCTATTTTGTAGTCGGGAATGGCCTCGTCGGCTTGGTTACTGGCTGCTTTGGCAACGCCACGCTTAATTTTAGGGGAGGCATCTGCTGGTTTGTCCTTGCCAAAAATTCTTTTGAAAAATCCCATGATACTTTTCCACGTTGAGGTACAAAAGCAGGGAGGGCTCCTGCTTCAGGTATTAACAATATCCGGCTTGTATTGGGAATATGTGTATCTTTAGAAACAAATCATTTTTATGAAATCTCAATTCGAACATTGGGGACGTAAGTATTTTGTGGGGCGGAGGGTAACGCCCCAAGCCCATCAGCACATGCAAGATAGTCTGATGGATGAGGCAGAGCTGAATATAGATTATGTGGTGCTGATCTTAGGGGCCTGCCTGATTGCCACTTTAGGGCTGCTGGCGAATAGTGCTGCTGTAATTATTGGAGCAATGCTGGTAGCACCGTTAATGTTGCCGATTCGCTCCATAGCGTTTGGCATTTTAGAAGGTGATTGGGTGCTCATGACGACGGGGGCGAAGTCACTGGGTGTGGGGACGGGGCTTGCGATCGCACTGTCGCTCATCATTGGCCTAAGTTCGGGTTTTTTGCAGTATGGCAGCGAAGTGGCCGCGCGATCATCGCCGACGCTGCTAGATCTGGGGATTGCGATCGCAGCCGGTGGTATCAGTGGCTATGCCAAGGTGCAGCCAAAGCTATCGAATACGCTGGCAGGAACTGCGATCGCAGTTGCTCTCATGCCACCTTTGTGTGTGGTGGGTTTAGGTTTAGCCCAGCTCAGTTGGCCGTTGACTTTAGGCGCTGCTTTGCTATATCTGACCAATCTTTTAGGAATTACGTTATCTTGCATGGTGGCCTTTTTGCTCGCTGGGTATTCTCCCCTTCGGCGCGCCCGACGGCCCTTAGGGGCTGTGATTTTGCTCACCAGCGTGCTGGTTATTCCACTGGGCATCAGCCTCGTACAGCTCGTCCGCCAAAATCAGCTAGAAGCCAATGTTAAGCGGGCCTTGCTAGAAGAAACCGAAACCTTTAAGAATTTGCAACTGGTTAGTAGCTATACCAATTGGCAGCTATCGCCGCCGGAAGTACACATGGCCGTCAATTCGAGTCAGCCAATCACGCCAAAACAAGTCCAGCTACTCGAAGCGTACATTAATCGTCGGATGAATCAATCTTTTCGCTTCGTTTTTCAAGTCAGTGAGATTCAAGAAGTTACCCGAGAAGACTCCGGCCTTAGCACTGAGCCACTGCCTAACTTTGGCCGTGAGGAAAGCCCTTCACTGAAACGCCACACAGAAGTTCAGTAAATATCACCAGTAAATATCACTAGTAAGTAGTAAGTATCACCAGTAAATATCCAATTCATGATCAGCAATGCTCTATATGCTCTATATGAAGGTCACTTGAATTCACCTTAAATTCACCTTGATGTCACCTTGATCTATCGTAATTTAGTACGACGTCACCTATATAAAGGCATATATAAAGCTGAGATACTGCTTGCAAATGGTGAGCCTACCCAAAACGGCTGAGAAGTTTTGCCAGACGGCTAATATTTAGGGTGAATCGGGCAATCTATAGGCTGAAGATATACCTAGTTTCGTTGATGAACTCTGAGTACTTCCACAAATTCTCAAAAAAATCGCTCAGTTACCATGCTTAATCAAGTCATGGGAATCAAGTCATGGGAATTAAGTCATGGGATCACGTTATGGATCAAGCGTCGATGGTATCGAGTTATGGCGGCTATAAAGGGCCAGAACTGAGCTGCGGAATGTAGATTAGGTATAAAGCCGAAGAGACTCTGTATGATTTTGTATGAGCGTTTTAGTAAGTAAGCTGTTTTGGCCGCCTTCTGATTCCCTAGCTGTAGTAGTCTGATAAGATCTTGGCTTTTGGAAATTCACTGCTTCATATTTTCAGTTTATACAGTTCATGATTGCTCAATTTTTGATACAGTCGCGGTACTTCAACCTCTATGGGGAGTCAATGCTGATTTCAGGATGCTTATTCCATATGGCGATTTCTAAGGGTTTGGCATAGACAGATGATAAACAGCCGTTCGAGCACAAGTTATAGTACATCCCATAAGTTGCACCCTTTGAGTTTGCTAGCTCAGCTGATTAGCCGTCAGGTTAGCGGTTGCCTGAAGCTGACAGCGCAGGCTGCGGAATGGCGGCTTTTGTTTGATCGTGGGCAGCTCAATTTTGCCACTAGTTCGGCAGAGGCTTTTGAGCGCTTAGACCGGCAACTTCAGGCACTCAGCCAACCAGTCCCTGAGGCAGTGAGATCGCAAATGCGATTGCTGTTTGAACAGTCAGATGAGGTCGATGAGGTCGTTAGCCGTGACTATCGGGCAATTTGTTGGCTAGTCGATCAGCAGTACATGAGCAAAGATCAGGTTGCTCAGCTCATTGGGGCGATCGCCCTAGAAGTGATTGAGCCCTTTTTAAATATTCGAGAAGGTAGCTACGAGCTGATTACCGCTACCCAAACCGAAGGAATTCCCATCTTTTGTAGCCTTGACTTGCGGCCAATTGTCGAGCTGTGTCAGCGTAACAGCAAGCAGCGGGCAGCCGGTGGCCCGGTAACCACAAAGCTCGCCCCTAATGCATTACTAGGAACCCAACTAGGTGTAGAAACTAACGGCCAACCATTGGCAGGCATCAATGGCATGGGGCCAATAGCAGGTATGAGAGGGGGTGCAGGTGCGGCCATCGGCCGATCGAGTATGGGCGGTGCACTCAACCGCAAGACCTATACCGTTGCCTGCATCGATGACAGTCCGACTGTGCTCAACGCGATTCAAAAGTTTCTAGAAGATCAGAGCCTTTCTGTCGTCGCCATCAACGATCCAGTTAAGGCGCTCATGCAGATCGTGCGCAGCAAGCCCGATCTGGTTTTGCTAGATATTACCATGCCTAACTTGGACGGTTATGAGCTGTGCGCCCTACTCAGAAGACATCCACGCTATAAGCGCACGCCCATTGTGATGGTGACAGGCAATACGGGCCTGATTGATCGCGCTCGCGCTAAGTTGGTTCGTGCATCCGGCTATATGACCAAACCGTTTACCCAGTCGGATCTTTTGAAGATGGTTTTTAAGCATTTGCCCACAGAAGGGTAGATACCACAGGATAATTTAGGGCAGATTCTGATGGCATATTCTCAAAAGCAGTCTGCTCAAAAGCAATCTGCTTAAAAGAAGTCTGCTCAAAAAATAGAAAAAGGACGTCCATCGGCGATAATTTAAGTGCATTTACGGGTGCGCCCGATTTGGTGCGCACTGACCCTTGTTTGTGGGCTGAGCCTCAGGCGGTTGGAGATGACAGCACTTAAAATGGTCACGGTGTTAGTGATTGAAGATGGCCCTTCAGAAATGGCGCTTATGAGTCACTATTTGCGGGAAGAGGGCTTTAGTGTCATTGGTGCGCCGACGGGGCAAGAAGGGTTCGACAAGGCGATCGCACAGCGACCTGACGTCATCGTGACCGACATCATTATGCCTGGACTTAGTGGCTTTGAGCTATGCCGTCAGCTCAAGCGCACACCAGAAACGCAAGCTGTGCCAGTGGTCATTTGTTCCTCTAAAGATCAGAGCATCGATAGGATTTGGGGACTGCGTCAGGGTGCCAATGCCTATCTCACCAAACCCTACACCCGAGAGCAGTTAATTGATGCGGTAAAAGCAGTTTTGCCGTAGTTTTGCCGTAGCAGCACTATTTTGCTATAGGACTACTCATTGCTATAGGACTACTCATGAGCTATAGGACTACTCATTAATAAAAATCGATATAAATCTCTGAGATTGGGGCAGTCTTAAGCGTAAAACCGACCTAGAGCTATCTCTAGAGCTATCTTGAGTTAACCCTGTTCTCACCCGTTTGCATCTCAAACGTCTGATTGCCACATTAACTTGTGACGGTGACGCTTTTGATTTACATTGCCTATCTCACCTAAAATCCCTAAAATCCTAGTTTTGAAACCCTAGTTTTCTCCATTGATGAAAACCCAGCTCGCTATTCCCGATCGTCAGCTCATGGGCGATGCCTATCTCAAATTTCAGTTGGCACCTCGTGTGCCCGCTGTTTTTGCAGCGCGAGTGGTCGAAGAAGCCATTGTCCTACCGACTTCTCAGGTGACGGCTATTCCCAATATGCCATCTTGTATGTTGGGCTTAGTCAACCGTCGCAACCGCGTGATTTGGATTGTGAACTTAGTGCGGCTATTGGGGATGCCCGTGCCCGATCGGCCCAGACAGCATTACAGTATGGTGATCGTCAAGTCAGGGTCTTCGCTGGGACTGATGGTAGATGATATAGATGGCATCGTGCATCTGCGCCCAGATGAGCTACAGCCTACCCCCGCTCAAGTCAA
The DNA here is from genome assembly GCA_012033015.1 of Phormidesmis sp. RL_2_1. Classification (GTDB taxonomy): domain Bacteria; phylum Cyanobacteriota; class Cyanobacteriia; order Phormidesmidales; family Phormidesmidaceae; genus Phormidesmis. The sequence goes on from JAAUPS010000032.1 coordinate 13,268, forward strand.
TCCGATTTTGGTACCTTATTTGAGAGGCTGTGCAGTGCATAACGATCAAATCTTGCTGGTTTTAGATGCAGAAGCCGTTTTACAATCTTCTGTTTTTCAAGGGTAATTTTCTCCAAGGCCGTTTTCTCCAAGGCCGTTTTCTCTAAGATAGTTTTTACTAAAGCATCGTTCTCAAGGGTAAGTCTGCACAGTGTCAGGCGCTTGTAAGGACACACACTTATGGGCTTTTAAACCATTTTCGTTTGGCACCGTTATTTTATTGCACCGTTTTTGATGTGAGTCTGATATGACAGCCGATATTCGCCCATCTTACGCTTCTCCCAATGGCTCTATTGACCCGTCGGAGCCACCTGAGGTGCCTAAAACTGACACGGCCAACCATAATGACACCGCAGATTCTGACATCTCAGTTGCCGATATGCCAGAATCTGATATGCCAGAGATTGAGGTGTCAGAGATTGAGGTGTCAGAGATTGAGGTGTCAGAGATTGAGGTGTCAGAATCTGCGGTGTCAGAGACTGATGCGGCAACGCTCAACGTCAACCCTTTAGACAACAAGCGAGACAACCAGCTAGACGACCAGCTAGACAAGGAAATTCACCCAGAGGGGCACGATAGCGACGTGGGCGAGCGCTATGCTCCCGAAAAAATTCAGGTGACCCAGGGCAGTGAAACCGGCCTATTGCAGTGGTTTTATGATCTGCCCGTGGCCGATAAGCAGTTGACGGGACTGCTGGCCTCTAAAATTCTGTCGGTGCTGGGTGTCATTGGCATTAGTTTATGGCTGCTGTTGATGACAGGCCGTCGCCAGATATCGGCGCAGGCAGTTTCTGAACTGTCGGCAATGGCCACTGATTTGACCCATGGCTCACCGGTAGATAGCGTTGGTGGTGGGGCTGACGATATTTTGATAGAAACTGCTGATCGCTATCTTGAGGATGGTGAAAGCGTTGATTTTTTAGATGATAGGTTGTTAGAAGGTGCACGCAGTCTACTGCGCTCCAAGCTGCGTGCCGCTCAGCTAGAGTCGATTACACTGGTGGGCACCGATACGCGTGCTATTGTCAGCGGTGGTGCTGATCGCAGTGGTGAACCGTTTAATCCTGATAACTTAGTGGCCAGTGCCCTCAGACAAGGTCAGCCTAAAACGGCCATCAGCCTGCTAACGGTTGCTGAACTCCAAGCGCTGGGCATCCGCTTGCCCAGTAGCGCAGATGAATCAGCCTTGGTCAAACTGGGTGTAGTGCCTCTTTTTACAGGCGATAATTTTGAAGAAGATGCTGTGGCTAGAGGTACTGTTATAGGTGCTTTGGTCACAGGGGAGGTGCTCAACGACGGGTCGCCTTGGGTCGCTAGTGCGCTCACTCAGTTTTCGTCGGGTTATAGCGCTTTGTACCGGCAAGATCCCAGTGGTGGTTTTGAGTTGATTGAATCGGTTCAAGCTCAAGGCGAGCAGGCAGAGCCAGCTTTATCGGCGCCGACGATAGAAGCCCAAAATCTTGAGCAGTCTTATAATTACGATTTTTTGGCTAAGGTGGTGGGTGCATCGCCGGAAGTGGTACATGAGCGATTCAAGCTGCCTAATGGGGCTTACTACACAGCTGCAGCCAAAGCAGTCACAGACCATAGCGGTGAGCCTGTAGGGGTGGTGTTGCGCAGCTTGCCTGAGCAATCGGTGCTGGCGATGCTGCAGCGAGATATGTGGCTCATTATTGGCGCGGCGCTGACGGCGCTGCTGGTGGATGTGATTATTGCCCAATTGCTGGGGCGCTCAATTGTTAAGCCTGTCAGAAACCTGCAGGTGGCTACGGAAAAGTTTGCCGCTGGCGATCGCACAGTACGGGCCGATGTTTTTGCCCGCGATGAAGTAGGCCGAGTCGCCAGTGCCTTTAATGAGCTAGCGGCTGCGGTGGCAAGTTCTGAATCGTCTTTAAAGTCTCAGTCTCAGTCTCAGAGCGAATCAGCTCGCAAGGCGCAGCTTTTGAGTGAGTTTACCAGTCAGATTCGCCAAACATTGGACGTGGATACGATTTTGGCGACGGCGGTGGCGCGATCGCGATCGCTCCTGCAAGTAGATCGCGTGCTGGTCTATCGATTTGCAGCGGGCTATGGCGGTGGCGATGTCACGGCTGAATCGGTCGCAAAAGGCTGGCGTCGAGCCTTAGGAGAGCATTTAGAAGCACCGATGCGACCCAATTCTGTGGCCCGTTTTCTCAAAGGAGAGGTATTTTTTGCTCAAGATATCGAGACCGCAAATACGAAAACTGCAAATATCGAAACCAATATTGAGATGGGAGATCTCAGTGAGTCGCATCGCCGCTTACTGCGCGAGCTAGACGTTAAGGCGAATATGATCGCGCCCATCATCGTCGGCGATGATTTAGTCGGCTTACTCTGTGCCCATCAGTGCAGCGGCCCTCGCCAATGGCAGCCAGCAGAAATCGCGATGATGCAACAGCTTTCTACCCAGGTGGGCTACGCACTGGCCCAATCCAAACTGTTGCACACCCAGCGTCAGGCCGTAAAGCGAGAGCAGCAGCTCATGGGTCTGGTGACCAGCATTCGTGAGACGAGCGATCGCGAGAAAATTTTCCGCATCATTACCCGTCAAGTCAAACTTGCCCTAGAAACGAGCCGGGTGCTGATATATACCTTTGATGAGCAATGGCACGGCACCATCGTAGCCGAATCGGTCGATGCTCAGTGGCCTCCTGCTTTAGGGGCAGAAATTACCGACCCTTGCTTTGCCGATAAATACGTAGAGCAGTATAAAACTGGGCGTGTCAAGGCGACTGCTGATATTTATCAAGCAGATCTCACGCCTTGTCACCTTGAGCAGCTAGAGCCCTTTAAGGTGAGAGCTAACATAGTGGCACCGATCGTGGTGAATGAGCACCTGTTAGGGTTGCTGATTGCCCATGAGTGCGAAGGCCCTAGAGAGTGGTCAGAGCCAACTATAAACTTTATGCAAAGGGCCGCCACCCAGCTTGGCTTTGCCCTAGAGCAGGCAGATGCCAACAGCCAAAAAGAGCAGGCCCTAGCCCAGGCGAAAGCCCTCTCACAAGAGCGTCTGCAGCGTCAAGAGCGCCTGCAGCAGCAGTTGCTCAATCTGTTGGACGATGTGGAAGCCGCTGCTGACGGAAATCTTACCGTACGCGCCGACGTATCAGCCGGTGAAATTGGTACCGTCGCTGATTTTTTCAATTCTATCGTGGAAAATTTGCGGCAAATTGTCACCCAGGTGAAGCAATCTGCCCATCAGGTCACAGACTCCCTTGGTCAAAACGAAGCTGCCATTCAAGCCTTAGCCGAAGAGGCTCTCCAGCAAGCTGAGCAAACTACCCTGACGCTAGATTCAGTCGAAAACATGACCGCCTCTATCCAGCAGGTGGCTCACCAGGCCCAAGAAGCGGCGGCTGTCGCCAAAGCGGCCTCAGCCACCGCGACCGTTGGAGAAGAAGCCATGGATTTGACCGTCAGTAACATCATGGCTCTGCGCCAAACCGTGGGCCAAACGGCGAAAAAGGTGAAGCGCTTAGGTGAATCTTCTCAGCAGATTACCAAAGCCGTGATGCTGATTAATCAGATTGCCCAACAGACCAACTTACTGGCTATTAATGCGGGCATTGAAGCAGCACGAGCGGGTGAAGCAGGCCAAGGCTTTGCCGTGGTGGCAGAGGAAGTTGGTGAGCTAGCGACTCGTTCTGCCTCAGCGACCGAGGAAATTGAGCGCATTGTCGAAACCATTCAGCGTGAAACCAACGATGTGGTTGAAGCCATTGAGAAAAGTACGGCCCAGGTTGTAGAAGGAACGCGCCGGGTAGAAGATGCCAAACTGAGCTTGAGTCAGATTTTGACCGGCTCTCAGCAGATGGATGAGTTGGCCCGGATGATTTCTGAAGCGACCGGCTCCCAGGTGGAAATTTCTGCGGTGGTATCAACGTTAATGGCAGAAATTGCCCAGCTCTCGGCGCGTACGTCTGATTCTTCGCGGCAGGTCTCTGAGGCCCTGCAGCAAACGGTCAGTGTGGCGCAAAACCTTCAAGATCAAGTGGCCACGTTTGTTGTCGAGGAGGGGTAGCGCTATGGTTAGCAGCGGCGACATCAACAGTAGTATGGGTCGTGAGCTAGATCAAGAGCAGGTGATTCGTATCCAGTTTCTCGATGAGGCCGGGGAGTATTTAGATACGCTAGAAACAATGCTCCTAGGCGCGGCGCAACGTGGTATTGACAGCCATGAAATCAATGGGGCGCTGCGAGCGGCACACTCGATTAAAGGCGGGGCGGCGCTTATGGGTTATGGGCTGACAAGTCAGTTGGCCCATCGGCTAGAAGACTCGCTCAAGGTGATCAAAATTCGTCGCGCAGAAGGTGTGACGGCTGATGTCGAAGGGCAGATGCTGCGAGGGGTGGATGCAATTCGTCAGGTGGTGGAGCGCGATCGCACAGGCATTCCGATCAACAATGATTGGCTTGCAACTGCTGTACTGCCCATTTTTGACGGGCTGTATGAACGCTTGGGTGAACCGACAGCAGAAGATGCCAATTCCTTAATGGATGGCGATGAAGGCAAAACATCATGCCCTTAATTTTTCAAACAGAGGTAGAAGGCTCCCTAGAGCGTTTAGAGCAGCTCGTCGATGAGCGCCCTGACAACCTGCGTGAAAAAATCATCACGATGGCTCAAGAGCTAGCCGGACTAGGTGAAATGCTAGATTTGCCTGCATTTATTCAGCTCTGTCAGTCTGCAGAACAGTATGCTATCGGGGCTGCTGATCATCGTCAGGTACATGAAGTCGCAGCCAAAACATTACAGGCATGGCAGCGGGCTCAGGCATTGGTTCTTACAGATAATGTTCACTCAATGCCCACGCAGCTTACAGATATGAGCTTTGGGGTCATTGCCATTGAGTTGGATGACCCTACTTTGAACCCTGCATCAGCAGCAAACGGGCAGGCAGATGAGCGATTAGATCTTGCTGCCGAAGATCTTGCTGCCGAAGATCTTGAGATCGGAGATCTTGAGATTGAAGATCTTGCAGCGGAGAATGACGCGCTAGTTAGCGATATTTTTGCCAGCTTAGGGGATGAGGATGATGCGTTAGTCGCTGATGTGTTTGCAGGGGCCGATGAGATGCCCGCTGATGCGTTTGCAGGGGTCTTTGACGATGATTTGGCAGACAAAAATGCCGCAGATGACTGGTCAGATTTATCAGCAGCCATGGGTAGCTCAGCCGCTAGCCCAGTGGCTGAGCCAGTGGGTAAGGGCACTGAGTTTCGCTTTTCACAGGTGCCGCAGCCGCAGAGTGATGCGGCTGATTTAGCGGACAATACTGTGCGGGTGTCGGTGCGCAAGCTCAATGAGCTGAATGACTATTTTGGTGAGCTGACGATTGAGCGCAATCGACTAGACGCTGAGGTGAAGCAACTGCGCCGCCTTGTGAAAGATTTGGGACAAAAGCTGCGATCACTCGATGAAATTAACGACGATGTGCGAGATGTCTATGAGCATTCCGACAGTCGCTTTTTGCTAGCAGGCACCGTTTCTACGGAGGCATGGTTGTCTACTCGTCCTCATAGTACTGCTGCCAGTCCTCATACTGCTAGCACCCGTCCGTTACCATCGCCTGAGAGCCAATCTGATACCGATACTAATACCGATACCGATACCGATACCGATAATTTGCGCCAAAACTTCGACGCGCTGGAATTTGATCGCTATCACGATGCCCATCTCCCCTTTCGCCAAATTGTGGAGTCGGTGGTCAAACTCCAAGAAGTCGCCGATGACATTGAACTCAGTGTGGATAAAACAGAGCAGACCACCCGCGTGATTCATCGCACAGCTCGCTATTTGCAGCGCAACTTAAACCAACTGCGGATGCGCCCTTTATCAGATGTCACCAATCGTTTTCCTCGGGCATTACGGGATTTAGAGCTAGAGCATGGTAAAGCGGTGACATTAGCGCTAGAAGGTGAAAATCTTTTGGTTGATCGCAATATTTTAGAAGCGCTGAACGATCCGCTCATGCACATCGTGCGCAATGCCTTTGACCATGGTATTGAGCCGCCGCAAAAGCGCATAGCCCAAGGTAAGCCACCCACTGGAACAATTGCTATCAAAGCCGCAAACCGCAGTAACCGTACGGTAATTACGGTCAGTGATGATGGCAATGGCATTAACTTAGAAAAGATCCGCGATCGCGCCCGTACCATGGGCCTAGATGCCGAACTGTTGAATGCGGCTAGCGAATCGGAATTGCTTTCGCTGATTTTTGAACCGGGCTTTAGCACCGCTGATCAGGTGAGCGAACTTTCAGGCCGAGGCGTCGGTATGGATGTGGTGCGCAATAACCTCACCCAAATTCGCGGAGACATCAGTGTCGATACCCAAGCCCATCAAGGGACGACGTTTACGATTTCTGTGCCTTATACCCTCTCAGTGACGCGGGTGATGCTCGCCGAAGGCAACCGAATGCCTGTGGCCCTGCCGACAGACATGATTGAAGAGGTCGCGGTGATAGACCCGGCGAGTCTATATGAGCGTGAGGGCCGGGAAATGTTTCACTTCAAAGGTGAGGCGATGCGGCTGATTCGGCTTTCCCAATGGCTGGCTTTTAACTGTCCCCGACAGTTTGACAGCCTAGACGAAACACCCAATATGGATCATCCCAGTGTGCTAATTTTCCGCATGGGCGAGCAACCTATGGGCTTAGAAGTCGATCGCTCTTGGGGCGAGCAGGAAGTGGCTGTGCGCCGTGTAGAAGGCCCGATTGCCTTGCCAGCGGGCTTCAGCAACTGCACGATTTTGGGTGATGGCAAAGTTATTCCCCTCATTAGCCTTCCAGATTTGGCGCGGTGGGTGATCAACTGTGAGGGCTCCAACATCCATTCGGCTGAAGCCCTGTATAGTAATCCCGTCGTGCAAGGAGCCATTGACCCAGTCAGTTTACACACCGTACCGGCTGAGACACCAGCGCCTAGTGCTCGGTTCCTTGTCATTGATGATTCGGTGAATGTCAGGCGGCTGTTAGCTCTGACGTTGGAGAAAGCAGGTTATGAGGTGGAGCAGGCACGAGATGGCCAGGACGCCTTCGATAAATTGGACACGGGCCTTGCCGTAGATGGGATTGTATGCGATGTGGAAATGCCGCGAATGGATGGATATAGCTTTCTTTCTAGGCTACGGGCCAGACCCGAGTATGAGACTGTGCCGGTGACGATGCTGACCTCGCGCAGTGGGGAAAAGCATCGGACATTAGCGATGAATTTGGGCGCGACGGCGTATTTTTCTAAGCCTTATCAGGAGAGAGCGCTGTTGGAAAGCTTGGCAGAAACCTTAGCGGCGGCACACAGCTCATGGCAACAATGATGACGGTTACGCTCAAGCTGTTTGCGGTGTATCAGGAGGTTTTGGGGGTAGATGAGCAGGTGTTGTCACTGCCGGTTGGAACGACAGTGGCAGAGGTGTGCGCTCGCCTCGTGCGCGACCACCCAGAGCTTGCACCTTGGCGAGATCTCACCCGTTTCGGTATCAACCTACAGTTTGCTGAAGCTGACACAGTCCTACAGCCCGGAGATGAGCTAGTGTTGATTCCGCCAGTCAGCGGCGGCTAGTCATGATGGACTAGCACATTGGCTATCTTGAATCGTAATTTGCACCTTAAACGCGTAAAGTTTGTAGTCTGTATCTACGGGAATCAAGGGCTTACCTTGGGGGCCCGTATGAACTTCATGAATCCAATCGGTAATAATGCGTTCACTCAAATTCGGTAGGCTGTGAAAGGCATCAGCGGGCAACCCTGAGACGGCGACATGTTCTATCCATTGATCGATATCTTCATAGCCGGATGTTTCGGTAACAGCGATCGCCGTACTGTCAGCTTCTGTGTAAACATTGCCATTGCTGCTGACTGCTACAAATACAGTTGCATTTACAGTTGGCCCTTCTTCGTAACATTTGCCTGCAGCCGGATAATTGAGAATAAGGGGGGTATTAATTTCCTCTGGTACACCACCGTACTTGGCCCACTTGGCCAAAAATTTAAAGCTGGCTATTTGACTACTGCGGTTATCTCCAGGCTGATACTTTTGCGGTGAGGAGAACTGAGAATGAGGGGTTGGATTAGGGGTTGGATTAGGGGTTGGCGTTGGATTTGAGGCGGGTGTTGGATTTGGCTCTGGCGTGGGGGTCGGCGTTGGCGCTGAATGAACCGGAGGAGGAGCGGGGGCAGGATTGGCGTTAATTGGCTCGGGTGCGATCGCACCCTCAGGCGTAGAAGAAGTTGGATCGGATGGCAGTTTAGATGCAGGTGTCGGCACAGTCGGCAGCTCAGAGATTTGAATAGCTGCTGGGATTTCAATTTCAGGTTCTTCAACAATGTCTTCTTTTTCACGTATAGGGATCATCATGGCTAAACCATGAATGCCCAGGGAAAAAATGAGCAGGGGACTTAGCCAGTGAACTAGTCGGCTGTTGGGTTGTGGCCAGTTGAGTTTGACTAAGGGCATAACGCTACAAACATCATGAGTTGGCCTCACAAAATCTTACAAAAATTAAGCGGCCTCATAATTATCAAGGTGTCATAATTTGTGGGAAATATGGCCCCTTACCGGACGCTTATGGGATTGTCAGGTTGTGTTGCGTCTATTTCTGTTGTCCTAAATGCTTCTGTTGTCCTGAATGCTTCTGTTGTCCTGAATGCGTTGCGTTCAATGCGCTAACGGTTTGCCCAAAAGTCTTCTTTTTTTGGGCGATCGCGCCTTCTTAATCCTTTCTGATGCTGCTCTTTCAGCCTCCTGCCGCCGCTGCTGAATGCACACCATGAAGAACTCTTCCAAGGTTGGTTTGGCGACTTCTAGTTTGGCAATATGGGCATTCATCAGTCGTGCTGTTGCCATAAATTCAAACGGGTTCTCGTAGAGAATACCTTGCCAATAACCATCCTTGAACGTAATATCTCGTAGCCACTGATCCAAAATATCTAGGCTGCCGCCATGCCCTTTAACGGTGTAGTGGTTTGGATTGCCTAGCAGCGATTTGATTTCACCGATGCAGACAATTTCACCTTGGTCGAGAATGGCAATGCGATCGCAAATTTTTTCCACATCCGAGAGCACGTGACTATTAAAAAACAGCGTCTTACCCTGTGCCTTCAGCGACAGAATAATCTCGCGTACCTGATAGCGCCCGGTTGGATCTAGGCCCGACATCGGTTCATCTAAAAAAACAATCTCAGGATCATTAATCAGCGCCTGGGCCATCCCTACCCGCTGCAACATCCCTTTGGAATAGCGCCGCATTTGTTTTTTAGTGGCTGAACGCTGATCGAGCTGCACTAAGTCTAATAGTTCTGTAATCCGCCGCTTTTTAGCATGGCCTTGAATCCCAAAAAGCCCAGCCGTGTAGCTTAAGAACTCCCAACCCGTCAAATAATCATAAAAATACGGATTCTCAGGTAAATAGCCAATGCGGGACTTGATGTCATGATTGCCCGCTGGCTCACCCATCAGCTTTGCGACTCCTGCTGTCGGTCGAATAATCCCTAGTAGCAGCTTTAACAAGGTGGTTTTACCTGCACCGTTAGGGCCTAGCAGGCCAAAGGTTTCACCTTTATATATCTCTAAAGAGCACTGTTTGAGTGACGGGGGCGCTGCTTTGAGCCAAAATCCCGTGCGGTAGACTTTTCTCAAGTCCATTGTTTCAATAATCGTCGGTCGATGCGCTAGGGATGATGCGTGAGCAGCAGTGCCATTATTCGCGTCAGAACCAGTAGAGCGAGAGCCAGGGGAGAGCACGTTCATTAGGGGGGGTAACGGTTACGATTAAGCAGGAGGAGGTTGGCTGGCTGGTTTGCCCAGTTTTCAGAGCCCAGTTTTCAGAGCCCAGTTTTCAGAAGATATACGTGTAGAAATACAGGCTAATGTTAGATAGCGCTACCGCAAAAATACTAGACGTGGGTGTCTTTACTTAACAAAAGCCATTTGCATCTAGCCATTTGCATCTATTTTAAGGCGGCTGATTTTAGTCAAAACTGCTAGCCCATTAAGCTAGCCCATCAATAGGAGGACTCGACAGCGTATGGAACGCTCAAAGATTGTGGCCATTATTACCGGGGGCATTTCTGTTTTGCTAGCGATCGCCTACCTACTCTTAGTTCAAATGCTTGATTTTCGAGGTGAAATGATTCCTGCCCCAGTGAGTTTCCTAGGGCTTTGGATGTAGCCATTAACACCGGCCCTCAGCTACGGGCGACTTACCTTAAACCACGACGACAGATCTCGATCGAGCAGATCCTGCAATCGCAAAATATCTTCACGGTAATAGCCTTCTAGCAACATCCGATCTTCATCAGAAAGCGGTAGTTCTGATTTATCTGTCGAATTAGCCGCAATTAATTGCGATCGCAACTTCTGCCTTTGACCCTCCGGTAGCATCACCTTTAAGGCGCTGCCCACGGCTGTTCGTAGAGGGTTGCGCGTGCGCAAAAGCTGATTAATAGACTGATTTTTGGGCACCTGAGCGGTTTGCGATCGCCGACTAGTATCCACCTCAAAAGCACTATCGACACCGATGAAGTCATACAGCTTGCGCATCATTGCACTTGCATCAGCTTTTAAATCATCGTGTAAAAAGATTTTGACCTGCCCGCGCTCAAAGGTATCTAGGTAGTGTTGGATGCCATCTGCATAGAGCCCTTTGAGAGGGTATGGGAGGTCGTTGCGCTCATTGCGACTTGCTCTGCTAGCGACTTGCGATTGCCCACGACTTGGCGAACATTCATCAGATAGTCGGAATAAGCCCGCTCTATCGGATTGCGCAAAACGGCGATGAGCTTAGCTTGGGGGACATACTTTTGGATATCAGCCGCCGACTTCCGGTAGCAAAACAGATAGTTGGGCGAAATTTCGCCAATGGCAATTTCATCTTGCACCTGATCAAACAGCGCTTCATAATCTTCAAGCCTCAAAATGCGTTTACGCCCGCCCGGTGTAAACTGCGGCACAATTTGATCGACTTCTGCCGCTGTCAGCCCCGAGGCTTCACACCCCATAAACCCAGGCTCTTTGATCGGACTCATGTAGACCTGCGGATGCTGAAGCAAATAGCTGTAGATGGAAGTTGTCCCTGCTTTTTGAACACCAAAAATCAAAAAATTAGGAAGCGTCATACCGATACAACATTGGCCTAATAAACTAAGCCAGAAAATTAACAGCAATGGGCACCCCAAGGTCAGTGCTCGAGGCATCATGCCCACATGCTCTGACAATATAAGCGCTAGGTCAATAGCGCCATAGCTGACTAGATAAAAAGCCGATAGCGAGCTGTCTTCTAGCTGTCTTCTGGTTCATAACGCTCTAGCTCATGACCTGCATTTTGATTAAACAAGCCGAGCCAATATCCTAAGAGTGCTCCAAACACAAATCCACCGGCATGTGCCCAATAGGCCACGCCGCCGTTCATGCCTACATCAGCAGAGACGCCCAAGCTAGCAACGCCATAAAATGCCTGCTCAACAAACCAAAACCCCAAAAACAGCAAGGCCGGAATTCGAACAGCCGCAAAAAATAAAGGAATGAACGTGAGCACACGCACGTCAGGGAAACGGAAAATATAGGCACCCATGACACCTGCGATCGCGCCACTCGCCCCCAGTGAAGGCACTGTCGAATCGGGTGCTACGTACCACTGACACAGCGAGGCCAGCACCCCACACATAATGTAAAAAACAAAAAACTTAAGATGTCCTAGTTGATCTTCTACGTTGTTGCCAAAAATCCACAGGTAAAGCATATTGCCCGCCACATGGAAAAAGCCAGCGTGCAAGAACTCAGCGCTAATCAAAGTCCCCCATTCTGTCACATGGGGAAAGCCCAAGCCCGTACTAAAGCTAGTACTCAAATCGCGAGGGATGACAGCGAACGTATCGAAAAGGGCCTCTAAATTAGGGCCGCTGAGAGTCGCTTCGTACACGAATACCAGTACATTAAGCGCGACTAAGGTATAGGTGACATAGGGCGTCGTAGTGATGGGATTGTCATCACGAATAGGAACCACCGTCGTTATCTCCGAAAGTATTTTGGGTAAAAAGTGCTACCAAGAGCTTAATATATCGCCCGTACGGCAATAGTCGCTCTTGAGGAGTAATATGGCTGCTATGAAATCTTAAGGTTTGCTCAAAACCGGGCTCAAAACCAGGCTCAAACCTATGGTTAAACAATATGGTCAAACAAAATCGCGGCAACCCCAAAAATCAGCCGTCGAATCCGGCAGCGACAGATCGTGTGGTCTATCAAGAATTCGGGCCAGAATTCAGCACAAGTGCAGCGACTGAACGAGCCGTTCCTGATTTGCCACCGGATCAGCAGGACTTGCTTGTCCAAATTTCTCGCAAGGGCCGCAAAGGTAAAAGTGTCACCATCATCAGCGGTTTTGCCCATGGTGGTATCGCTGGGCGCAAGACACTTGAAGCACTGGCCAAGCAGCTCAAGGCCCAGTGTGGTTCAGGTGGTACGGTCAAAGACAATACGATTGAACTTCAGGGAGAACATGTGATCAAGGCGGTTTCCTGGTTGGTCAAAAAGGGCTATAAAGCCAAAGCTAGCGGAGGTTAAATTCAAGATGGGCCTGAAAAATAGTCAACAGCGATCGCGCCAACTCAAAAAATTGGGCACAGCATTTTTGATCGGTATTTTGTGTTCGGTACTGCTGAGCAACTTTACCCGCATAGGATTTAATCAGGCTCAGGCCAGTCCGTATTCGTCTTATTGGTCAGGCCATTGGGCCAATCCCTGTCTGCAGTCGTTAGTGAATGAAGGTGTTTTCGATGCGCGTGCCATCGAACGCCGCTATCCGAGTAGTGCTTTGACTCAGCTCGAATTTTCTGAGGCGGTGCTAAAAGCCTTTCCGGGCGAATTTGCCCAAGCCAATGAGTATTTGGGGCTGAGCTTTGATCAAGCGGGCTCGGAAGCAGAAGCATTGCTCATGGCGGCTCTCGGCAGTGACAGCAGCCCAGAACAATATGTCGGTCGCGCCCAGTCGCTGGCCATTTTGACCACGGGCTCAGCAACGCCCTACCAAGCCGATGCCACCCGTATCTTGAGCGATACCTTTGGTGATGCGCTGTTAATTCCTCGTAGTGCCCGAGAAGGTGTAGCGGCTGCCTATGCGGCGGGCTACATTGTTGATCCAGAAGGCGAGCAAGCTGTGAGTCAAGCCCTGATGTCAACGGCCCATCAGGTCAACAGTCAAGTCAGCAGTCAGGTCAACAGTCAGGTCAACAGTCAGGTCAACAGTCAGGTCAGCAGTCAGGCTCACAAATTGCATCAACTGCGTCCCCGTCGGCATACCACCTTGGCGGACGGTGCTGCTTTTATTTGCAGGGCTAGCCCAGAGGCGGCCATCGTAGCCACTATTCCCGAGGCTAAAGTCCTTTCCTTTACGCCGCCTGAAACCATCAACGCGCCCAGCCGTGAACTTCGCGGGGTGTGGCTGACCAACATTGACAGTGACGTTCTGTTTTCGCGCCAGATCTTAGAGCCTGCCCTAAATAAACTGGCCGATTTGAACTTTAATACGGTGTACCCCACCGTTTGGAATTGGGGCACGACCCTATTCCCCAGTGCCGTTGCCGAGCGCACGATAGGGCTCAAACAGGGCCTCTATCCAGATGTGCAGGAGAGCGGAGCGCGTGATCCCCGCGAGGCGGCCCAGGACGATCGCGACATGCTCCAAGAGCTGATCGAGATCGCCCACAGCCGAAATCTAAAGGTGATCCCCTGGTTTGAGTTTGGCTTTATGGCACCTGCCGACTCTGCCCTTGCCACCCGCCACCCCGACTGGCTCACTCAAAAAGCAGATGGAACACTCATCACCCCTGAAGGCGATCATCCGCGGGTGTGGCTCAACCCCTTTCATCCAGAAGTGCAGCGCTTCATCCTTGATCTGACTGCCGAACTCGTCGCCAACTACGACGTTGACGGTTTCCAAGTGGACGATCACATGGGGTTGCCCGTCGCCTACGGCTACGATCCCTATACGGTGAACCTTTATCAACAAGAACATGAGGGGCAAACGCCGCCTACGGATGCTAAAGATGCCGAGTGGACACGCTGGCGCGCTGATAAGATTACTGACTTTATGGGAGAAGTCTTTGCGACTGTCAAAGCTAATCGGGCCCAAGCGATTATGTCTGTTTCTCCTAATCCCCATGTTTTTGCCTATGAGTATTATCTGCAAGATTGGGATACTTGGTTAAAAAGAGGCTACGTAGAGGAGCTGATTATTCAGCTATATCGCGACGATTTGGGTCGATTTGTCTGGGAAATGGGGCAAGATGCGGCTGTTTTTGCTCGCGCCCATATTCCCACGAGTGTGGGGGTTCTAAGCGGATTAAGAGGCCGCTCTGTACCGATTGCACAAATTATGGAGCAAGTGGAAGCTGTGCGCGATCGCAACTTCGCAGGCGTCTCCTTTTTCTTTTATGAGACCCTGTGGAATTTGAGTTCAGCAGGCACCCCCGGCGAACGCCAAGCTGCCTTTCAAGAGATTTTCCCTAACCAAGCCATTTACCCAACGGGCCGATATTATCAGTAGCTTCGTGCTTACAGCTTCGTGCTTACAGCCAGCAATGTGTACTTCAGCCAAGTGACCATCGCTATATCATCGGCATAGATTTTTTCTTTCGCCAAAAACTTTCCCTCTCCTTAATGGGAAAACGGCGAGTGTTGTTTAAAGTCTTAGCAGCCCTTGAGGATTCGGCCTTTTTGTATCGCCTTGGTGTGCGGCCTTTTTTTAATTGTCAGGCCGAATACAGATAGCGATGCAAAATGGCTATACAACAGACCTAAGCAACGGAGAGTTTATGGCACAGAGTTTTGGTGTAATTGGCCTAGCGGTAATGGGCGAAAATATCGCCCTCAATATTGAACGAAACGGTTTTCCAATAGCGGTGTATAACCGTTCCCGTGAGAAAACCGACGCCTTTATGAAAAATCGCGCCGAAGGCAAAAATGCAGTGGCAACTTACTCTCTGGAGGAGTTTGTAGGTGCCCTAGAGCGCCCTCGGCGGATTTTGATGATGGTGCAAGCAGGCAGACCGGTAGATGCAGTGATTGAGCAACTCAAGCCGCTGCTCGATCCAGACGATATGATCATCGACGGCGGTAATTCGCTATACGATGACACCGAGCGCCGGGTAAAAGATCTTGAAGCCGCTGGATTTAATTTCATTGGTATGGGGGTGAGTGGCGGCGAAGAAGGTGCCCTCAACGGCCCTAGCCTTATGCCTGGTGGCAGTAAAGCCGCCTACGATGCAATTGAACCAATCGTCACCAAAATTGCTGCCCAAGTAGACGATGGCCCTTGCGTGACCTATATCGGTAAAGGAGGCTCTGGCCACTTTGTCAAAATGGTGCACAACGGCATTGAATACGGCGATATGCAGTTGATTGCAGAAGCCTATGACTTGCTGAAAAATACCCTTGGCCTCGGCCATCAAGAGCTGCACGAAATTTTTTCAGAATGGAATAAAACGGAAGAGTTAGATTCTTTTTTGATTGAAATTACCGCCGATATTTTCACCAAAATGGACGATGAAACCGGCAAACCTCTTGTCGAGCTGATTACGGATAAAGCTGGACAAAAAGGTACCGGTCGCTGGACGGTGATGAGTGCGCTAGAAGTTGGCGTCAGCATTCCAACCATTACCGCAGCGGTCAATGCGCGGATTATGTCCGCAATCAAAGAAGAGCGCATGATTGCAGAAGAGCAGCTCACCGGCCCGACAGCCAGTTTTGAGGGCGACAAAAAAGCGTTTATTAATAAAATTCGCGATGCCCTATACTGCTCAAAAATTTGTTCCTATGCCCAAGGGATGGACTTACTCAGCAAAGCTTCAGCGCTTAATGGCTACAACCTAGACCTAGGCGAAACCGCCCGCATTTG
>JAAUPS010000001.1 GCA_012033015.1 Phormidesmis sp. RL_2_1
GTGAGATTTGTGAAACCGTTCTCAGTTTGCGCTCAGCGCTAGAAACTAGCCTAAAAAAGCAGGGGGTCAAGATTGTTCCTTGGCAAGAAGCTACCCGAGTATTTCACTATCCGCTACCTGTTGTTAGCTCTATCATCAATCGGCTGCTGTTGGCAAAGCGACCTGACAGACGGCCTACGATGTCAGTCGTGCGCTCAAATATCAGCGCTGTGATTGATGTGGAGCGTCCGGTATCGCGATTTAAAAGCTGTGTGGCTGAGACGCTTTACAAACTTTCGACCCTAGTGATAGGCGCACCAACTTCGATCGCTGAAATTACCCAGCGTATTGGTTGGGCAGAAGATCATGCGCTTCAAAAGCTCGAAGATCCGACGGCAACTCAGGTCATACTGCTAGCGCCACTAGATGAACAGTTTGTTGATCTAGATGTGCCTTATGCCGATAAAGTTGCTTTGGGTGTCAATACGCTGGTCAGTCAATTTTCTGAAATTGTTATTGGCGTATCGGCTGAACAGATTTCAATTTTGAATATGAATCTGTCTGATGCTTCGTTTCCTCGGGCACAGTTGGATCGCTTTGTGGTGCGATCGCTGATTCCTAAAATCTATGTCCCGATTGCGCCTTTGCCGCTGAGTCGCTTTGAAATCGCTCATTACCAGCCGCAGACATCGCCCTATGCCCAAAAGCTTGTAGAGCTTAGCCAAGCGCTTACCAAAACAGATTTGTTTCCTTCGGGGTTTAAGCTGGCGCAGGTCTGCGCCGCCGGTCTCATCGCGATATCGTCAGCGCCATTGTCAATGGTAGAACTGGGGTTTCCTATGGCTTTGTTGCCTACGCCGAACCTCCTGGTTACGTCGGGCCAAAGGAGATTTCTGAGACCGTTTGGCAGACGTTGGCGGCAGTAGAGGGGCTGTCGGCAGAAGAGGTGCGGCAAAATGCTCACGGCAGACAGTATCTGAAAACAACTGTTCAAACAACTGCTGGTCTGGAAACGGTCTATCAGCAAATTCCTGATATATGGCTGGTATGCTCTCGTTCTGGTGCGAATAAAACCAATTTGGATCTCTTGCAAGACATTTTGCGGCTGGGCGTTTGCGGCAAGCTTGTGCTCCAAGTTGCTGAAGGCATAGATATGGCTAACTCAAAGATAGATGTCAAGCCTTCCTATGATACCTATGTGATGGTGGCGATCGCCCTAGCTGCAGCTCTCTATACCCCAGAGTTGATACAGTCTGGCGCTCCAATCATTCATTTCATGGTTACCCTGCAAAAGCTTGGTTTGATGCTACAGAAGACTTTGCTGGCACTGAAAATCCGGCAGTCCCCTGCGGTACCTATGAGTCGGGGGTATTTAATTTCTTGAGTATTCATCAGCTCGCTGGCAGTCAACAAAGACCCCTCAAGTTAGCTGCGCTGGTGGAGCCTGATCACGGGGTTAATTTGATCGCCAGTGATGTGGCTTATTTGTTGGAGCGGTTACAAAGCGGGATTGTGCGATCGCAAATCGAACTTGGCGGCAAGCACCTCACCTCTTTACGGGCCGATGCCCAGGCCAGTATACAGGCCAATTTCTCAAAGACCGATGCCGCCATTACAGGAGGTATTGCGTCATGACAGTCATCCAAAAGACAGTCATCCAAAAGGCAGTCATCGGGAAAACCGTCGTTCTAACCGGGGCCTCACGCGGTATTGGCCTAGAAATTTCCCGCTGCTTTGCCCAACAGGGCGCTAATTTGATCGGGATTGCCCGTTCTCACGCTAGATTAGAGAGCTGGGCAAGCGAGATGGCTCAATGGGGCATTCAAGCTCAAGGCATTGCCTTCGATCTGACGCAAATCGATCGTCTCTGCGAACTGAGTAGCCAAATCGAACAGTGCGCTCAATCAATTAGTGGTAACGCTCAGATCGACATTTTAATCAACAATGCCGGAATCGAAATCTACCGCGCTTTTCGAGACTACGACCCGCAAGAAATTGAGCAGATTGTTCAAGTCAATTTGCTCGCGCCGATGGCGCTGACCCAACGGCTGCTACCGATTTTTTCTGTCAATGGTCATATTGTTAATATCGCTTCTTTAGCAGGCAAAAAAGGCCATCCCTACGACAGTGCCTACGCCGCTAGCAAAGCTGGACTGCTGATGTGGAGTCATTCGCTGCGACAAGAGATGGCAGTGTCTAAAACGACAGGCTCAAAGACAGTCGGCTCAAAGACAGTCGGCTCAAAGACAGCAGGCTCAAAGACAGCAGATTCTCAGGTAGCCCAAGCCCAAACAGCCGTATCTGTCATTTGTCCGGGGTATGTCACCGATTTAGGAATGCTACGTGATACCGGTATCGAAGCGCCACTGCTAGCTGGGCGATCGCGCGCTCAAGACGTCGCCTATGCTGTTCTTAAAGCCGTTGTCCATAAGCGTAGCGAAGTGATTGTTAATCAAAACTACCCGCTAGCAGTGGCCACCCGATTACAGCTTGCTATAGAACAGCTTTTTCCTAGCCTAGGCGATTTCTCCAATCGACTCTTGGGCATTACTCGGCTTAACCAACAGCGCATCAAACCTGCTGAGCATTCGATTTACCCGCACGCCAACCACTAAAACAGTCTCTTGCGAGAATACTTGAGCCATGAAAAAAGTCTATTTTGTAATTTACGACTTAGGTGGGGGTCACCGCAGTACCGCTAACGCCCTCAAAGCAGTGATTGAGAGCCGCCGCTTGCCTTGGCAAGTCGAGATTGTCGAAGTGCTCAAAGATGTCTTCAACAGTACGTTTGCCCAAGATTTTTACAACCGCTGGATTCTCAAAGAGAAATGGGCCAAGCTAATTAACGACCCTATCTCTGTGCCCATCTTTAAACTTCGTATCCGTCTGATGCATCGGATTTGGCTGCAGCAGCTAAAAACTTACTGGCAGCAGCAACAGCCTGACATCGTCGTTTCGCTGATTCCGTTATTTAACCGACTGCTGCGAGAGAGCCTAGCGCAAGCGCTCCCTGGTCAACCTTTTGTCACCTCAGTCACTGACTTTGCCGACTGTCCAAAGCACTTTTGGATAGAGTCTCAAGAACAGTTTATGATCTGCCCTTCTACACGGGTTAGGCAGCAGGCTAAGGCCATGGGCTATGCCGATGAAAAGCTCTTTTCGACTTCCGGGGTTGTCATTCATCCCCGGTATAATGAGCCCGTTGATGTCGATCGCATGAGTGTGCGAGCAGCCCTCGGTCTGCAGCCGAATCTACCGACTGGACTGGTGTGTTTTGGTAGCCAGGGTTCTATAGAGATGCTGGAAATCGCTCAACAGCTCAATGATAGTTCTCAACAATTGCAGCTTATATTTGTCTGCGGACGCAACGAAAAGCTGGCTGCTAGTCTGCGTCAGTTCCCTACTCGCTATCCCAAATATGTAGAAGGTTTTACTCCAGATCTACCCACCTATATGAAAGCAGCCGATTTCTTTGTGGGTAAGCCTGGTAGCGTCGGTGTCAGCGAGGCGATCGCTCTTGGTTTGCCCGTTGTCACTGAATGCAACAATATGATGACACTGTTCCAGGAACGAGCCAGTGCTGATTGGCTGACTGAGAATGGTTTTGGCATGGTTGTGCCCAGCTTTGAACAAATAGATCTGGCGGTTTCAACACTTTTGCAGGCCGAAACCTTGAGTCAATATCAGGATCGGGTGAACAGCTACAACAATCGCGCCGCTTTTGAAGTCATTGACATTTTAGAGACCATACTTGCAGGCTCCTCGGCAGGGCCTTCGCATCTCGCTGCTTCTGTGCTACACCATGCTTTCGACGCTGCAGCGCCGCTGTCTAGGACTGTCTAGGACTGTCTAGGACTGTCTAGGGCGTCTAGGACTCCCTGGGGTTAATTTCACTTTATTCACCGGATACAACCGGATAGAACAGATGACCACACTCGCGCACAAGACCGTTTTATTGACTGGGGCCGCTGGGGGCATTGGCCGCTTTATTGCTAAAGCGCTGGTGAAAGCGCAAGCCAATGTTGTTTGTGTGGGGCGATCGCCTGCTTCTTTACAAGCGCTGCAAGCTGAACTTACAGAGATGGGCGGACGTGCGATCGCCCTGCCTTTCGATCTGCAAAACCTCGAAGCCATGCCTACGCTGATTGAAGACATTGAGCGCCAACTTGGCCCAGTAGACATCCTGATCAACAACGCCGCTGTAGACAAGTTCCGACCCTTTCAAGACTTCGCCCTAGCCGATATTCAAACGATAGGCATCACCAATTTGTTCGCGCCCATGGCCCTGTGCCGACTGCTGCTGCCCGGTATGCTCGCTCGTAACACCGGCCATATCGTCAATATTTCTTCCGGTGCTGGTAAACGAGGTGCACCCTTCAACAGCATTTATTCAGCCACTAAAGCAGGTCTGATAAATTGGTCAGAAGCTTTGCGTTTAGAGCTTTATAAGACTTCTGTCAACATCTCAGTAGTGTGCCCAGGCATTACCGATGCAGGCATGTTCCACGCCTTAGAAACCGAAGCCCCTGACGGGATGAAAGTCACTTCACCGGAAACGGTCGCCGACGTGATTATTCAAGCTATTCAACAAAACCAGCCAGAAGTGATGCTCGACGGCCTGACCAACAAGGCATTTATTGCCCTCTGTCAGTTTTCTCCCCAGCTCGGCGACAAGATTTTGCACAAAGTCGGCATCGTAGAAACCAACCGAGAATGTGCCCATCGCCTGATGCATAGTCTTACTAGCCAATCCCTACCCGTTCGCGCCCATTAGCAGCCCTTATCTGCCAAAACGCCAAAACTGTGACCTGCTAAAACTGTGACCTGCCAAAACTGTGACCTGCTAAAACTATGAAAACCACTGACTACGACATCATCATCATTGGGACTGGAGCCGCTGGCGGTACCCTCGTAAGAACCTTGGCCCCTGCGGCAAAAAAATCCTCATCCTTGAGCGCGGTGGCTTTTTACCCAAAGAAAAGGCCAACTGGGACTCTAACGAGGTGTATGGGAAAGATCGCTATCGCACAAGCGAGCTATGGTACGACAAAGACGGCAATCCTTTCCGGCCTTTCACCCATTACTTTGTCGGCGGCAACACCAAATTCTATGGCAGCGCCCACTATCGACTGCGAGAAAAAGACTTTGAAACAGTCGAACACAAAGGTGGCATTTCTCCAGCTTGGCCTTTGAAATATCAAGACTTTGAACCCTACTATACCCAAGCCGAAAAACTCTTCAATGTCCACGGACTGCGCCACACCGATCCGACGGAGCCCCCTAGCGACACGCCCTTTCCTCACCCACCCATTAGCCACGAACCCCACATTGCCAAAATTAGCCAAAGCCTAGAAAAAATGGGGCTGCACCCCGCTTATCAGCCCTTAGGGCTAAAACTCAATGAAGCCAACCGCGACCTCAGTGAGTGCGTGCGCTGCGATACCTGTGATGGCTTTCCCTGCATGGTCAATGCCAAAGCCGATGGCGATATCAACGGCGTACGGCCTACCATGCTATATCCCAATGTCACCTTGAAAACTCACGCCAAGGTGACGCGGCTGCACACCGATGCCACTGGCCGACAGGTCACCGCCGTTGAAACAGAGATTGCAGGTGAAATACATCTATTCTCTGCCGATACTGTGGTGGTCTCCGCAGGGGCCTTAAATTCAGCCGTTTTGCTCCTGCGCTCAGCCAATCGTCACCATCCCCATGGTCTGGCCAATAGCTCTGATTTGGTGGGCCGCAACTTCATGCGACATAAAATTTGTGCGATTGTTTCTTTGGGCCTGAAAGTCAACCCCACTGTGTACCCCAAGACTATGGCTATCAACGACTTTTATTGGGGAGAAGAGGGCTTTCCATATCCCATGGGTCATATACAAACCTTGGGCAATATCAATGCCGAACGTGCGGCTACCAACAGTCCACCGTTTATTCCTAGCCAACTGATTCCGATGGCCGTCTTCAAAGCCGCCGCCGATAGAACAACGCCTTGGTTCCTGATGGGTGAAGACCTACCCGATCCGAATAACCGGATTCGGCTAGAAGACGACAAAATTGTCTTAGAGTACACCTCTAATAATGACGAATCATTCAATCGGTTGATTGCCCGTTGGCAAAGCATCTTAAAATCTCTCGATCCGCTGTCTGTACTCTTTACCACAGATATGATGCTGAAAGATGTCGGCCATCAGTGCGGAACCTGTCGATTTGGCGTAGATCCACAGACTTCAGTACTCAACTTGAATTGTCGTACCCACGATGTAGACAATCTCTATGTCGTAGATGGCAGCTTTTTTCCCTCTAGCGCGGCCCTCAACCCGACGCTGACCATCATTGCCAATGCGATCCGAGTGGGCGAACACCTCCTCAAGCAGCTCTCTGCGCAAGCTGTAGCCAATAACCACCAGAGGGAAACCACTCCACTTTCTGTATATCCTTGTGTTTGAGCGTAAGCATCATGAAATTTGATTGGCTGATCATTGGGGCGGGCTATTGCGGCTTGTGTGCTGGCTGAGCGTATCGCTACCCAACTGCAGAAACGGGTGCTAATTGTTGAAAAGCGCAATCATATTGGCGGTAATGCGTATGATTATTACAACGAACATGGCCATTTAGTGCATAAATACGGGCCGCACATTTTTCATACCAAGTCCAAGCCTGTGTGGGATTATCTTTCGCGATTTACCACATGGCGACCTTACTATCACCACGTATTGGCCGTTGTTGATGGCAAAAAGGTGCCCATTCCCTTTAATCTCAACACATTGTATGCCCTATTTCCGCCCCGCTACGCTGAAAAGCTAGAAGATCTCTTGCTAGATAATTTCGGCTTTGGTAAAAAGGTGCCCATTCTTCAACTGAGAGAAAGTAGCAGTGGCGATCTGGCCTTTTTGGCTGATTACATTTACAACAACATATTCTTACACTACACCCAAAAGCAGTGGAACCTAAAGCCCGAGGAACTAGATAGTGGTGTTACTGCGCGGGTGCCCATTTATATCAGCCGCGACAATCGGTATTTTCAAGATCCCTATCAGGCGATGCCGCAGCAGGGCTATACAGAAATGTTTCGGCGGATGATTGAACATCCTCATATCAAGGTACTGCTCAAGACGGACTATCGAGAAGTGATTAACGATATCCGTTTTGATCGGGCTGTTTGCACGGGGCCAATTGATGAGTTTTTTGACTATGTTTATGGTGAGATGCCCTATCGCAGCCTTGATTTTCGCTTTGAAACGCTCGATCAAGAACACTATCAGGAGGTTGGGACGGTAAACTATCCCAACGATTACGACATTACCCGCATTACTGAGCAAAAGTATTTAACCGGACAAGTGTCTCCTAAAACAACCTTGGTCAAAGAGTTTCCCCAAGTGTATATTCCTGGGCGAAATGACCCTTACTACCCTATTCCGAGGGCAGAAAATCGTGAGCGACTCGCGCTATATCTCAAAGAGGTAAAAACGCTCAAGGGTAGTGTTCTCTTTGCAGGCAGGCTCGGTGACTATAAGTACTACAACATGGATCAGGCTGTCACAAGGGCTTTAGGTCTTTTTGAAAAAGAAATTGCGCGTCCTCTGGTGGTGAGCTAAGTCCGGCGGTATTCAAATATTTTGGGTTTGATTTAATTTTGACTGGCTTGTGATGTGATTTTCAATTTGATTTTGACTGGAAACAGGAGCTTTTTTATGATGACTGATACAACATCTTTAATTCAACCAAAACTTAAAATAAACGTCGTTACCGGACAGGGCGGCGGCGGCCACTACGCTGGTTATCGAGCCCTGAAGGCATTTGCCGAGCAACAGAAGTTTCCGTGGGAATTTCAGGTGACAGATATGGATGAAATTATCACCCAGCTTACTGCCCAAAATGAAATTCAAAATGCTTATGAATTGTTTGGTATGAGCGGTCATGATTTGTACAACTTGATGCTCAAAAGCGGCTGGACATGGATGTGGCCGTTGAAAATGCGGCTGAACAAGTTTTTGGTGAAGCTAAATTATGAGGTAGGGTGTAATTTTTTTGAACAGCACTGGCAAGCGCAACAGCCCGATCTGGTGATCTCGTTTATGCCGCTTTACAATAAAGGCTTGTCGCAGAGCTTGAATAAGGCCAAGCCTGGAACGCCCTATGTCACGGCAATGGTAGATTTGGCTGATTATCCGCCAGATTTTTGGATGGATGTTGAAGCTGATAATATTATTGTTTGCCCAACGGAAAAAGCAATGGCACAGGGGCGATTGCTGGGCATTGATGAATCGCGTCTTGTGAGATCATCAGGTTTAGTACTTCATCCCAAGTTTTATCAGCGCTGCGACCTTGACGTTGCCACAGAACGCCAAAAGCTTCAGTTGGCTCCGCATAAGCTGACGGGCGTTGTGATGTTTGGCGGTAATGGTTCAAAGGTTATGCTCGATATTGCCCAAGCATTGGAGCGTTATCACGCCGATCTCCAACTGATTTTTCTATGCGGTCGTAATCAAGCCTTGGCTGACACCTTACAACAGCTTCCTAGTCAACAAAGTCGTTTTATTATTCCATATACAGAAGAGATACCGTACTATATGCAGCTATCGGATTTCTTTATTGGCAAACCTGGCCCCGGTAGTTTGAGCGAGGCCCTAGCGATGAACCTACCTGTGATTACAGACTGTAGCGCAGCAACCTTGATCCACGAGCGCTATAACGCTGAATGGGTTGAAGAAAATCAAGTAGGGTTGGTGATTAAGAATTTTAAGCGGGTACACAAGGCCGTAGAAAAATTCCTTGAACCTAACAGCTTTGCTCAATATCAGGCCAATGCAACAGCTATCAACAACCGAGGTGTTTTTGAAGTGGCTGATTTGTTACAACAACTGCTGAGTCAGGATCGCTCAGTTGAGCACGCCTTAGTCACGCAACATTAGCCAAGCGAAAGTCTAGCGAGCGTGCTGACGCCATAATATCAACTGTTTTAGTCTAATTGTTTTAGCCCAATTGTTTTAATCCAATTGTTTTAATCCATTGATTTCAAGCTGATTGTCTTAATCCAGATTTTTCTGACGTAGGGCAATTGTTCACCTTCATTTGCAAAGTAAATTAATCGATGACTTCTTTTCCCCTACCTTATTCGTTTTTATTGGCTCACAAGGCGTTGCTTTATTTTATGGCATTAGTGATAGAGCTGATGATTTTCTATCCTTTGTTGGCCTTGTTTAAGTGGTCACTCCTGGGTTATCTCAATATACCTTTAGCAGAACGGAGGCTGATCTTTTCCAATCGCAAACAGGATTTTGACCTAAAATATTTTGTTGATAAATATGGTGATAAAAAGCTGAGAATTGTAGATGGTCTTTCTCGCAAACTTCTGCATATCGTCACCGGTTGCTGGAGGTTGGCCATTTTAAACTTAGTGATTAAAGACACGCAAATATCTTTTAAGGTGACGGTTATTTTCCAGGTGATTGCGGTTTGTCTGTTTATGATCAGCTATTCTTCCAACAAGGTATTTGGTTTGGCTGGAATCATATACGGTGCTACTAGTCGAATCCGCGATGGCATATACGGCAGAAAAAATATTTTTGTGGCTCAATTCTCATTTCTGAGCCTGTTCCCCTTGATTTTGTTGGAAGATTTTGCCATCAACGGTTTGGCTGATGTCAGCTATCTTTTATTACTGCCATCGCTGATTTTTCTGCCGATTACCATTGGTGATGCCCTAGGTGAGATCATTGGCACGATATGGGGAAAACAAAAACTTCGAGTTTGGGGAATCGGTGAAATTAATCGAAAGTCTTTACTGGGAACAGGTTCGGTTTTTGTGGGGAGTTTGGTGCCTTTGCTGTTGGTTGTTTTTTTTAATGCTTTGCCTTGGCAGTGGTGGCTGATGTGTTTCTCTATTGCCTGTATGACCACTCTGGTGGAACTGGTTGCTCCGAGAGGGACGGACAACTTTTGTATTCCCTTGGGTAATGCTTTGGTGTGTTTGTTTTTTATCCGTGGGTTTGGAGCTATATAGTCGCATATTGAACGCATATTGAAGTGGAACCATGTCTATTTTAGAAACACCTGTTGACGTATCTGCAAGTACATCTAAACGGCCTGTTGTGATTAACGTTGTTACAGGCAAAGGCGGTGGCGGCCACTATGCTACTTATCAGGCGCTTCGAGCGGTGTTGACAGAACGTCAGCATCAGCCGCAGAGAAGACCTTATGTGTTTTCCTATCAGTTTCAGGTAACAGATATGGATGACATCATGGCACAGATGAGCCAGTCTAAGGAAAGTCTTAATGCCTATCAGTGGCTAGGCAGTTCGGTCTCAGAGCTTTATAACACTATGCTCAAACGGGGCTGGACGTGGTTATGGCCATTGCAGATGAATCTCAATAAGCTGCTGGTAAAGCTTAATACTTTTTTGCGGTGGATTATTTTAAGCGCTATTGGCAACAGCAACAGCCTGATATGGTGGTATCTGTTGTCACGATGTGCAATCAGGTATTGTGGCAGGCGCTAGAGGAGACTTTGCCAGGGACGCCTTATATCACGGTCATGATTGACTTTGCTGATGAGCCACCGGGCTTTTGGATTGAGCCCCGTACCGATAGCTATATTGTCTGCGGCAAGCCACGGGCGATCGCACAGGCTAAGGCATTAGGGGTAAAAGCTGAGCGAATTGTGGCCACATCTGGGATGGTGATTCACCCGCGTTTTCAACCGCCGGATGCGGTTGATTTTGGTGATATTGCGCGATCGCGTATGGAGCTAGGGCTAGCACCTGATCGCCTCACCGGACTGGTGATGTTTGGTGGCAATGGTGCTGATACCATGCTCAAAATTGCTCAAAAGCTTGAGATAATGGGCGATCGCCTACAGTTGATTTTTCTATGCGGTCATCATCAAGCCCTGATCGACAAGCTCGCTGCGTCAGTCTCTACACAGAAACATTTGGCCATTGGTTTTACATCAGATGTGCCCAAATACATGGCATTAGCAGATTTTTTTATCGGCAAGCCAGGGCCTGGAAGCCTGAGTGAGGCCCTAGCGATGAACCTGCCGGTTGTGACTGAGCGCAACTTCTCAACCCTCATCCATGAGCGCTACAATGCCACCTGGATTGAACAAGAAAATATGGGCATTGTCTTGCGGCACTTTTCTCAGATAGCCGATGCGGTAGAACAGTTGCTTGACCCGGCTACTTTAGATCGCTATCAACAGGCTGTTAGCCGCTACAACAACCGAGCTGTCTATGAGGTATGTGATTTAATCGAAGCTTTATTGGCCAATCGTGAAGCCAATCGCGAAACCAATGCTGGAGGGCAGGCTCAATGAACAGTAAAACCAAAGGCGAGGCTATCGTCAAACGTGTGGTAGAGAACGGTGTAGCACAAAACGACTCCATTCAAGATCATGCCATTCGAGATCATGCCATCCAGCGCAAACAACAAATTCTGACCCTCAGTGCCATGTGTTTGGCCCTATCTATGGCTGCTTTGGATGATACGGTGGTGAATGTGGCCTTGCCTAGCCTACAGGCCCAACTCGGCATGTCGGTCGCTGGATTGCAATGGATGGTGAATGCGTATCTGTTGCCGATTGCCTGCCTTGTGCTACCAGCAGGCACCCTAGGCGATACCTATGGTCGCAGGCGCTTGTTTCTGATGGGGCTAGTCGGCTTTGTTGTTGCCTCTGTGCTGGTCGGGCTATCGGCAAGTGGGCAAATAGCCATTGTCGGACGGTTGCTCCAAGGCATCTGTGCCGCTGCACTTTTGCCAACGTCTTTGGCTATTTTGGTCGATGCGTTTCCCAATCTCCAACAGAGAACGAAGGCTATTGGCATTTGGTCTGGAGTGTCTGGCTTAGCGCTGATTGTGGGGCCAGCGCTGGGAGGGCTGCTCATCGATACCCTAGGCTGGCGCAGCATTTTCTTTTTGAATGTGCCTTTAGGTATGATGACTTTTGGGCTGACCTGCCGGGCGGTGCCTGCGGGCTGGCACGGTGACCGCTATAGACGACGAGTCTATTTGACTGGCCGGTCTGCGCTCCAGATGGATTGGTTGGGCGCACTTTTGAGCGTGACTATGCTGGCTGCTTTGATCACGCTGCTGATGGGCGGTGATGGCATGACATTGTGGCGGGGGCTGGGTTTGGGACTCTTGAGCTTGGGCAGTGCGATCGCCTTTGTGGTTGTAGAGCGTTACAGTGCTAGGCCCATGCTGCCGTTGACGCTCTTTCAGCAACCAACATTTACCACGGCAATTATCATCAACATCTTGCTGTTTTTTATGTTTGGTGAGTCTCCTTGTTTTTATTTAGTCTATTTTTACAGCAGGTGCAGGGCTATTCAGCCGTGGCTACAGGGTTGCGATTTCTTCCTTTGAATGGGTCATTCATTTTTGCTTCTATCATCTCTGGCTACTGCTCTGCGCGACTAGGCTGGCGCTGTACCATCACTGTTGGTTTTACGATCGCCGCGATCGCAGTACTTTCTTTGAGTCAAGTGCAGGCCGACACGCCTTTTGAGGCGATGGTTGGGCAACTCATGTTAGTCGGATTTGGGGTGGGCTTGAGTCTATCGCCGCTGACGGCTGCAGCCATGGGAACCGCCTCAGATGATCAATCCGGTATTGCCGCAGCACTGACGAACACCAGTACGCGGTTGGGAGGAGCGCTCGGAATTGCAGTCCAAGGTGGGATTTTTACCCACCAGATGGGCGCTCACCTCACTCAAGTGCTGACCACTACTGGCCTTGATGCTGGCGTGAGACAAGCGATTGTCGCTGAAGCCCTGAGCCATGGTGCGACCCAGCCTCAGCGGCTCATGCTACTGTTGAAGCAAGGGAGTGCAACACTCTCTTTTAGCGAGCTGCAGGGATTGATTCACCAGTCTTTTATCTCAGGGATACAAGGGGCGATGTGGACAGGCGCGAGCGTGCTCTTGGTGGCAGCCGGTCTGAGCATAGCTTATGTGCGATCGCAGCCCGATCACAGCCTCAGCAGCAGCGCATCTACTGAATAGGCCCCCGGCCCAAACACAATAATCAAGCTTAGCATCACGCTAAACATCAGCGCTTTTTCCATACTGGGTGGCTCGCCCTTACGACCATCTGGCCCCTCGTAAAACGCTCCTAGCTCATAGGGGTCGGGCGCTACCAAGGGGTCACCATTGATAATTTCTAAGACCAGGGCATACAGCATAGAGACCAAAATAGAGATACTGGAAAAAGGGGTTAGCACCCCTAAAATCAGACCAGTGCCGCCCATCAGCATAAAGCTTGCTGACAACATGCACAGCGGCAGCGGTGCTCCCAATGCCGCCGACCATGTTTTCAGATTTTTGATCTTTGGCAGGCCGTGCAGAATAAACAACAGCCCAACGACTGCTCGAAAAATCAGCAGCATATAGCCCTGCGGGCCTGCTATAAACTCAGGATACAGCCCAGACAGTAGTGCGATCGCAGTGTCCAACAGATAACTCCTTGTATTTTTTTACGATTGAGCTTTAGCCTTTGGTATTCATATCTAGCGCTAATTCTGAACCAACAAAACGTTATGACCATCTGGGCCTCGCCACAGCGCCGCCCGATTAAAAGGCAGTACCTCAGGTACATCTATCACCTTCGGTGAGACAAACTGCACCGACAGGTCCATCGGTGCTGCTGCTAACGCTTCCACCGCGCTATCAATATCTTCTACCAGCATTTCAAAGTGCATATGCACGAGGTCACTGGTTTGTTGATCAATAGGAAAAGCTCGTGCCCCTGGGGGCGTCAAATAATCCAAAATTCCACCCTAACCGTCCCATCTCAGGTGTTAAGGAAGTCACAATCACCTTGGCGCTAAACAAATTGTCCATCGTCTCTTGCTTAATGCCAATATTGGTAAAGCTTCCCTGGTGCGTCAAGCCCAATACATCGCGGTATAGCGCCAAACTACGCTCCGTATTCGCAATTGAAATGGCCGAATGATCTATCCCCAAAAAAAGCCTATCTTTTGCTTGCCAATAGTCAGGCCCCAAACCGGCTGGAAACTTTAAAAGCTCTAGGGCATGGCCATCGTCATCTCGAAACTTAAAGGCTTGAATATCATTGGGTAGGGTTTGCGGCTCTGGAGAAATCGGGCTAAAGGAGAACTTTTTGAGCTGAGCATAGGCCTTATCCATATCGCTGACGATAATCGCAAAGTGCTGAAACCAGAGGTCATTGCTTTTGCTACCTGCCGGAACAGGCCGACTGTCCACACCTAAAAATTCCATCAGACGGATAGTTTCTGAGCCTAATTGCAATGAGACAATACGCACTTGGGCATGGGGCACGCCATACAGATAGCTGATGGCGTCGCCACTGACAACGGTATCGGCAGTTACCGTAAAATCGAAGGCCCCGGTAAAAAAGTTAGTTGCTATCTCAGCATCAGAAACCGTCAGGCCAATAGCCTGTACAGCTTGAATCGTCACGCCGGAGGAGGATGCCATAGTAAACGCTTGCTTGTATATAACGTCAACATTCTGGCACATTACCGCGGCATTGCCTCACCGGTCAGCAGATAGACTGCCCCCAAATCATGTCACCCTAAAACCGATGGTAAAGCCGCCTAATGTGCCCATAGAATCTGCCTCAAAATCTTCTCGCATATCTGCCCAAAGAGCTTGGCGCAGACGCGCAAAACGATATCTCTATGTTCTGCTGCCTGTGATCGGGCTAGCTGTGCTTTTGGCTCAGCCCCGCTGGTTATTCACGGTGCTCTCACGGGTGATGCCTGGGGCCACTTATGCGCTGACGCTGCCAAAATCGCCTGACCCGATTAAAGTTGTCGCGCTGACGATTGACGATGGCCCTAGTACAGCGACTGGCGATATTTTAGCTGTGCTGCATCAATACAATGTCAAGGCGACTTTTTTTAACATTAGTGGCCATGTTGTATCTGAAAGCGCCGCCGTCATTGAGCAAATGGTGCGTGATGGCCATGAATTAGGCAATCACCTGACAGCCGATGAGCCTAGCATTCGCATGACACCCGATGAGTTTGAGGCTGATTTGCTGGCCGCAGAGCAGACTTTTTTGCCCTATCTGCAGGGTGATCTAGACGAGTTAAATAGCCCACAGGCTGAGCGGCCTGGGCAACTTCGCTGGCTGCGTCCTGGGATGGGATGGTACAACACTGAGATGGTGAACATTGCCCACCGGCACGGTTACCGGCTTGTTTTAGGCAGTGTGTTTCCTTACGATACCCATGTGCCTTTTTCCTGGTTTGCCACAGCGTTTATTTTACATACTGTCCGCTCAGGAGATGTGATTGTGTTGCACGATGGCGATTCGGTAAATGGCCAAAAAGGTCGTGGACAAAGGACGGTGGCGACATTAAAAGTTGTCATCCCTAGGCTCAAGGCTCAAGGCTACACCATTACATCGCTGAGCGAAATGCTTGAGATGGCTGAAATGACCGAATAGGCCCAGACCAGTTCATGCAGGCCAGTTGATGCAGATGATTGGATCAGACAGATGATTGGGGCAGACAGATTAAAAATTCAGTTCCCTGGTCTAGTTTTGAGTTTACCGTTAGGCTGCCGCCGTGCTTTTCGACCATAATTTGACGTGCGATCGCCAGCCCTAATCCGGTTCCTTTACCCACAACTTTGGTGGTAAATTTGCGATCAAAAATTTTCGAGCGGACCGCTTCAGACATGCCTTTACCGTTATCAAAAATGCTAATTTCTATACCGTGGGAGGCTGTTAGCTGAGTGCGAATGGTAATCTGCTGGGGATTGGCCTGAAAGTGCTTGAAAGTTGTCCTTTCAGCCATTTCATCGAACATATCGATCGCATTGGCCAGTATATTCATAAACACCTGGTTAATCTGCCCAGGGAAACAGTCGATTTCTGGCAATGTGCCGTAGTCTCGAATGATTTCAATTTCTGGGCGTAGGTCAGTGGCCTTTAAACGATATTTAAGAATGAGCAGCGTGCTTTCGATACCTTCATGCATGTCTGCTTTAAATTTGGATTCTGTATCTGCCCTTGAGAAGATCCGCAAGCTGTTACTAATGCTGCGAATACGCTGGCAGCCTACTTTCATCGAGTCCAGCATTTTTGAGACATCTTTCAGGACAAAATCAATATCTATCTCTTCAAGGAGTTCGTCGATTTCTTCTCCTGGCTCCGGAAAGGTGTCCCTATAAATTTGGAGACATTCAGTGATATCAGCTAGCGCACGATGAACTTCTTTGACGTTGCCAGCGACGAATCCTAAGGGGTTGTTGATTTCGTGGGCCACACCTGCTACCAAGTTACCTAGCGCTGACATTTTTTCGCTCTGTACTAGCTGTAGCTGCGATTCTTCAATCTGTTTTACATAGGCTTGAGACTGCTGGTAGAGTCGAGCATTTTCCAGGGCAATTGCAGCTTGAGTCGCTAGAAAATTGATTAAGGTCAACCGCTCGGCATGGAAAACGCCGCTGGTGGTTTGATTTTCCACATACAAAATTCCGCGTAGCTGTGTGCGATCTATGAGCGGCAAACACAGGACACTCGCGGGCATTTTTGCGCTGAGGTAAGCATCAGCAACCGGTAAATCGTCGCGATTAATGTTGTTGATGACTGCTAGCTGACCTGTTCGCTTAACGTAGCGAATGAGCTGAACGGGTAAATGAGTGCTCTCTTAGGGCAATCGGGCATAAATCGATGGTCTCTAGGGTTGCGATCGCCCGCACTTGAATATCACCCTTCGGCTCCCAGAGCATAATTGCGCAACGATCGCTCCCTGAATTTTGCAAAACAATATGGGTGAGCTGACTCAGCAACTGATCGAGATCAATCGTGCTAGAAATAGCTTGGGATGTTTTGAGAATCGCAATTAAGTCTAAAGCAGTATTGGTGTTAGCATAAGGAGATTGTGTCTCCCCAGACTGAAGAGAATTACGCCCGAGCGTTGAATGGGCAGTTGAATGGGCAGTTGAATGGGTAAAAGTGGACGTCGAAAGGGTTGAATTCGAAAGGGTTGAATTCGAAAGGGTTGAATTCGAAAGGGTTGAATTCGAAAGAGCAGCCCACGTGGACAGTGTGGATAGTGTGGATAGCGAATGAATCGATTGACGATTGGATTGAAAATAGGAGATAGTAACTGGTAGTAGAGGTATCTAAGCTGTTCGAGCTTAGCACCTGCTCCCCAGCGAGCATAACAGCTATAAGCTTCCTGGATATAGCTAGCAGCAATTCTCTCTTTTCCCCAATCTAGATAGAATTTAGCCGCTAGCTCGTTAGCGATCGCCTCTTCTTGGAGATATTCATTGTTTCTCGCATGGGCGATCGCCGCGTCATACCCTTCTATGGCATCCATGTAGCGTTTGTCATATTTAGCGAGTTCAGCCGCTATTAAATCGCACTTGTGCTGATAATTTTCAGGTGCGTATTTGGCCCAGTGTTTTAATTTCGTCAAACAGTTAGCAATATCTTCTCGTGCTTGCAACTGCTGAGCTAGGCTCATTTGGTTCAAGCAAGCCATGCGCGCCAAAGAAGAGTAAAACATTTCAGTCGGGATAAATAAGCTGCCAGCAACCCCCGTATTGTGCTCTCGCGCAATTTTTCCATACGCTAGTGCCTGCTCGTATTCTGCAAACACGTAGCATAAAAAGCTTTTGACAAAATATGTCACAAAGACTAATGTCAACTGTTTTTGTTCACTAGCGCTGGCAGACGATCTTGCTCACGATAAATCTCTCCGTCTAAAAGCGTTGGACTTTCACTGGTCTTTTTGTCACGACTCTCTTTGCGTGCATCTTGCTTGTGTCCGAGCAAATTCAAAGTTGCTTGAAACCAAGGGGCTAAATAGTCAATGTGAAAGCCCTGTTCAAGATATTTGATAATCGAGAGCTTTTGCTGGCAATCTTCTTTCACCTGTGTCAAAGGCTTTCCTATCAAAAACAGATATTGAGCATGTTCTGCTGCGTCGTAGCTAGCGAATTCCAGATCTCCCGTCTCCAAACCTGCTTGCAAACCATCGAGATGAAAGTCTAAACAGTGCTTGGCATGGCTTTTCCAAGGCCCAATACAAGTCGCATAGATATTTAAAACTTTAGCGCGTAGCGTACGCTCATCAAAATGATTCACTAAGGCCACTGCCAACTGTCCGAACGCATAGCCTGTATCAATTTCTCCAAACACTTCGCACAAGATGGTGCCATACCAAGCATAGCCAAATGAGGACGCTGGGCAGTTACCATAGTGCAAAGACAGCGATACCATCGTAAAAGCTAGCCGCCGAAAGTCAATAGGACTTACGGCCCAAGCCGAGGTAATAATCCCCGTCATAATATCCATAGCAGCTAGTTTGTGCAGATCACTCATCGTGGGTGCATCAATCAGTGCTGAAATATCGCTAGCTACCTGTGGAGGCTCTTCGAGTAAGGTAATCTCTAGCATTGACAGTACTTTCAGCCCAATCTCTAAAGCTTTATGCTGATCGCCTTGCCCAATCCAAGCTCGAATTCTCACCTCATGAACCTTAATATTGTCGAGAATATCTTGAGTCTGTTCTAGAATCGTTGCGGCTAGTGGTTCTATGACGTCAAAATTAGTACTCAAATATTCAGACTCTAAAGATTCAACAAAAATCTCTAATGTGGTTGCATAGTTGCTCAGCCAGCTATTTTCTGACAGCAGTTGACGTGACACATTACAGTAATCCACCGCAGTGCTATAGGCTGTAGCCGCTTTTGCCTTACGTCCAGCTTTGAGATTTAGCTGAGCTAAATGATTTCGCTCTTGGGAGGTCTGTAACAGATTTCGCCCTTTATTGAGCTGACCAACCATGGCAAAGAACGCCTGTGACTGTTCTCGTGAGGCTGTCTCTTGTAAAAGGCGCTGACCAATTTTGAGATGAATCGCCTGTTTATCGCGCTCTGGAATCAGTGAATACGCTGCTTGCTGGACGCGATCGTGCAAAAACGGTAGCCAACGGTCATCGCGCTGGTGGGCAAGGTCTGTTCAGGTAAGGTATCGGCCATTTCATCAGGCTGTTTGTTCCCTTGAAAAAACTTGTAAGTTTCACTTTCTGGAATTATCAAACCTGCTTGTAGCGCTTGCCATAAGTCGGCTGCCACTTGCTCTCGACTGCGTTGACACACAATTGTCAACGTCTCTAAGTCAAAGCGATTGCCAATGCAGGCCGCTAGTTTTAACACAGTCTGTGTGGCGGCTGGCAGCTTTTGCAACTGCCCTACCATAAAGCTCACCACATCATCTGTCAGTGCTAACTGACTGACTTGAGCGAGATCGCATTGCCAATAGCCCATCTCAACATTAAAGGTAATCCAGCCTTCGGCATACAATCCTTGCAAAAACTGAGTGGTGAAAATGGATTGCCCTGAGTCTTGGTGTAGATCAGCTTTGACAGGGGCAATGCCACATCAGGTGAGCACAGCAGCGCATCAGCGACTAAACCAGTAATGTCATGGTGCTCCAAAGCGGCTAATGTCAGTGTAGTGAATGGTGTGCTTTGTCTTTTGATTTCATCGAGGGTCAACATCAGCGGATGAACCGGCCACACCTCATTGTCTCGGTAAGCGCCTACGATCAACAAATGGCCGATTTTTGGGGCTTTTCCTGAGTCCGTTTTTGAGCTTGATCTTGATTCACTCAGCAACAGCTTCAGCAGATTTAAGGAAGCTGAATCGGCCCACTGCAAGTCATCTAAAAAAATGACTAAAGGATGCTCTGCGGTAGTAAAAACACTAACGAACTGATTCAACGTGAGGTTAAAGCGGTTTTGGGCCGCACTACCGGAGAGTTCCGGTACCGCAGGCTGTGGCCCAATGATATATTCAAGCTCGGGAATTACTTCAAGGAGGACCTGAGCGCTAGTGCCGACGGCTTGGATAATTTGTTGTTTTAACCGTTGCAAAGTCCCGTCGGATTCTCCTAACAATTGCCCCATTAAACTTCGAAAAGCCTGCACAAAGGCGGAAAAAGGAACGCTGCGGTTGAACTGATCGAATTTGCCTTGAATAAAGTAGCCATTTTGGCGGGTCATCGGTTTGTGTACCTCATTGACCACGGCAGTTTTCCCAATTCCAGAAAAACCCGCTATCAGCATCAGTTCTGGCTGGCCTTTACTGGCACGATCAAAGGCATTTAACAGCGCTGTCACTTCTTCTTGACGTCCATAAAGTTTTTCAGGAATCAAGAATTGATCTCTAATATCTTTCTCACCCAGCTTAAATTCACTGAGTGATCCATCTTGTGTGTCGGCAGGGTTGTGCTCTTTTTTGAGGAACTCGTCTCGACAGCGCTGTAAGTCATATTTCAGTCCTAGGGCGCTCTGATAGCGGTCTTCGGCATTTTTTGCCATCAGCTTTATGACAATTGCAGACAAAATGGGTGGCACTGCAGCGTTGATCTCATGGGCGGCAGGGGGCGGCAGGGTCATGTGGCTGTGAATCAATGCCATCGGATCATCGCTCGTAAAGGGCAATTGCCCTGTCAGCAGTTCGTAAATTGTGACTCCAAGGGCATAAAAATCACTGCGATAGTCAATTGCTCGGTTCATTCGCCCAGTTTGTTCAGGAGAAATATAAGCGAGGGTGCCTTCTAGCCCAGTGGGGTTGGCAAGTTGTTGATGTTCCTTGGGCAAAAGACAAGCAATGCTAAAGTCGATGAGTTTAATTTGGCCGGTTTGAGGATGGATGAGAATATTATCTGGTTTGATATCTTTGTGAATAATCCGCTGCCCTATGAGATAGTGCAGCGCATCGGCTAGTTGAATGGCGATTTCTAGCCCGGTAACTACGCTCAGATTGCCTTGCGGCTCGGCTGCTTGTCTTAATGGCTGACCCGCTAGCTGCTGACGGTAGCGGGTCAAAGCGATAAACCCTTCATCGGGCATTATCAGTGCATCCCGATTACCCCAGCGCTTTAATAACAATGGGGAGGTAAATGCAGGATGATCTAAATGCCGAGCTATTTCATATTGATTGCGAAACTGTGCCAGCATCCCAGCACTCGGATGGGTATGGCATAGCGCTTTGATAACCACTGGTTGCTGAGAGTTTATTTGAAGTGCTCGATAGACTTCTATGCCCGATTCATTCAATATGCATGGGTCATCAGAGAGTTTCTCAACGATAGTATAGCCAGATAAATCAGCGATAACGGCAGGATCAGTATTCATCGTCAAGGTTATATGCGGCTATACAGTAATTAATTCACCGGAAGTATCGGTGAATTAATAGCAACTTCATAATTTAATTGTTCCCATAGTTCCTGTTAATGAGATTTCCTCAGCCTGTTATGAGCGCTGGCCGTACCATACAGGTGCCAATCAGAATGCTTGAGTTGACGGTTTGACCTTACACCTGTGCTTTAGCAGGGGGCATCACCACTTTAGTCGCTAGCCCTACAGATTTGAGCCCTTTAATCAGCCACCAGGTCATATCGATTTCCCAAGGTGCAAGCCCTGCTTTAGCCATTTTGGGAAAGGCATGGTGATTGTTATGCCAGCCTTCACCATAGGTGAGAAGGGCTACCCACCAGAGGTTACGGGAGTTGTCGTCACTGTCAAAATGGCGATAGCCTGACATGTGGTTGGCAGAATTAATCAGCCAAGTGCAGTGCCACAGCGCAACGGCGCGCACAAATACTCCGTAAATCACAAATGACCATCCCCCAAGGGCATATAGCAGACATGCAACGGGCACTTGCAGTAGCAAAAAGTATTTATCTAAAAAGGCGTAGTAGCGATCGCGCGCAATGTCCGGTGCATTTTTAGCATATACCCGGCGATCAAACACTTCTGGCTTGAGGTAAAACATCCATATCATGTGGCTCCACCAAAAGCCTTTTTTCGCAGAATAGGGATCTTTTTCAATATCTTCAGTAAAAGCGTGATGCTGACGGTGTCCGGCCACCCAAAACGTGGGGCCACCTTGTAGGGCCAATGCCCCGATCGTTGCAATCACATACTCCAACCATTGGGGCACGCGAAAGCTACGGTGGCTGAGCAATCGATGATAGCCGAGGCAAATTCCAATGCTGCCACATAGCCAATGAAAGAAAATGGCAACGCCTAGCGCTGACCAAGAAAAAAACCAAGGTG
Source organism: Phormidesmis sp. RL_2_1 (assembly GCA_012033015.1). Lineage (GTDB taxonomy): Bacteria > Cyanobacteriota > Cyanobacteriia > Phormidesmidales > Phormidesmidaceae > Phormidesmis. Next base: position 22,055 of record JAAUPS010000001.1, read on the forward strand.
CCAGTAAAGCTAGAGCATGAAACCCAGCAAAGAAGCCAACGGTGGCCCAGCTAATTTTGTCGGTCGGCTTTTGAGATTGCGAGTTCTTTGGGGCAGGCAACGAGTCAGGGTGAAGATTAGAGCCAGAAAAGCTTGGAGCCGTTTTCACACCGGGTATGCGGCTGTGTGGGAGGCTGTGTGGGAGGCGAGTGTTCATAGTATGCTTGAAGATGCTAGGATGTTGCAAGTGATGCTTGCATGAAAAGCATAGCGCACCCAATCTTCATTTTGCAAGTGTCACTTGCAAAATGAATTGAAAACATCTGTACGCCTTCCTGTGCATTTTCCTGTACGCCTTCCTGTGCATCTTCCTTGTCGCTAACTGATATCCTTTTTTAATCCTGATAAAACCTCAATAAAACCTCAATAAAACCTCAATAAAACCTCAATGAAACCTCACGGTGGGGGTGCTAAGGCCATGGCTGAGAAAAAAACATCTAGTCGAGAACGTATTGTCAGCTCAGCTTTAGCGCTATTTTCAGCTCAGGGTATTACTGCAACGACAACCAAGCAAATTGCCGAACAAGCTGAGGTCAATGAGGTCACCTTGTTTCGCCAGTTTGGTAGCAAGCAAGGCTTGCTTTTGGCCGTCGTCCAGGAAGCGCCTATCCTGGACGAAATGCAAGCGGCACTCACTAAAATTGCCGATGCCGATGAGCCGCTAAAAGCCTATGGGGCTTTGGGCTTATCACTATTAGGAAGCGTGCCAGAACTGGTGCGATCGCTTATTGGCGAAGCGGGTCAATCTCCTGCTGAAAACTTAGCGGCCATCAGCCATGCGATGCATCAGGCTAATCAGCAAACCGTCGCTTATCTGCAAAATGCGTCGCTCCGCTTCCCTGCACAATTGTCTGTAGATGCAGGCGCAAGTCTCTTAAATACCTTGATTTTGGGGCGAGCCATTATGGAATTTACCAGCGGTGAACAGCGTTTATGGCAAAGCCAAACAGAATTTTTGGCGGATATCAATAGATTGTTTTCGCCAGAGCGATCGTCATCGTCTGCAGGGCCTGATCGCAGCGTCCAAGGGGTGGCCGATCTGTCTGCTGAAACCGTGCGATCGCTCTTGCAAAAAGCGAAAAACAAGGAACCCAAGCCTATGCCTTGGCCTACGTTCTCTTCGGCGCAGGGCTACGAGTAGAAGAAGCTGCCGAATTATTGCGATCGCACTCACTCAGCAGTAAAACCCAGCATATCCTCACCCTCACCGGCCCCGCCCATCAGCCAGGAGCCCAACCAATGGCCAAACCAATGGCCCAACCAATGGCCCAACCAATGCCTAGACAAGTCCCTTTAAACCGATGGATTATGGGCCATCGCTACGGCACCTACCTCAAAAATCCGCTCACCCAATGGCTCAAAAGTCGCACAGACACCAGCCCCTATGTCTTTATTGAAGACAGTGGTGAACCTTTAAAGTTTGCAGGCATTATCGCTCTATGGAACGCCATCGTAACCGATTCCACCGTGACTCATCCAGCGATGACAACCAACAATCCCCTTGTAACCCCCTTTCAAGCCCGCCAAACTTGGTGCATAGAACTCTTAATGAAAGCCATGAGCCTAGAAAATCTCAGCATTTTATCGGGCTTAAGCCTCGATGAGTTGCAGCCATACGCCCACCGGGCAAAAGAAAAAGCAGCCTTAGAACAAGCCTTAGCCATCGACCAAAAAAACACCTAGCCCTTCCCCTCTTCCTTTTCCCCTATCCCCTTCTTCCCTTGACCCCTTCTCGTCCTCCTGCCCCTTTTCGTTTTCCTTACCCCCCAACCGGCAACGTCACCTCAAATACTGTCCCTGCCCCTATCTCGGAACAAACCGTCAGCATTCCCCCATGCTTTTCCACCACAATGGCATAGGCAATCGCTAGCCCCAAACCCGTCCCCTTACCGACCGGTTTCGTTGTAAACAGATGATCAAACACACGTGCCTGTACCGCCTCATCCATTCCAGGGCCGTTGTCGGCGATGCGAATCATTACCGTGTGCTCGTTCGCCAGAGCGGTGGTAATCGTAATTTGGCTAGGTTTCGCCGCTAGTTCAGCTAGAGTTTTTTGCTCATTGTCTTCTTCAATCGCGTCAATCGCATTGGCAATGAGATTCATAAACACCTGATTGAGCTGGCCAGCGAAGCAGTGGATGTTTGGTAAACTGGCATAGTTTTTAACCACTTTAATAGACGGACGGCTATCGCCAGATCTTAAACGATGCTTCAAAATCAGCAGTGTGCTATCGAGTCCCTCATGAATATTGAATGCTGTTTTACAGTCCTGGTCGGCGCGTGAAAAGGTGCGCAAGCTATGGCTAATATCGCGAATACGACTTACCCCAAAATTCATTGAATGCAGTAAGTTGAGCAAATCTTCTCGAATAAAGGCTAAATTTAGTTCTGACATTTCTCCTAAAATGACTTCTCTGGGCTCATTCTCTTCAACCAGATCGAGAATGCTGAAGAGATCTTCTACATAGTTGAGCGCAGGTTTTAAATTGCCTTGCAAGAAATTAATAGGATTGTTAATTTCATGGGCAACACCGGCCACTAAATTGCCTAAAGCCGACATTTTTTCGTTTTGCACAAGCTGTATATGAGACTGACGCAAATCTTCTAGCGCTTGCTGTGCCTGATGGTAAAGCCGTGCATTTTCAAGTGAAATAGCAGCTTGCGTACAAATCAGATTCAGCACTTCCACTTGTTTCGCTGTAAATGCGCCAATGGTGAGATTGTTCTCTAAATACAAAATAGCAATCAGCTTCCCCTGACTGAGAATTGGAGTACACAGCACGCTTTTGGGCTGAGTGCGTAACACATAGGGATCTACGCTCAAAGATGCCTGCACGGCAGCATTAAAAATAACGGCGGGTTCACAGGTGTTTTTGACTTGATTGAATACAGAAAGCGGTAGTTTGTCACCCGTTTTAACCGGTTGTGCCTGTAAAAGAACAGGTGGTTTGCCCCGTTCAAAAAATGCCTCAATCACCCACTGATCTGCTTGGGGCATCAGCAAGATGCATTTATCAGCGCCAGCATTTTGTACCACCGCATCTAGCAGCGCAGAGAGTAATTTATCTAACTCAATTTCGCGCGAAAGAATTTGCGATGTGTGCAGCAGCGTCGTCAGATCGATCACTGCAGAAATATCTGTGCTACTTGACGTGGTGTCAGAACGGCTGGTGTCAGAACGGCTGGTGTCAGAACGACTGGTGTCAGAACGACTGACGGTAGAGCAGGTGTTGGCATAGGCCAAAATAGTATCGGTCGAGGAGAGTCTAGGGGGTTGTGTTTGTAAGATGACGGCGAGTAGTTGGGCATAGCGCTTTTCCAAATCTAAAATTTTGGCGCGAGCCCCCCAGCGACTGTAGGCGTAGTAAGCGTCACTCATGTAGCTTTGGGCAATGCGGTTTTTGCCCCACAGCAGATAAAATTTGGCCGCTAATTCGTTGGCGATCGCTTCTTCTTGAATCAATTGATTGGCCTGTGCTAGGGCGATCGCCTGATCGTAATGGTCAATGGCACGGGCCTTTTCGTCTGATAATCGGCACCGCTCAGCTTCTACTAAGTGCCAGCGATGGAGATGATTCATTGGCGCTAGGTTGGCCCACGCTTTAAGCTTCTGTTGATTGATAATGACGCGGGGAAGCTGGCTAACCTTGGGAATCGCTAAACAAGCAAGAGAATCGTAAAAACACAATGCCGGTAACCACTGAGAACTTTGGATGCCCTGCACATAGTTCAAAGCCTGATCAAAGCTAGCTTGGGCTGTTTGCGGCTGATCAAAAATATAGGCCAAAATGCCTTGGTTAATATGGGCATGAGCTAGCCCTGTGATGTCATTGGCGGCGAGCTGAATGGGCAGTGTTTGGCTTTGGCTGTAGGCTTCGCCCTCTAGCTGAGCGGGGTCATGGCTGTGGCCCAGCAGGTTTAAAGTCACCTGTTGGTAAAGGCTGAGATGGTGGTAGGCACTCGGTTGCTGAAGCTGGTTTACAAGATCGCGATCGCCCATCAGTTTCTCAGCTAATTTTTCCAGGCTGTGGCCTGCTAAGTAGGCGGAGTGACCGTAAGCTGCCATAGCCCAAGCGGCGTACTCACTATCACCTTTTTCTAAGCCCCTCTGGTAGCTTTTTTGCAATGGCGTCAGCACCGATGCTAGCGGTGCCATCCAAGGACGAATCAAACCATAAACCGGTAAACCCACCCGAGCTTCGATAGTGTCAACAGAGCTTTTAGGGTCAACAGACCTGCTGGCCAATAGCATCAGGGCAAGATCTCCCATTTGCTGAGCCCGGTCAACCTCACCGGTCAATCCGCATAAAATCGCCCCATACCAGCCGTATAAAACAGGTGATAATGGGCTGTGACCAAAGATTAAGCCGCTATCAATCCCTGTGCACACTAGCAGCGGCAGTATATCGGGTCTGGCAATGTATGCTGCTGATACCGCCTTGACCAACAGGCGCATCGCCCATAAGGCTTGCGGATCTTCCATCGCCGGGAGATCCACTAAGCTCAAAATAGGTTTTTCGCCAATCCGCTCAGCGGTGGCACAAAGTGCTTGCTGAACCCTTTGCGGCGTTGGCTGATCAGCAATCACTACCCCGAACTGCCCTAACACCTTAAGGGTAAGATCTAAGCCCTGCAAAAAGTGGTTTTGGCCGATAGCTGCTTGAATTTGGATTTCATAAACGTCAATTTTATCGAGCAGATTATTGGTTTGTTGCAACACCGTATCGATGTACTGCTGCATTCTCACCAAATCACCCTTGAGATGGGCAACGTCAGCCGCTTCATTGTGAAATGTAAGCGTCAAGGAATAGTGTGTTTGCCAACTGTCGGGAGATAATAGGGTAATGCCTGCAGTGAAGTACATGAGTGCAGCAGAATAGTCTTGGTTGGCTCTAGCCTGACGCCCCGCACGCAAATTGAGCTGCATTAAAAGTTGGCGAAGCGCAAATTCTGGTGTTTGTACAGGCGCTGATGTCAGTAGGGCAGTACCCCGATTGAGATGATTGACGATATTAAAAAGCTGTTGATCTAGCTGTAATAAAGGCTGTAATGAAGGGCTATTTGCTGGCGGGCGATCCGTGTGCTCATCTGGAGCAATCTCTTTTTCAGGTAAATCTGTGATGGGAAAATCGACTACAGAAAAATCTGCTGAAGTGCTATGGGCCAGTAAACGTTGGCCGATAGCTAAGTGAATGGCGGCTTGTTGGCTGGGTGCAATGAGTCCGTAGGCCGCCTTTTGAACGCGATCATGCAAAAAACGATAGACAGGATTGACTGATTCAAAGCTGCTCACTTCGCCCGGTGCGAAAGCTTTATAGCTATTGTTAGTGGGTGTGATCAGCCCTGCTTGAAGCGCACCCCACAAGGCTTCGGCAATTTCGGCTAAGGGGGTTTGGGTAGGCGATCGCCAAACTGGCCAGATCAAATTGCATGCCAAGACAGGCGGCAAATTTGAGGGCTGTTTGGATGGTGGTCGAGAGCTTTTGTAGGCGCACGCCGATCAGCTCCACCACATCGCTGGGGAGTAATGTGGCGCTAACGTGTGCTAATTCATATGTCCAGCGGCGTTCGATAAAATCAAAGATAATGGTGTTGTCAGCTTGCAGCTCGACTAAAACTTGGCCAACAAAAATGGATTACCGCCCGTTTTTTGATAAATGAGTTTAGCTAGAGGTTGGGCAAACTCTAAGCTGTGGTGCAGGGTATCGGCTACGAGGTGATTGGTTTCTTGCAGGGTGAGCGGCGTCAGCCTCAAACGGTTAACATGTGCGGTGTTGAGGGCGCATATCTCCTCTATTGCTAGCGTCAGCAGATGGCTCTTAGAGACTTCATTGTCTCGGTATGCACCAATCATCATTAAATGTCCATCATCTGCCATTAACAGTTGCAGCAGTTTGAGCGAAGTGGTGTCAGCCCATTGCAGATTATCTAAAAAAATCACAAGGGGACGGTGGGGCTCTGTAAAACCTGTACAAATTTTTGGATGAGCCGATTGAGGCGAGTCTCGGTGCGATCGCAGGTAAGTCGGCTACGGGTGGCTGTGGGCCAAGGATGCTTTCTAGCTCGGGCATGACCGCTATCAAAACTTGAGCGTTGCCGTCAGCAATGGCTAAAATCTTTTGTCGCCACTGCTCTAGCTGGGTATCGCTGGCGCTGAGTAAAAGGCGAATCAGCTCGCGAAAAGCTTGCATAAACGCCAATAGCGGGGTGTTGTGCTGGCGCTGCTCAAATTTGCCTTGAATAAAGTAGCCACACTGACGGCTAATTGGCCGATGGATTTCTTTGATGAGAGCGGTTTTCCCAATCCCTGCAGGCCCAGACACGAGCATGAGTTCTGTGTTGCCTTGACTGATACGGTCAAAAGCAGCCAGCAAATGGGCGACTTCCGGTTGACGACCGTAGAGTTTTTCACAGAGGGTGAAGCGATCGCACACATCCTCACTGGCCAGCTTAAAAGGTACTACTTCGCCAGACGTTTTGAGCTGATGCAGGCAACGTTGCAAATCGTGCTTAATGCCAAATGCACTTTGATAACGGTTTTCGGCATTTTTGGCCATGAGCTTGAGCACCAAATCTGACAGAACCTGTGGCAAGGTATCATTGCATAGCTCACTCGGCGGTATGGGCTGCTGCGCCAAATGTCCATGGATAATATCCATCGGGTCTGCGGCAATGAAAGGGAGACGCCCAGTCAGCAGTTCGTAGCAGGTCACACCAAAAGCATAAAAATCACTGCGATAGTCAATGCCTCGATTGATTCGGCCCGTTTGTTCTGGGGCAAGATAGGCCAGTGTCCCCTCTAAAGCCCTAGCTGAACCATCTTCTAAGGCGCTTTCTTTAAGCCCGACATGCTGTAGTTCGGAGGTTTCACGGGGAAGCGCGGAAGCCAGGCTAAAGTCAATCAGTTTGATCTGATGGCTTTCAGGATGAATGAGAATGTTGGCTGGTTTGATGTCTTTGTGAATGATGCGATGTTGGCCTAGCCCTTCTAAGGCTTCAGCAACTTGGATGGCAATCTGCAAAAAAAGAATGAGGTGTTCGATGCGGTTCCCCAACTTCACAGGCTCCAATTTCACAGGCTCCAACGTCACAGGCTCCAACGTCACAGGCTCTAACGTCACAGGCTGTGACTTCGCAAGCCCCGACTTAACCCATTGATTAGGCTTGGCTTCCGGCTTTGTGCCAAACTGCTCAGATTCTACAGCGCTGGCATTTGAGCTAGAACTCGAGCCTGGATCTGTACAATATTGCCGTAAAAAAACATTGAGATTACAACCACCAAAATCTTCCATCACAAGGGCACTCGCATTGCCGCACGGAACCAATGCCAAGGGCCTAACAATAGTCGGCAAATCGATATCTTTGGCAATGCTGTACTGATGGCTAAACTTTACTAGCTCATTAAAACTAGGCAATTCGTTCTTTAAAAATTTGACCACTACTGGTTTTGACTCGCCATGCGGCGCACAATCGGCGTTGCCCTCCCGTATGCCCCGATACACCAACGTCCGCGAGCCGTCGTATAACTTTTCTGTAAAGCTATACCCTTGTAGTTTAGCGGTCACATCCATTCTCTAGACCCTGAAAGGCTGTTGATAACACCCTCAGTTTGCCCATTTAGCCCTTATTGACGTGCTTCTCAAGCAGATGAGCGCCGAATTCCCGGCAAGCCAATTGTGGGTAAAAACAACAATAAAAATATTTTGTGAGGTTTGCCAACAGCTAAGCCAACCGTGTTATTATTTGACATCTTTCAAGGCCAAATTTCTTTCGTGACTTCTTTCGTGGCTACACAACCAGCCCCCAATCTCAATATGCCAGTCTAGATACGCCAATCTAGATACACCAGTCTAGATACGCCAATCTAGATACACCAGTCTAGATACACCAGTCTCAACAAAAATAAGAGCCAAAAGCAAAACCTATCCAATCAGCAACCTTACCTAGCAAGCAAGCCCCCAGCCAAGGTCACACCTTAGCCCAGCAGCTTAAGCTCCGCTCGCAGGCGTGACTTGAATCACGGTCTATTCAGCATCTGTTCATTGTGGCGTATAGTCTTGAGTTGATATTGGCTCCAGATGATCTTCCCCCGGCTTATTCCGCTCTGTGCCTATTTTTATAGCGGACTACTCGGTTGACTATTTTCAAGTAAATGAATTTACGGTAACTAGTCTTACAGACGCTTTGCTGTCAGCGGGTGCAATGCAAACGGCAAATCTGCTCCATCCAAATGTAATTCCATCTAAATGTAATGGAAATGTAATCCAAATGTAATAAATGAGGAGGCGTAAACGAAATATATACGAGCTTTGACAACTCAAGCCTTTACATATGACTATGCAGCATCAGGGCCTATAGCATCAGGACATATCTATAGCAAATGCCAAACATAAACCAGATCATTAAGATAGGTCTGGCGGTAGATGCTTAGCCATAGTGCTAAACCTACTATGACGATGAAAACACCGCAGATTATCAGGGCGTATAGATAAACAAAAGCCAGTTTTAGTGAGATAAGAAACCCAGGATAAAAGGCCAGTTAGATTAAAAAAACAGACATTTTTGCCAAGGTACGGTCATCACAGCAGGGGATCACCACTGTGAGAAACCTCTTCTTTCGTCAAGATGTTAATTGTTAAGACAAGCGTTAAAGCGACTCTTTGGAGAACAATTCTAAGCAGGTTCTAACCTGAGGCTCAGTGTTCTTATAGGTGCTTGCCCTTAAGCTTATGTTAGCAACCAGTATCACTCTTGCGACATCCATCACTCCTCCAATATCACTCCTAACTTCAACGCTATCAAAGGCTGCACCATGAATTACCCGTTCAATGACATTGATGGCATGTTAAAATGAACTCATAATGATTCCGAGATGTGGTTCGAGATAAGCTATTTTGAAATGAATAATTTCGAATCGTTGCTCTCAGCCAGTATTTTTCAAGGGTATTTCATGTCAGTGGAGTGTTTTCCATTTGTGAGTCGGTAGGTCATTGGTTGGGAGATAAGTCGGTAAACAGCCAGCGTAGCTGCTTGTGCAATGTCAAGCGTGTCCACTGAGCTAGTGAGCGGTGTGTTGGTGCTCTACACAACTATTTTAGAGCCATACTTAGAGCCATATTTGGAGCAGACGTGCTCAAGGCAACATTTAGAGCAGACGTGCTTAAGGCAACATTTATAAAAAGACGTGCTCAAGGCGGACATGTTTGAGAGGACTCGGTTTAGCGGCAATTAAATCGAAACGAGTTAGGTCAATGATAGCTAGCGAGAGTCTGCTACTGCGGTTTTCTTACCAGACGCTTTCAGAATTTTTCGGCGGAGGCCCCAAAACATTATGGCGATATCGAAAGCCCGTACAACTGAAGATTTGAAAAATAACCAAAAGCAGGGCTCTGTTACATCTGTGACAAAAGAGACCAAGGCCGAGAAAATGACAACCCCAAAAACCATTGTTGAGAAAGTGAGTGCTGATCAAGTGAGCGCTGAAGAAAGAACTCCCCGAAAAAATGCTAAATCCTCTAGGCGTAAGACAAAGCCTTTGTATACAACGGATGCTGTGCGGGCTTACCTGCACGAAATTGGCCGCGTGCCTTTGTTGAGCCACGAGGATGAGATTGTTTTAGGCAAGCAGGTGCAGCAGCTCATGGCGCTCATGGCCATTAAAGATGAATTGGCTGCTAAGCTGCCGGATAGTGAAGATCGAGATGAAGCGATTTCTCAAGCTGAGTGGGCTGCTGCCGCTGGGCTGAGTGAAGCTGAACTCAAGCGTGATTTGCATCATGGTCAGCGTGCCAAGCGGCAGATGATTGAAGCAAATTTGCGCTTGGTGGTAGCCGTTGCCAAAAAGTACCAAAAGCGTAATTTAGAGTTTTTGGATCTGATTCAAGAGGGCACGTTAGGGTTAGAGCGTGGGGTGGAGAAATTTGACCCGACCAAGGGCTATAAGTTTTCGACCTATGCCTACTGGTGGATTCGTCAGGCCATTACTCGGGCGATCGCACAGCAGGCACGCACCATTCGTCTGCCGATTCACATTACCGAAAAGCTCAATAAGATCAAGCGTGTTCAGCGCGAACTCTCCCAAAAGCTAGGGCGTAGTCCTAATGCTGCGGAGATTGGTGTGGAGCTAGAGCTAGAGCCTAAGCAGGTGCGTGAGTATCTCACCATTGCCCGTCAGCCGATTTCTTTGGATGTGCGTATTGGCGACAACCAAGATACCGAGCTGCAAGATTTGCTCGAAGACGATGGCGACTCTCCTGAAGACTACACCGTGCAGCAGTCTTTGCGTCAGGACATCTTTAGGATGCTCTCTGAGCTAACGACGCAGCAGCAGGAAGTGATTAACCTACGGTTTGGCCTTAACGATGGCAATCCATTATCTTTGGCTAAAGTAGGTCAGCGCATGGGCATTAGCCGTGAGCGGGTGCGCCAGCTAGAACAGCAGGCGCTGAAGCACTTACGTCGCCGTAAAGCTAGTATCAATGGCTACTTGGCGGCTAGCTAGGTGATGTTGCTATAGCCCCGTTAAGGATGCAGTCTTACTGGGCTATAGCAGAGCGTCAATCGCTTTAGCGCTGTATGATTTTCTGAATCGAGCTTTTCAGTAGTAGCGCTTGATTACACGCTTTTTTCGAGGTCAGATTTTTCAGGCTTGAGTAAGGGAAAGGCGATCGCATCTCGTATACTGGCTGAATCTGTCAGCACCATCACTAGGCGATCTATCCCAATGCCCATCCCCACCGTGGGTGGCATCCCATATTCTAGTGCCGTAATAAAGTCTTCATCTACACTGCACGCCTCCAAATCACCGGCTTCTTTTTTAGCAGCCTGCAATTCTAGCCGTTCGCGCTGATCGATAGGGTCGGTTAACTCTGAAAAACCATTTGCCGTTTCGCGACCCACAATAAAGAGTTCAAAGCGCTCTACGAGTCCGGGCTTAGTCCGATGCGGCTTAGACAACGGCGAAATCTCTACCGGATAGTCCGTAATGAAGGTGGGCTGAATTAAAGTCTCTTCTACTTTTTGCTCAAAGGCTTCATTGAGAATATGGCCAATGCTGGCGCAGTCATCTACCTCTTTGATATCAACGCTTTTGGCTGCTTTTTTAGCGTCGTCTATGTTGTTGAATTGGCTAAAGTCAATCCCCGTTTTTTCTAACACAGCGGTATGCATGGTCATTCGCTTCCAAGGCTGCGCGAAGCGAATTTCCTGGCCCTGATAGGTGAGGGTTGTTCCACCTGTGACATCTTGAGTAATTTGTTCAAGCATGTTTTCGGTAAGGGCCATCATATCCTCATAGTCACCGTAGGCTTGGTACATTTCAATCGTCGTAAATTCAGGATTATGACGGGTGGAAACACCTTCATTGCGAAATACACGGCCTAGCTCAAAGACTTTCTCAAAGCCGCCTACTACCATGCGCTTGAGGTGCAGCTCTGTGGCAATCCTCAAATACAGCTCCATATCCAATGTGTTGTGGTAGGTCACAAAGGGGCGAGCTTCTGCGCCACCGGGTTCTGATTGCAGTACCGGCGTTTCTACTTCTAAATAGCCCAGATTGTCTAAGTGGCGGCGAATGGCAGCGGTGATTTGCGCCCGCTTACGAAAAGTGTCACGCACTTCTGGGTTTACAATTAAGTCTACATAGCGCTGACGGTAGCGCTTGGCGACATCGGTTAGGCCATGGAACTTGTCGGGCAAAGGCAGCAGTGACTTGGTGAGCATGGCGTATTGCTTCACTTTGACGGAGAGTTCACCTTTATCCGTGCGCTTTATCGTACCGCTTGCGCCGATAATATCACCGGCATCGGTAAGCTGCTTAAGGTGGTTAAAGGCTTGCTCGTCAGTGTCGCCCATTTCAGCTTGAATGGTCTTTTTTTCTAAATAAAGCTGAATGGTGCCGGTTTCATCTTGCAGGGTGAAAAGGCCAGTTTGCCAAAAACACGCCGTGCCATAATGCGGCCTGCGATGGAAACTGCAAACGCCGCTTCTTCGCCCGCTGCCAAATCAGCAAACTTCGCTTGCAGTTCAACAATGGGGTGGGTAATTTCCCAGCGGTAGGCATAGGGAATTTGACCTGCTTGCTTGAGTTCTTCAACCTTTTTGAGACGAGCAGCGCGAATGCCTTCGAGGCCGGACTCACTGCTGTCATCAGGGTTGGGCGAGTTGGCGGATTGATCTGAGGCCATGGACTAGGGATGGGATGGTAAAAGGGGTGATTTGCCAGTCCTCATTGTACCAGTCCTCATTGGAAAGGATGGGTAGAGGATGGGTAGAGGATGGGTCGATAATTGCTGATGTTGTGTGATGACGATGGGTTGGCAACGCTTAAGCCAAGTCTGATGTTGGTAGGCTGTCGGGGCTGCTCAAAACGCCGTTTAAGAAAATATCGGCGAGGGTTTCGGCCATTTCTTTCATGTCTTTGGGGGTGCTGGCATCATCTGCCATGGTCGATTGGCTGAAGCCGGAGACGGTAAACATGCCCAGAAAAATGCGGGCGACGACGCGGGGGTTCATTTTGCGGTATTCGCCTCTATCCATAGCGGTTTGGAAAAAGGCTTCGGTGACGTCGGTCATTTTGTCGATGACTTCGGCTTGAATGCGATCGCGCAGCTCTGGATGAAACTGTGCTTCCATAAAGCACACCCGCAGCATGTCTGTATTGGCGTTAAGGCTGAGCATTCGTTTGCGCATCACCTGGGCTACGGCTTTGTAACTGGCCATTTCACTCAGTTCAGTGAGCAAATCGGTCAAAATTTCCATCCAGCCGCGTGTGGCGACTTCGACTAAAATTGCTTTTTTATTTTCAAAATGACGAAATAGGGTACCTTCAGCGACATCGGCCATTTGGGCCAGATCTTTGGTGGTGGTGCCACCATAGCCGCGCTGGGCAAATAGCTTTTGAGCAGCTTGCAAAATACGCTCTTGGGTTTCTGCTTCTTTGGAGAGAGCCGTTGACAGGCCAGTTTCGGGAGTGTTGGCCATCGCATTGCCAGGGGGAGTACGTTTGCCAGGAGTACGTTGCCCGCCCTGTAATCTGTGTTTGCGTTTGAAGGGCTGCATGACCGAATATTACTCACGAATGGATATTCACACCCTATCGCTATTTTTTAGTCACAGCTAATAAAAAAGCATTTGCATTCACAAAAAAAATATCTACAGTGGCATATGGCCAACTAGTATATGGCTAACTATGACAAGCAAAGATAAGCAAAATATAAACCTTCGTCAATACGCTGTGAATATGAGCCTAGTTGCCCTATTGGTCGTGATCTGGATAGCACTAGTTTTTTCTAACCTTGCCGATGCGTTTCCTGGCATTCTTTGGAGCTGGTGGCATTTGCCTAAGGGGTTGCTATGGCTAGGGCTCTTGGCACTTGTTGCTTGGTGTATGGATAGCGAATCATCTGGCTAGCACTAGCGCGCCTCACGGCAGCGATGACGGATTGATGATGGACTGGTTACACACTGGACTTAAGTCCTAGTTTAAGTCCTGGTTTAAGTCCTGGTTTAAGCCAGAACTTAGGGGCTGACTGCGTATAGGAAGCGTCAGATTTTATACGTAGAGTTTCATCAAATTTGCATGAAGTTGACGTAAAGATTAACGGCTGAATATTTCCCCTCAGCAGGACTGGGTAATGTGTTTTATAGAAGAGACTGCTGAGCAGGCCATCTTCTAAAGACTCATTTTTTATAGGGTTTGTTCCTGCTAATTTGAGCAGAATATTTATGCTGAAAAGCCATGTATCTATTCAAGCTGACTTTGATTGGCAGCAGCTTCAGCAATTAGCTGGTGAAGATGCCGATTTTGAGACTGAGTTGCTGACGATGTTTTTGCAAGATGCCAAACTGAGCCTGAGTCAATTGGAGGGTGCGATCGCACAGCAGGACATGCTGGCGATTGCTGATATTGCCCATTCACTGCGAGGGTCGAGTGCCAATGTGGGTGCAATTGCCCTGTCGCGCCTTGCAAGTCAGCTTGAAAGCATTGTGAACAGCGGTTGTCATTTGACAGATGCTGGAGCCTTGGTACAGCAGTTGCACGGGTGCTGTCAGCGCATCCAAGCTTATCTGACGACGTCGTAGCACAGGTTAGAAACAGGTTAGAAACAGGTCTAATACAGGTCTAATACAGGTCTAATACAGGTAGATACAGGTTTGACGGAGGTGCATATGAGCTGCTGCTATATGTACCTTGCTATAGTAACGATTTACACCGATAACGCCTTTGAGTGGTTGTGTTGATTCAAGCAAACTGCAACAATTACAGCGGTTTTACTACCTAGTGACTTTAATTTAAGGACTGTCGGCGTGAAAAGAATTGAAGCAGTTGTGCGACCTGAAAAGCTACAGGATGTGAAAAACGCACTTGTCAATATCGGCGCTACTGGTATGACGTTAGAAGATGTGCGAGGATTTGGTCGCCAAAAGGGACAAACGAGCACCTACCGGGGCATTTCATACACAGTAGAATTTTTGACGAAAAAGCGGCTGGTGTTGGTCGTGCCTGACGATCAGCTTGATCTGATTTTGCAAACTGTGACCTCGGCAGCGGCAACGGGCACCATTGGCGACGGCAAAATCTTTGTTTCTTCTGTTGAAGAAGCCATTCGTATTCGCACGGGCGAAACGGGCGAACCTGCGCTGTAGGTAGCGCCATAACATTTAGCGTGATAAAAATTGGCCTAGCCAAAAGCAAACTGCCGCTGTACCGAGTGGCACGCTGAGGTTATCGATACCGTATTTGGAGGCTGATTCTAGTACTGTCGCGGCGATCGCGCCGACAGCCGCTGCCCACCAAGTAGCCCCTTCAGCCCCCTGGGTGATAAACAAAATCCCAGCGCAGACGACATAGCTCACTACCAGCATGGTCAAACTGCCCTCCCAGCTTTTTTTTTCGCCCCATATTTGATACGGGCGCTGCCCCCATTGCTGCCCGACTAGAGCTGCTAGTCCATCGCCCCAAGTCATTGTCAAAATGCCGATAGCAGCATACTGCTGCTGCTGCAAGGGCCAAAACCAAAAAATCAGCAGCCCAATACTCATCGCATAAAAAAATGTGCCCAGGCTTTTGCGCCCGACGCTGTTAATGCCTGGTAGTAAGGGATAGCGGTAAGAAAGCAAGGCGACGATACTACACAAAACAGATGCGAGTATCCCTTGCCAAGCGGGGATCGCCAGCCACCAAGCAATCAAAATCACATGGCCTGCGCCAATGTGCACCACTTTGCGGGTGATTTCAGCGCCGTAGCCCAGTCGTCGCAAAGCTTCTGAGAGGCCGCCAACCAAGGCCAGCCAGCCCAAAACAACTGTAGGTGGAAAAAAGAAAGAAGCCAAAATTAAACCGAATCGACAACCGGGCGGGGTATCGCCCAAACACTTTCGCTGCTATCTTGATGTAGAAATTACTGACTTAACTATAGAGCACGCATGGGTAAACCCTATCAGCGAGTATTGCTAAAACTCAGTGGTGAGGCCCTCATGGGTGAGCTTGCCTACGGTATTGACCCGTCTATTGTGGATGCGATCGCCCAGGAAATTGCTCAAGTTGTCGAGCAGGGCATTCAGCTTGCCATTGTGGTTGGCGGTGGCAACATTTTCCGAGGCGTCAAAGGGGCCTCAGCCGGGATGGATCGTGCCACTGCTGACTACATTGGCATGATTGCCACGATTATGAACGCCATGACCTTGCAAGATGCCCTAGAACGCATCAACGTCCCGACCCGCGTTCAAACTGCCATTTCGATGCAAGAGCTAGCCGAGCCTTATATTCGCCGCAAAGCAATTCGCCACCTAGAAAAGGCCGAGTAGTGATTTTTGGCGGTGGTTCTGGCAATCCCTTTTTCACCACCGATACGACCGCTGCTTTGCGCGCTGCCGAAATTAGCGCAGAAGTACTCTTTAAAGCCACCAAAGTAGATGGTGTATATGACAGCGATCCGGACAAAAATCCGAATGCCAAGCGCTATAACTCCTTGACCTATAGCCACGTTTTAGCAAAAGATCTTAAGGTAATGGATGGCACAGCGATCGCGCTATGCAAAGACAACAACATTCCAATCATGGTATTTAACCTCTCCGTGAGAGGCAATATTAACCGCGCCATGATGGGTGAATCTATTGGAACAATTGTGGGAGAGTCCTGTGAAGTTAACTGATCTTAGTGAAGTCGAAGAGGCAATGAAAAAAGCCGTTGAATCGACTCAACGCTCGTTCAATACCATTCGTACCGGTCGTGCTAGCGCCTCGCTGTTAGATCGGATTATGGTGGATTACTACGGCAGTCCGACCAGTTTGAAGTCGTTGGCAAATATCACCACACCTGATGCCAGTACGCTGATGATTCAAGCCTTTGACCCTAGCTCAGTACAACTGATTGAGAAAGCCATCTCACTGTCAGATGTTGGCCTTGTACCCAACAGCGACGGCAGCTTAATTCGGCTCAATATTCCGCCGCTGACTACAGAACGGCGTCAGGAATTTATCAAAATGGCCGGTAAGTATGCCGAAGAAGGCCGAGTCTCGGTGCGTAATGTTCGTCGCGATGGCATTGACTTGGCTAAAAAGCAGGAAAAGGACGGCGATATTTCTGAAGATGAATCTCGCGATATGCAAGATGAGGTACAAAAGCTCACCGATAAGTACATTAAGCAAATCGATCAGGCGCTGGCAGACAAGGAAAAAGCCATTCAAACGGTTTAAAAGATGGCAATGTTTGAGTGCATTATTGTGGGCGGCGGCCCAGCCGGTAGCTCAGCGGCCTATCACCTAGCCAAGTCAGGGCGAACGGTGCTGCTACTAGAAGCAGCGGCCCTGCCCCGATACAAGCCCTGTAGTGGAGCCGTATCACCCAGCGTCGCCCAGTGGTTTGATTTTGACTTTACTCCGGCGATAGATAGCCAGTTGCGGCGGGTTCGCTATACCTGGAAGCTGGGTGATGAGATTGACGCTCAGCTCGAAACCGAATCGATTTGGACGGTGCAGCGCGATGTGTTTGATCAGTTTTTGATTGAGCAGGCCGAGGCCAAAGGGGCGCAAATCAAAGATCGCATGGCTGTCACCGGGATTGAGCTAACGCCTGATGGCTGGCAGATCAGCGCGGTAGGTGGTACGTTTTGGGGCAGTACCTGATTGCGGCAGATGGGGCCGCTGGGCCACTGGCTGATTGGCTGGGATTTACCCCTCACAAAGTCCGTGAGGCCGGTATTTTGGAAATTACTACGGCAGAGCCTGTCGAGAATGGCGCTTTTAGCTTTGAGTTTGGTTTGGCTAAAAATGGCTGCCTGTGGAGCTTTCCAAAGCAACAGGGCTATTCTCTTGGGGCCAGCAGTTTTATTGGCGACTCACTCAAAGATTTGCAGACACCGCTAAGGCAATATGGGTCAACGTTTGGTACAGGGTTGGAGAGGGGAAATTTTTATACCCATCCGCTGAAGCTGTGGAATGGCAATTATCCGCTGCATACTGAGCGGGCCGTGCTTGCAGGAGAATGTGCGGCCATTGTTGATCCGCTGACGGCTGAAGGCATTCGCCCTGCTCTGTACAGTGGCATGATGGCTGCTCAGGCGATTGATCGCGCCTTGAATGGTGATGCTGAGGCCCTTGCAGGCTATACGCAGACTATCTATGAAAATTGGGGCGCTGATATGCAGTGGGCTCAGCGAATTGCCAAGGTATTTTTCCGGGTGCCAAAGATTGGTTACCGGGTGGGCATTAAGCGGCCTACGGCGACTAAGCGATTGGGCCAAATTTTAGCGGGCGAAGTGAGTTATGCAGACATTGCCAATCGGGTGATCAAGCGCATTGGGACGAGTTTTGTCCCTGGGATGGGGCGCTGATGGATGGTGGTATTGCAGTCGAGGAGCTCATTAGGATAGTTTCTTAGAACCGGATGCGATCGCACGAGCCTATCTAAATATCCTAATGCAGCACCGCAGCGCTGGGACATGGGAAATAGAACTACGTCCCTGGGTCGAACGGTTTTGAGCGAGACCGCCAAAAAGTGTGGGAAACGTTGGAAACTCATTGAGTAGTACAAACGGTTTTCTAAATTTTGTCTCTTTGACGGAGAATCTTATCTAGGAATTTCTCAATCGATGATGCTTTCTCTAAGCGCTCATGGCGAGAGTCTTCTACGAGGCGACTAATTTCCTGGGCGTGGTGGCGCTGTCTGAAGCCTGCAGCGCATTGAGCATGATAGGTGTCTTTGGCGTAGAACAATGCAATCAGCGGCCCAGCATCGAGCACAACTTGCTTCAATCTTCAAAATCTTCGGCATGTTAGGCATACTAGTTATCTTGAACAATAGAGATCGCACGTGAGTCCTATTGTCACGACTTATTGAGGCATTACATCATCTATTTGTAATTTGAGATCGGATAAAAGCGGTGATGAGATGGTTTCGCCCCTTCTGTATTGCCGTTGAATGTACTCATCGCCCTGTAACTGACAAACTGTGACGGTAGGTTGTTTAGGCTTGCCAATAAAGACAGTGCCGCCGAGACCTCGAAAGTCCACGATCCAGTACTCAGAAATGCCAAACAGCGCATATTCCTCACTCTTTCTGGCATAGTCGGTTTCCCAATTGGTGCTGACGACCTCGACCACCATTTTGACAGAACGACCCAGGGTAATAATGGGCTCACGTTCCCATAAAGGCTCATTAATCAAATTAGTTTCATCTAGGACAACAACATCCGGGCGACGAGCCGTAGCAGCTTCACCCGAAGGCCGAATTAGGCAAGTCCGAGGAATGAACCAAGGCAGTTTGGCCTGTATGATTGCCATCCCAATGTTGACAGCGAGTTTGCCGCCGACGGCTTCATGAGGGCCAGTAGGCTCCATATCGATTAGCTCTCCATCGGCTAGTTCGTATCGAGGATTATCAGCATATTGGGCAATGAAGTCTTCTAGGGACAGTAGTTTGTTGAGTGTGTAGGCCATCAGTTTAGTTGCTCGCGCTCGTAGGATGAGTTCGCTGGGCATGAGCCGTAAGGCTATGGTTCTAGAGTAGCAGGCGGCTCTAGAAAACAGGGTGCGAGTAGTAACGGTACCGTAAGTATCGCTAAGCCGTCCAGTTTACTGGACAAAGCTGAGATTAGCCGATAGCCTCTGAGGTATGGAATCCGGAGAACGTCTGAAACAAAAGGTTTTACAAGAGAAACGATTGGCTCATCGGTTGGGTTGGGCTCAAGCTCGTTTGGAAGCGGCTGAACGAGAACGCATCTGGGCGATCGCGTCTGCTCATGCTCAAGGCTTATCAATGCGCAAGATTGCCGCGACGACCACATTGAGTTCTAGCCGCGTCCATCAACTGCTTCACGCTGAGGAGGCTGGCCAGATTCCTGAGTGGCTGAACTCACTCAGCCCAGACGAATGCCCTGTCAAAATGTCGGCAGTTGATAGCAATCAACCAATGCTGAGTGTTTGGCAACAATCGTTAGCCGACGAAGTGACCCTAATGCATCAATGCATTGAGTGGTTGGAGCAATCACCGCCGACCTAGATAACCTGACAGGGCATCTCAGCCCAATAGAGAAGGCTGACGCAAGTGACCCGATTACGGCTGGGGTAGAGCATCGACGACGCCTCGCTGAACCAGAGCCAACGCTGTCATCTCTAAGTCAACGCGATCAGCGGGCTATTCTTCGAGAAGCCATGCGTTTACCGCTGCCCTAAAAGAAATGATGCCAATCTTCAGGGCCTGCATTGATATGGTTTAAGCCAACATGCTGTACCTCAGCCAAGCGACCAAAGCTATAGTCCAAACCTAGGCCAGAGCAGATATTCGGCCTATCTAAGGAGATAAGCAAAGCTGATGGATTAGAAGCCCTTTCCTACTTTCCCCCTTGTTTGGGAGAGTATCTCCACTCTTAATTCGGCGGTTGCCTCCTTGTCACACTCGACTTATCTACATCGCACCGCTTGCAGCACACCTACTAAGAGTTATCGATAGTGATGAAATCTATTCTCTCAAAATCGTTTTCTTTTAAGCCTCTAATGACAAGATTTAAGGTATCACCAGCAGCGCAGTTCGTCGGCCAAAGAATCAGTGGAAGATATGCCTCCTTTTCTACTAGCATATTTTGCATTACGTCATAATCGTACAGAACTAATAGATCGTCTATGTTTTGACTAGCGTTAAAGTACTCGTAGTAACTATCGCTAATCACTTCCTCACCTGTCTCTATCAATCTATCTAGTACTTCATCAACGTCATCGGTATCTTCGTATCCCCTTATCTTCGTCTCACGGAAGTTCAGACGCTCAGTGACTTCTCCCAAGTTATACGTAGCGTAAAAAGATCCCTCATCTGCACTATAGCTACAGTCAATCACCTCTGTGGATAGCCTTTCAGAGATATTTTGAGCAACCGTACCTTCGAATAGTGCCCTGGAATAATGGATAACGTCTGAAACCGTTGTCCAGGCGCTACCTACAAACTGAAATACAATTGCTCCAGGGTTTTCAGATACCGTTAGAGTAACCCCGTAGCAATTCGGCAGCCATTCAGTCACCGTAACTAACTGAGAAATGACCGCTATTAACCGTAGGTTTGTGTTCAAATGCCCCCGCTGATCCCATATCGCCTTTCCATTTGGGACAACCGAAGATTTCAACGATATATGTAACGATATATGTAATGATGCTGACATGGAAGAAAAAGGTAGAAGAAATCACAATTCAGAAGAAGAGCTAAGACTGGAAATATTTGCTACCGATGATTTCGGAGAAGAAGAACTAAGAGAAAGATACGTTCGAGAAGGGAAATTCTTGCTTATGCCAGGTGGCTTCAAGCTCGACCTATCAACTCTGGGTGGAAATAGAACGCCCGTAATCTACGATCAAAATGGAGAGAGAGTAGAGTCATCTACTCAGGTTACTTCAGGGTGGGGGGAAACCATTCTGGGGCTTTTTACATAACCCCCCGAAAAGGTGAATTCCAGGTTGGGACGTTTCGCTGACTAAAGCCTCTACGTGACAACAGGCCAAGCGACGCGCGTGTACCCGTTGGCGTGGCCTCGCCGTCGGCGTTATGCATCCGGCACAAGCTATATCCACCCTATACCGCCAAGTACAATCCGATTGAACATCGCTTATTTCCCCATCTCTCACGGGTTTGCAAAGGGGTTATCTTTGATTCCGTTGAGCAGGTTCAAGCACTGATGGCTAAAGCCTCGACTAAAACGGGCCTCAAGGTATTTTCGAGTGTCATTGATGCCGTCTACGAAACCGGCAGAAAAGCCTCTAATGAGTTTAATCAACAGAGGCCAATTAGCTTTGATGACTTTCTGCCAAACTGGAACTATGTGGCTCGTCCTCAACCATCATGAAACCACATGTTATTTAATCCTGGTTCCTTAGCAAGATGATAGATTCTATCGCCGCTACCCGTTCAACGGATCATTCAACAGGTAGCTCAATGATGAATTTGGTGCCTTCGCCCACTACAGATTCACAAGCTAGGTTGCCGCCGTGCTTTTCGACAACAATTTGATAGCTAATGGATAGACCTAGGCCGGTGCCTTTGCCTACTGGCTTGGTGGTAAAAAAGGGATTGAATAGCTGATTGGCTATTTCAGCGCTCATACCTGGGCCGTTATCTATAATTTCAAGTTTGACCCACTCTGGTGAACTCTGCACTGTACGGATGCGAATGCAGTTTGGGTTTGCTTTGATTTCTGCCATTGAGCGACCGTGATTGCCCTCTTCTAACGCGTCAATCGCATTTGCTAAAATATTCATAATCACTTGGTTAAGCTGGCTAGGATGACAGTCCACCCAAGGCAAGTCGCCATACTCTCGAATGATTTGTACTTCAGGTCGTTCGGGTGTCGCTTTCAAGCGATTTGCTAAAAATCACCAAGGTACTATTAATACCTTCGTGAATATTGACATTTTTTTTCTCAGTGTCGTCTAAACGAGAGAAATTTCTTAAAGAAAGCACAAGCTCTCGAATGCGACTAGCCCCAATGGCTAGAGAGTCAAATAGTTTAGTCAAATCTTCTTGCAAAAAATCAAGATCAATCTCTTCAACGCATTCTTTAATCTCTGCAACCGGTTCGGGATATTGCGTTTGATAAAGCCCGACTAAGTCCATCAAGTCTTGAATATAGGCTCTAGCAGGTCTGAGATTGCCATAAATAAAATTAACTGGGTTATTAATTTCGTGGGCAATTCCGGCCACCATTTGACCTAGAGAAGACATTTTTTCACTTTGAACAAGCTGAAGACGCATTTGGTCAAACTGAAGACGCATTTGGTCAAGCTGCTGTTGGTTGGCTTTTTCTTTGGCGACGGCTTGCAATGTCTTTTCTAAGGTAACTGTCAAATCTGACAGGCTGATCGGCTTCATGAGAAAATCAAATGCACCACTATTCATCGCTGCGCGGATATTAGCCATATCGCTACAGGCTGAAACGACAACGATTTTAGGCGCATGTGACAAGGTATTGAGCTGGCTGATGAGATCTAACCCATTGATCACAGGTCTGTTGATATCTGTCAGTACCACATCAATGTCAGGGTTGGTGGTGAGGTGTTGATAGGCTTGTGCCCCATTGTTGGTGAAGATAAATCGATACTCACCTTGACGAATTTCATGTCGAAATTTTTGAGAAATTAGCGACTCGATATCGGGCTCATCGTCAACAACTAAAATGTGGTGGGTCACAGATTTTTGCCTTGAAATTCTTTTCTCTGAGCGTAAAATTATTGTCTCTGAACGTCAACTCGAGCGAAACAATCAGTTGCCGATGCGGTAGGGTCGGATACGTGGGTTAGTGCCCAACTCATACTCCATTTACATTTCCCACAAAGCAACTTTACGTATCGACTTGACAGATCCGCTCGGAGATGATTATGTCAATAAATCCCCCACTTAGATATAGCGGTTATCACGTATGGCGGTTATCACTGTGTTTCGTGCATAACTGTGTTTCGTGCATAAGCAATCGCTAAAACTGGTATAAAAATGCAATGCGCAACCGCAGCCAGGCAGGCAGGGGGTTGCGCGCTGCCATTGTAGGCTATTGCGGCACCCACACTGATACTGAGCCCGCTTCGCAGCGAAAATCAGCCCAGCCCTCTTCATTGGTGGTAATCGGCTCGGCAATATGTTCGGTGATATCGATATAGGTGCAGTTAGGCTGGCCGACTTCCATCCATTTGGTGCCGTTATCACCATTGCTGAGTACCACAGCCATTCCCCCTGGCTGCTCGTCAGTGCCTAGCCTTGACCAGCCAATCACGTTTGGATGGTCAAAGTAGTCGTACTGCTCGCCATAGGCATAGGTTTGTCGGGCTTCAAGAAACTTGTCGATTAACCACTGATGGGTGTCTAGAAAAATCTCGTACTCATCACCGTCTTTGTTATCTTTGTAATGAGCGCCATAATAATCGGCATAAAAGATGCAGGGATAGCCGCCTTGCCGTAACAAAATTAATGCATAGGCTAGCGGTTTGAACCAGCCTTCTACCACGGATTCTAAGGACTGTAGAGGCTGTGAATCATGGTTTTCTACTAGAGTAACGGCCAGTGTTGGCTGATCTTTGACTAGGCTGCCGTCAAAGATGCTGCGCATGTCATAGTCATTGCCACTTTTGCTCGCTGCAGAAAAGTTGTAATGCAAGGGGGCATCAAACAGGGCAACATCGCCGCCGGTGACCTCAATAAAGTGATGCAACGCCTCAGTCTCGTCAGACCAATACTCACCGACCGCGAACAGTCTTTTCCCGGCGTACTGGCGTACGTGCTGTAGCCAATCTGGGAAAAGCCAGCCTGTACATGCTTTACCGCATCGAAGCGAAAGCCATCGATATCGGTCAAATCCACATACCACTCGCCCCATTGCATCAGTTCTGCGCGGACTTCTTCGTGGCTCATGTCGAGATCGCAGCCCATGAGATAGTCAAAGCCGCCTTTTTCCATGTCTACTTGATGGTCAAAAAGCTTGCCTTCAAAGAGATAAACGGCGTCAAAGTCGCCTTGTTCATAGGCGTTATAGTCTATGGCGTTGAAATGCCACCAATGCCACTCCATTTCGGAGTATTTGCCTTGGCGACCCGGAAAGGTAAAGTGAGTCCAACCCTTGATGGTTACGCGATCGCCGATGGGTTGGCTGCGGTTGTCAGGAGAAAAGGGGGTGGCGTTAAATTCTTCTTCTTGATCACCGCCTAGTTTGTGGTTGAGCACAACATCGGCGTAGACATCAATACCGGCCTGCTTGGCTGCTTGTATGGCTGCTACATATTCGTCTTTAGTGCCGTATTTGGTGCGTACAGAGCCTTTTTGATCAAATTCTCCTAGGTCGTATAGGTCATACACGCCGTAGCCAACGTCATAACCGCCAGCAGTGCCTTTATAAGCGGGTGGTAACCATACAGCAGTAATGCCCGCTTGAGCCAGCTCGGGAGCCCGCTGTGCTAGTTCATTCCATAGGGTGCCATCGGGTTCGTTGTACCAGTGGAAGTATTGCATCATTACGCCATTGGGGGCAGACATATCAACAAGCTCCATTGAGAGATGATTGAGAAATGAATGAGAGATGAAAGTATTGAATATTGCAGGTGAAAACAGCCGCAATATTAGCGTTTCTCACTTGGCTAGACTTTGGCTAGACTTTGGCTGGACTTTGGCTGGACTACAGGCCAAGTGACCAAAGCTATAGAAAAGCAAGCAGAGCTTTATCATCCTGCTAAACTCTAGAGGATGAAATACTTCCAAAGGCGTATTCTTGCTGTAATGATCTTCTTAGCGCATTATTTAGCGCGTTATCTTAATGCCGCTTCCCCACGCCGATACAGCTCGCGCGCATAGTCTGTCCAACGGCCTTGTCCCCAATAGCGAAAGCAACTGGTTTCTACTAGGAGTAAATACAATAGCGCGGCTTGATAATCTTCTTGGCGGGTGACGTCTGGATTATCTTTTACCTGCTGATCATATTTTTGGTGAAACCGGGCGCTGAGTTGATTCATCGGCTCTAGCACGTTTTCGTAGCCTTTCACCCAGCTTAGGTCATCCGTCCAAGAGGCTCCATCCATATGAAACTGAGGATCGTTTGCTTGGAGCTGGGCGATCGCATCAGCAACCGCTGCCGGTGTCGCCTGCTCTGGTGCCACCTGGTGCCAAATCTTATGCTGCCCGACGGCCTGACATAGGGGATAATCATCCGGGTTCACACCTGCCGCTTCGATCAGCTCAATATACTCTGTGCCATTGAGCCCAGTTGTGCCCTCTGTTTGTCTGCCATGCGCTCGAATGCCACGCCAAAAAGGAACAAAGTCACGGCCATACTCATTCATCATCACGCCGCCATTTTCACCATCGGCAATTTGTGAAATACAACAAGGCACCCACACCTTGCCAATTTGTTGTCGGCTTCTTCCTTTGGCTTCATGGTAGGGCTGCATTTGAGCAACCAGTTTGGTATCTGAGCCTTGGGTCTTAATCAAAGCTGTGATGCTGATGGTTTCGCCATGGGAATTGCGAGCGATTAAGCGATTGGGTATGTATTTGTCGTCATGGTATAACCCCGCACCATCTAACCGTTCGACCGAATGCTCTTGTACCAACAGCCAGCGGTAGCCGCATTCTTTGAGCGCTTTAATGTACTCGTATAAGGTATCGGGATGGTTGGGCAAATGCATCTCCGGCGGTGAAAAGCCTTTCACCCGGCGGAGGGCGTCATAGCCAAATAAAGCGGCAAAGTGATGCTGCCATGCTTGAATATGCAGCTTAATGTCGGGAATGGGGGTAGAAGGTACCACCGCATGGCTCCACATTGTGCCCATCCACTCCACATAGGGTTGATAGGCGGGTTCGCATAACCGCCGCAGGTCGTGGATAATATCTTCGCGGCCCATTTGGCGAAATGCCCACAGGAGGTTGCCAGAATAGTCGAGCATAATCCGGGGGTTGTCGCCTTCGGCTACCAGTTGAGGAATCCATTCCCCCATGCGTTTGTAGCACCAAGCAAAAACTGAGGCATTGTGATTATCGCCATCGCCTTGGTTTTCAAACATATGCTGCAAATTGCTGATTGGAGCGCCGTCATGCCCTGCTGGAATGGTGGGCTGGTGCATGTGCAAAGCGCAGGCAAATCCGGCGGTGATTTTTTCAAGCTGCACGTTCGTCACTGGCAAAAAACAGGCTGATCGTGGTTGGTAACAGCGGTGATGGCTGCTTCCCAGCCGCAGATATTGGGTAAGCCTGCTCTGATATCATTTAGCGTAGGCAGTGCTGCTGAAGCGTAGCCAGAAGAGGTCGTTGTGATCATGCTATTTTCCTTAGGGGCCAACCGTTTTTTTTGCGATCGCTCAGATGATAGGCCAGATTTCACCGCTTGCCACGCAAACACCGGCAAGTACTGCAATACTTAAGCCTGTAATACGTTAAGTCAAGGCTTTTTACGTTTTATCGCAGGGCTCACCGATAGATTTTGCAAAATCTTTTCCTGATTTCTGGTTGAATGAACCTATCAAAATAACCTTTAATAACGTAGATAAGTTTCGGGGAATATCGCATGTACATCGTCCAAATTGCCTCAGAATGTGCGCCTGTGATTAAAGCTGGCGGTCTAGGCGACGTGGTCTATGGCCTCAGCCGTGAGCTGAGTACCCGAGGCCATTGTGTAGAGCTGATTTTGCCCAAGTATGACTGTATGGGCTACCACCATGTGTATGACATGCATGTGGCTTACCATGATTTGCGCGTGCCTTGGTACGGTGGTGTGATTAGCTGCACTGTAGAATGCGGTTGGGTTCACGGCCTGCTGTGCTTTTTTATTGCGCCTCACTCTGGCGATGCCTTTTTCAATCGGGGCAAATTTTATGGCGAATACGACGATCAAATTCGTTTTGCCTTTTTCAGCAAAGCGGCCCTGGAATTTTTGCTGCACAGTAATAAACGCCCTGATGTGCTGCACTGCCACGATTGGCAAACTGGTCTAGTGCCTGTCATGCTCTATGAAATGTATGGCTGGCACGGCATGGCCAATCAGCGGGTTTGCTACTCTATTCACAACTTTAAGCATCAGGGTGTTTGGGGGGTCGAAATATTAGAGGCCACCGGGCTCAATCGCGCTGACTACTACTTTGCCCTGAGCGCCTACGCGATCCGGGTAATCCGATGGCCATCAATTTTATGAAGTCGGGCATTGTGTATGCGAACTATGTCAATACGGTATCGCCCCACCATGCCTGGGAGGCTCGCTTTAGTGATATCGGCTGTGGTCTGCAAACCACATTGCACGCTCATCATGCCAAGTTTGGCGGTATTCTCAACGGGGTGGATTACAGCGTTTGGAGCCCGGATATCGACGGTAAAATTCCAGCCAACTATTCTATTGGTGATTTTGAAAACAAGGCTTTGAACAAAAAGGCGCTGCGAGAAAAGCTGTTGTTGGCAGCGCCCCATGAGTCAGAAGACAAGCCTTTGGTCGCATTCATTGGCCGCTTAGATCAGCAAAAGGGAATGCATCAGGTGCACCATGCGCTGTACTACTGTTTAGAACGGGGGGCTCAGTTTGTCATGCTAGGGTCTGCTTCAGAACAGGGCATTCACGACTGGTTCTGGCGGGAGAAAAATCATTTGAATGACAATCCCAACTGCCACTTAGAACTGACGTTTAACGAAACGCTCTCCCATCTGATTTATGCTGCGGCAGATATTATGATTGTGCCGAGTAATTATGAGCCCTGTGGGCTCACCCAAATTATCAGCTTAAAATATGGCACTGTGCCGGTTGTCAGAGGGGTGGGCGGATTGATCAATACTATCTTTGATTGGGATTACGATCAGCAACATCCTTTGGAGGAGCGCAATGGATTTGTATTTTATGAAAATGACAGTATTGCTCTAGA
Organism: Phormidesmis sp. RL_2_1; assembly: GCA_012033015.1. Lineage (GTDB taxonomy): Bacteria > Cyanobacteriota > Cyanobacteriia > Phormidesmidales > Phormidesmidaceae > Phormidesmis. Next base: position 49,952 of record JAAUPS010000001.1, read on the forward strand.
ATCGGCGTTGGGGCGATCGCTCGATTTATACTGCAATGAGTCTGCGCTTTTCCGTCAGCTTGCTAAGCAGGGCATGGATTGGGACTATTCGTGGAAGCTTCCTGGCGATCAGTATGTAGGTGTATATGAGCACATTCGCCATAAATAATGGCAAAAATAACAGTAATCAAACCAAAACAACAAAACCAAAACAACAAAACCAAAACAACAAAACCAAAACAGCAAAACCAAAACAGCAAAAAGAAAAAAGCAACAGATGGCAGTCAGTGACTATTATCTCTACAGCTATCTCTACAGCTATCTTTATAGCTCAATGCTTTATGGCTCAATGCTTTATGGCTAAGTGCTTTATATCTAAATGTTATCTCAGCTAAATGTTATCTCTACAGTCCTTTTTAGACGATCTTTATGACCGCTATCGCGATCTCAATGAGGGCCGGTTAGCGAGCTATATTCCTGAGTTGGCAAAGGCTGATAAGGGCTGTTTTGGTATCAGTGTGGTCACCACTGATGGGCGATGTTTTGAAGCGGGAGAGGTGCATCAGCCGTTTACGATTCAGTCTATTTCTAAGGTGTTTGCCTATGGATTAGCGCTGGAAGATCATGGTCGCGATGAACTGTTTGAAAAGGTGGGGGTAGAACCTACGGGCGATCCGTTTAATTCGCTGATTCGGCTGGATGAAGATTCTAAGCGGCCTTTTAATCCGATGATTAATGCAGGTGCGATCGCAACGACTAGTCTGATCGATGGCACGGATCCGACTGACAAGCTGAACCGGCTGCTGGCCATGTTTGAGGGCTATCTTGGTCACAATGTTGTGATTGATATGTCTACATTTATGTCTGAGCGTTCTACTGGGCATCGAAATCGGGCGATGGCTCACCTCATGCTCAATTTCGATATGATTGGCCATGATATCAACTCGGCGCTGGATCTTTATTTTCAGCAGTGTTCGGTGATGGTGGACTGTCACGACTTGGCGACGATGGCGGCGACGCTGGCTAATCAGGGTGTTCAGCCGGTGACAAAAGTGCAGGCGATTTCGGGAGACTATGTTCGAGATTTGCTGAGTGTGATGTATACCTGTGGCATGTATAACCGGGCAGGAGAGTGGGCCTATCGGGTCGGCATTCCGGCGAAGAGTGGCGTTTCAGGCGGGATTATTGCTGTGGTTCCCGGTAAAGCTGGGATTGCTACTTTTTCTCCTTTGATTGATGCTAATGGCAATAGTATTAGGGGCTTGAGGGTATTTGAAGAACTCTCTCAAGCCTACGGTTTGCACCTATTTGATCTGTCCATGGGGCGCTGTGTGTTTACGAAGGCTCTAGAGTAACGCTGTGGATCAGCTTGCTCAAGTTCAGCTTGCTTAAATTTAGCTTGCTTAAATTTAGCCTGCTTAAATTCAGGATTCTCAAATGTAGACTTTGAAGACTCTCTTTTGGTCTCACTATGAGACTTTTTGTGAATTTTAAGCTCAAAGTGAGACCAGGAATAATTTAATTGAGTCTCACAATAAGATTTTGAAAATCTATCATTTTATTGCCAGTTTTTATGCGATTGGCTAGGGCGTGTTGACTGCAAATGCCATTTGCCAAAAATCTTTTTCGAGCTGGGCAACGCTCAAAAATGTTTGTTTTGCCTGACCTTGTTCTGACTCACTGGCTTTTGTCAGGGCGTCGTCAGCCTGCTGCTCTAAAATTTTGACATACTCGGTAAAACTGGGATTGCCCCAACGGTCGGCAAATTCTGTGTAGGGCTCGGGCATGGGGCTGTGAATTTGCCAGCCTTGGTTGTAGGCAAGCTCTATCGCCCAAAATGCGGTGGCCTGAACGGCGTATGGTTGACTGGATAGCGATCGCATAAATTCGCAGTAGGCAGTGCAGGTTGGCTGAGGTGAAACTTTTAAGGAGAGCGATCGCGCTTTGGCTTTGGCCTGAAACCACAGCAGTTCGTCTTTAAGTGCGCTTAAGCCGCCTAGAATTGGGTCGAAATGTACGACGGGTGCTGATAACAGCAGATGAGCAGCTAACCGGGTAAATTCTGTCACAAATAAGTAGTCTTGTACGAGCCAGGTGTTGAATTGCTCGGCGCTGATAGTGCCTTGTTGACACTGTTGTAGGAAGGGGTGAATAGTCGCTGAGCGCCACTCTTGGGGATGATCTGATAGCAGTGCGCTGCAGGTAAGGCTGGGCATGTTTTTATGGGGATGGGTGTTTACTTTCATTACAAGTTAAACGTATCTTTTGTGCTTTCGCAGGGGCTTCTGCCATAAGTATCAAAAGGGGTCTTTCTTAAATCACCTTGAGACTCATTTGAATTCATTCGAGTCTCAAAGTGAGAATAGTTCAAATTGAGAATTAAGTGTTTTGGCTGAGCTGTCTGAGGGGGTGAAACGGAGGTGAAATGGGTGCCGAAATGGAGCGAAAAAGATTAAGTGGTGAGGTGACGATCTGCTAAGGCGTAGGTTTTACACTGCTTAGAAAATCTCAATGAATCTGCACACAATTGGCGATGGGCTGGGCTATTGGCAGATACTGTTTTAATGAGTACCTTGAATGAGCACCCTGAATGAGCACCTTGAATGAGCACCTTGAATGAGCACCTGCATTGCGGGTTAGTTTGGGAATGGGGTGTTTGGGCCTAGGTGTTTAGGTCTAGGTGGTTGTGTTTAGGTGGTTGTGTTTAGGTGGTTGTGTTTAGGTGGTTGTGTTTATTTTTGGGAGCGTTGATCGACGTTGATCAGCGTGGATCTGATGAAATCTAAGCAGCTTATTCTGTTAGGGCCGCCCGGTATTGGTGTGAAATCGCAGCGATCGCACTATCGAGGCGTTGGCATGTTCCTGGTGTGTTTGCGGGGGAGCTTTTGACGGAGGCGATTATCCAAGCTTCTGCGTTGGGAATTAAGGCGCGGGCCTATGTTGAAGAAAAAACGCTGGTGCCGGATGAGGTGATGATGAAGCTGATGCAAAAGCGTTTTGAGCAGCCTGATGTGATGCTCAAAGGATGGGTTTTGGCAGGTTTTCCACGGACGACGGTGCAGGCGGAGGCGTTTGATGCGCTGTTAGAAAAGTTTGGCCTGGAGGCTGCGAAGGTGGCCTCGCTTGAGGCGATGACTGGGATTTTGATCAGTCGGCTGGCCGCTCAAAATCTGGCTGATCAAAACCTGGCTGATCAAAACCTGGCTGACCAAAATAATTTGAGGGTCAGTGTGAGTGAGATTCGTCAGCGGTTGACGTGTTACCAAGAAGAGATCGCGCCTGTCGTTGAGTACTACCAACAGCAGGATCGTTTAATTAAGGTTAATGGTAATCGGTCGGCGGCTGAGGTGACGAATGAACTCTCTCGCATTGAAGAAGAAGAAACCGGTGCGGCGCGCTTTATTCAAGATGAAGCAACGTTAAATTTGCTGCTTGAGCAGGCGTCGGTGGTGGTGGTGGATTGTGTTGCGTCTTGGTGTGGCCCTTGTAAGCTGGTCTCACCGTTGATCGATCGGTTGGCGGCTGATGTCGATGAGGCTGTTCAGGAGAGGGGGCAGGGAGATGGGGGCGATCGCGCGACGGTGGTGAAGCTTGATTTTGATAACAACCGGCAGGTTGCTAAGCGGTTTGGCTTAAAGGGAATGCCGTCGGTGATGTTCTTTAAAAATGGCGAACTGCAAAAAACGCTAACAGGGGTCAAAACTTATCAGATCTATCGCGATGTGGTGGCAGCGCTGAATCGCAGCGATGATTAAACTCACGATTGACTGGCTGCTTGGACTGGCTTGCTTGCTTGGACTGGCTTGCTTGGACTGACTTGCTTGGACTGGCTGCATTGACTTACCAGCCTTCTATGGCTTCCGCGCAAAGCCATGGCCGGGTAGATGACCCCTAGATGGGGTGCTTGCAACCCGCAAATCTTTTCTTTCTGATTAGTTGCCTATACCGCAACCAATCAATGCCCGAAAACCCTTTCTTTCATTGAATATTGGCCTATGCGATTTATTTAAGGACTAAAAATGGACTAATATTTTCGGGCTTTTTCCAACGACCCGCCCCCTTCCAAACCTTCAACAAATCCACACAGCATCACCCTTGCGCAAAGAAACGAAAACGGTAAACTAAATGCGACACCTGATCCGCCAGTCCAATTACAACCCATGCCCAGTTTCGGCTCCATCTTCATCTCCTATCGCCGCAGCGACACCATCGCCGAAACCGGCAGAATCTACGATCGCCTAGTTCGCGAATTTAGCCGCGAACAGATCTTCAAAGACGTAGACGACATTCCCTTCGGCGTAGACTTTGCCGAGCATTTAGAGCACGCCGTCAGCCAATGCCAAATATTACTCGTCATCATCGGCAAAACCTGGATAACCACCACCGAACTAGACGGCACCCGCCGCATCGATAACCCCGACGACTTCGTCCGCATCGAAATAGAAGCCGCCCTCAAACGCAACATTCCCGTCATCCCACTACTGCTAGAAGGCGTGAGTATGCCCCGGCGCTCTCAGCTACCTGAATCATTACACCTGCTCGCTCGGCGCAACGGCACCACCATCGGCCACGACCCCCGCTTTCATACTGATATGGATCGGCTGATTAAAGGCATTCAGCCCCTGATCAACAACGCTAAAGCTGTGCCTCAACCAGTTGCCCAGCCGCCAGTTGCCCAGCCGCCAGTTGCCCAGCCGCCAGCCCCCACATTTACCTTTGAAGTAGTCAGTATAGATGCCAAAGGCAAAATTCGGCACCGCGAACAAAAAAGCGCAGAATACCGCAAAGAAGTCTTAGGGCAAGGTATTGAATTAGAGTTAGTTGCCCTCCCCGCTGGCACGTTTCACATGGGCTCAGCCAGTGGGCAAGGTGACGACGGTGAAAGACCGCAGCATCAGGTGAGCGTGCCGCCATTCTTGATAGGCAAGTACCCTGTTACTCAAGCTCAGTGGCGCGTGGTGTCTACCTTTGAGAGGGTAGATATTGACCTAACGCCCTATCCCTCTGCGTTTGAGGGTGACAACCGGCCTGTAGAGCAAGTTACTTGGGACGATGCCATAGAGTTTTGCAAGCGACTCTCAAAGCAGACTAACCGAACCTATCGACTGCCCAGCGAAGCCGAATGGGAATACGCCTGTCGGGCAGGCACAGCGACGCCCTTTCACTTTGGCGAAACGCTCACCTCAGAGCTGGCAAATTACGACGCGAACTACACTTACGGGTCTGGCCCAAAAGGCAAATACCGTCAGCACACTACAGATGTCGGCAGCTTTCCTGCTAACGCCTTTGGCCTGTATGACATGCATGGCAACCTGTGGGAATGGTGCGAAGATCATTGGCATCCAAATTATGAAGGTGCGCCGACGGATGGAAGCGCGTGGAAAACCACTGATACCAATGCTTCCAGGCTGCTGCGGGGCGGTTCTTGGAGCAGCAACCCTGACTACTGTCGCTCAGCCAATCGCGGCAGGGTCGCGCGCGTTAATCGTGGCAACTACATTGGTTTTCGAGTCGTGTGCGCCGCCTCGTGGACTCTTGTGTAGCCCTTTGCTCTCTTGCCCTCTTGCCCTTTGCCCTTCTTTTCTTTACCCTTTTTCTCGCGCGTAGCGCGATCGATTTAAAATAGCTTTTTACCAGGGTTTACCCCATGGCTATTGAACTCCCTATCATCCAAAAAACCTACGACCTGATCAAATGGTACATCCCCATTCTTCAGCGTCTCCCTCGCAACCATCGCTTCACCCTAGGAGATCGAATCATAACCGGTCTCTACACCCTCCTCGACGCCTTCATCCAAGCCCGCTATCTCCACAATAAGCTCAACCACCTACAAACCATCAACGCCAGCCTCGACATCATCCGCTATCAAACCCGCCTCCTGCTTGACTTAGAGCTAATCGAAACCCGTCGCTATGAATACGCCAGCAGCCTAATTAACGACATCGGCATCGATCTTGGCGGCTGGATAAAACAGCAAAAACGAGCCACCCCCCGTCATACCCCCGTCACGCCATGAAACGCTACGGCAACCTCTGGCCACAAATCATCGACTTTGAAAACTTACTGCTCGCCGCCCGCAAAGCCCAGCGCGGCAAACGCTTCCGCGGAAACGTCCTCGCCTTCAACTACAACCGCGAACAAGAACTGCTCCAGCTCCATCAAGCACTCAAAGCTCAAACCTATCAACCCGGCAACTACCAAACCTTCCAGGTTTACTCACCCAAACCCCGCCTCATTTCCGCCGCACCCTATCGCGACCGAGTCGTGCATCACGCCCTCTGCAACATCATCCTGCCAATCTTCGAGCGCAGCTTCATTTTTGACTCCTACGCCAACCGCCTCGGCTTCGGCACCCACCGCGCCCTCAGACGCTTCACCCACTTCGCCCGCACCAGCCGCTACATCCTACAGTGCGACATTCGCAAATACTTTCCATCCATCGATCTAGCCATCCTCAAAACCCTCATCCGCCGAAAAATCAAATGCCCCGACACCCTCTGGCTAATTGACACCATCATTGACAGTAGCAACCCCCAAGAGCCTTCAATCGAATACTTTCCTGGCGATACCCTACTGACACCACTAGAGCGCCGCAAAGGGCTTCCCATCGGCAACCTCACCAGTCAATTCTTTGCAAATATCTACCTCAACAGCTTCGATCACTTTGTCAAAGAAGAATTAAAAGCCTCAAAATATCTTAGGTATGTAGACGACTTCGCCCTTTTCTCCGACGATCTCAGTTACCTCACCGATGCCCGCCCCGCAATTGAGCAATACCTAGCCACCCTCCGACTCAAAAATCATCCCATCAAAAGCCAACTCTTCGAGACCCGCCATGGCGCAAACTTCGTCGGTTTCCGCGTTTTGCCCAACCGCATCCGTGTCCGTAACGATAACCTCCGTCGCGCCCGCCATCGCCTCAAACAGTATCAAAAAGCCTACGCCCACAACCGCATCAGCTTTTTGCGACTCACCCAATCGATCCAAAGCTGGGCCGCCCACCTCAAACACGCCGATAGCGAACATTTACGTCAAGATATTTTTGCACAGCTAGTATTTGTCAGGCACCAGCCTGCTGCCAATAGCAGACATTAAAATTATTTATCCCTACCTGATATGGCAAATTAAGGATGCATTCTGACTTTGTCTTGGTGAGCATTCCTTAGTCATGTATCTTATAGTATGGGGCAGGCATTGCTAGCTGCTGCGGGGCGGTTCTTGGAACAACAACCCTGACAACTGTCGCTCAGCCAATCGCAACAGGAACGCGCGCGATAATCGAAACAACAACATTGGTTTTCGAGTCGTGTGCGCCGCCTCGTGCACTCTTCTAAGCTATTCATCTTTAGGTGAAAGCTGGTCAGAACTGACAGGTGTGAATCTGTCAGGCGCACCGTCAGAAGAGTCCAGACCTGCTCCGGCGATACCCATCAGAGGTATCCAAAAATAAAGCCTGTGCAGATAGCCTGGTAAGCCTCGGCTGAACGGTTAGCTGCACTGCTCTAGGCCCTTATCCAAACCCCTTATCCAAACCCCTTTCCAAACAAGCCATCACCTCTCAGCAACCGACATCCCATCCCAATCTCCCTCTTGCTCTAAAAAATTCTCCAGCTTAGACAAATAAAGCGCCTGATATGCCTCCAAGCTGTAATCATTAATCAAAACCCCAAACTCAAGACGATTGCTTTCAATCATCCCCGTAATCTCATCAAAAACTTTAGGATCATAATGGTATCCGTCATACGTATTATCAGTCCTAGTCGTAATCGCCGACACAACAGAAAAATCATAGGCCCGATCAAAATACTGAGAAGCCTGATAGACATCTCTGAGCTGACAAACACTCAACCCCTGCGAATAACTTGTATTGTACGTATGCCAAGCTGAAAGAGGCGGAACTATTCCCACAAATTCAGCACTCGGAAAAAGCGCCCTAATATCTTTAATCAAAAAACTATTAGCAACAGCACAAGTATTATCTTCTACTTCTTTGACAAATTTAGGCTTATACTTGGGTGCCTTAGGAGAAATAACCCCATGAAAATGGCGATCGTATAGCCTGCGATGGTGATAATCCACCAAGGCATCATTAACCTTGGATACTTCAACAGTATCGCTTTGATAGAAATCCACAGCGTATCTAAAGAGAAAAAATAGGGCCTAAAATCAGTTTCAGGCACCACAACCTCTGCCGCTGGGCTACTGAGTGTGTCGCCAGATACCAGCGCTTGTGCTGCAGGCGTATGAATAATCTCTATATAAATCTTATTCGGCCTAAAGCCTCTGCGCTTCACAAACTTGGCATACGCAACAAACTCTTCTAGCTCCCCTTGGCTAAACGAATAATTAAAGCAGCGATTAGCCTTAAAAGCAGACTCATTCAACAAAGTCAGCCTTGAAGTTCCAAAAATAAAGCAGTCATAGCTTTCCGGCGAAGCCTGCCGCAGCAAATTTGTTTTAGCAATCCGCTCATTTGTAGACAGCGTAAAACCTGTGAGCTGATTACCATTGTGTAACCAAAGCGGGTCAACCACAAAGTTAAACAACCCCACAGCCAACAGACAGATAAATAGCAGCGTAAAGTACGTCTTTAAGTAAGAGCGAGCCATTGTTACTTGCAGATATTATGGTTACTTTCAGGTGTTATTGCTACTTTCAGGTATTATTTCACAGCATCCAAACCACTCAACAAAATCAACCGTATCCATATATCCATAGCAACATATCCATAACCGCTCAGCCAAACTCAAAATTCAAAATACAAAAACTCGCTAACCCGAGTCAGATGCAAAAATGCCAGCAGAGTTAACAATGCGCTAACCACTGCCCAAGCCTGATTAGGCCGCCACCTAACACGCTCCCACACGCTCTTAACCCAGCGATCGCGCAGCGACACCGTAGCAGCCTCGCCCACTTCACCACCAGAAGGCACCGCAGCCTCCGCAAACCATTCCTGACTATTCGGTACCACCCAAACTATCACCAACAACGCCGCAATAGAAACAAACACATTTCTCGGCAAACATCCATATTGGGCAAAAAACCATTGACCTGCACATTCAATGCTCCCACCCCAGGCAATGCTTCAGCCAGTGCCCTATCTATCGAAATACCATTAAATCCAGCCATACCCGATAAAACAGAAACCGCCGTTGGGATACTCTCTGCTCTAAAAAATACCCATCCAATAACAACCGCCACAAAGGTAATACATCTCCCTATCATTCGCGCAAACCAGCTAGATAGCCAGCTTGCGCGCCGCCGCTGCCGCAAAAACTTACAAAAAGCGTGCCACTGACGGTTAATCACCAGATATAGCCCATGCAAGCCCCCCCAAAACACAAACACCCACCCCGCCCCATGCCAAAGCCCCCCCAACAACATCGTTATCATCAGGTTCACCCCCCGTTGAAATTCTCCCTTGCGATTGCCACCCAAAGGAATATAGAGATAATCTCTCAAAAAATTAGAAAGCGTAATATGCCACCGCCGCCAAAAATCTGCAATATCAACAGCCTTATAAGGCGAATTAAAATTGAGCGGCAGCCTAATGCCAAATACCCTAGCAGCCCCAATAGCCATATCCGAATAGCCAGAAAAGTCAAAATATAGCTGCAAGGTATAAGCCAACGCACCAGCCCAAGCTTCCAAAAAAGTCAAAGGAATATCTTGACCCGCATTAGCAAAAGCCAACGTAGCATAGCCCGCTATTCTGTCTGCAAACACCACTTTTTTGAACAATCCCATCGAAAAAATTGTGATACCCAAAGCAGCATCATTCGCATTCAAAAAGCTAGCCGATTTATTCGCAAACTGCGGTATGACATCCTCATGCTGAACAATCGGCCCAGCAATCAGTTGTGGAAAAAAGGTCACAAACAGCGCATAATCCCAAAAGCTATAGGTGTGTGTCTTGCCCTTATAAGCATCAACCAAATAAGCGATTTGCTGAAATGTAAAAAACGATATTGCCAAAGGCAGAACGATCTCATCTAACACCCACTCTGTATCCAACAAACTGTTGATCGTAGAGACCAAAAAGCCCGCATACTTGAAATAGCCAATGGCTGCCAAGTTGCAAAAAAGACCAAATACCAGCAAGTATCGTCGCTTTTTAGAAGATAACGCCAAACGAGTTAACCCCGATCCTAGGCTGTAGTTAAATACAACAGAGCCTAAGATTAAGAGCAAGTAAGGAGGATTCCAGTAGCCATAAAAAAACAAAGACGCTGCCACCAACCATGCAATTGACAGCTTATAGCCCCCAGCTTTTCTAATCTCAAAGAAACCCAGCATGGTGATTGGAAAAAATAGAAATAGAAAAGTAACAGAATTAAACAGCATTGACAGTAGATCTAACGTACTTTATTAAAAATCAAAGCACTGCCTAGCCCCCTATATTTGGACAGCAGTTTTGAATCAAAGCTATCCAACAAATTTCGATTTTTCAACTCAATCTCAAAACCACACCCTAAGCAGCCCGACCTCAATCTCAGCGAACCAAACTGACCCATCGCCTAGTCTCACAATGAGACTTATTGAGGCCAAAATAAGTCTCATTGTGATTCTTTATAGACGCTTTTCTAGACAGGCGCTTTGCTGCTATTAAAAAAATATAAGTCTTATCGTGAGACTATATAAGATTACTTTTGGTCTCAAAAATAAATCATTGAATCTCAAAAAGAGAGCGTCACCATAAGAGTATTTTCAGACTCGCTTGTACAATTTTTGGACTCAAGGTAACTTGTATAAGTCTTATTCTGATATCACCCTCAACCACTCAAATATGGCCAAGCAAAAAGTAGGTTCCGCCGTTGCCGTTTCAGCCGATAGCATCACCATCGACACCGCCGATCAGCTCATTCCCATCGAATCGGTGCAAAAAATTCTCAACCGCTCCCGTGCCTCCGTTTACCGCTACGCCAACACCGACCCCCAAATTCTCAACCCTCCCTTTGACCCAGAGTGCTTAAACCCCGAAATCCGCAATGACAAAGAAGCGCCGCTAATGTTTCATCCCAACGAAGTCGCCCGCTTCGCCCAAGACGTCCTCGGCATCAAGCAAGTCACCATCGCCATTACCCCACCAGCCGAAACCGAAACCAATCGATTGCTGCAGGCCCTATTGAACGAGCTGCAAGACATTAAAAAACTTCTCGAAGCACAAAACTAAAGAAAAAATCTAGTTTTTGCCCTATAAAAAAGCCGAAAAAGTGGCCTTTCTCTGTCAAATAACCCGAAAAACTGCTGTTCTCCTAGCAAAGTAACCGTGATACCGTCTAAGTAATAGGGCTGTTATTTTGGGTGCCAAGCCAGCAGCCTTAGCCCCTGGGGTGAATATCTCAGAGTGAATATCAGTGAATATCTCAGAGTGAATATCTCAGAGCAAATATCAGTGTAGGCATCAGTGTAAATACGGATAAGTGTGACAATAAAGTCACACTTGTAAAGTTCATGTGCCGGATCTCAGCACCCTCGCTAATATGTGAGACATAGGTTTGTAGCCTATACTGAAAAGCTAGCTTCCGCTAACTTCTATCAGTTCCTTTCCCCGGATACTGCTCACGAGTAAGGCAATCTTACTGGTAAGGCCATTGTGAAACGTTATCAATTAAGCTGCCACCAGTTTTAACAGTGGCACTTTCCTTGAATACGCTTGCTATCCGCCGTTGCAGCTATCTTTGTCCTTTATTACAGATGTCTAACGCTTCTTCTCTCCGTATGGAATCTGCGAGTCCCGAGCATCAAAGCGAACAACCTCCTGGCCATTTTGCAAACCTAATTGGTGTCGTTATTACAATGATGACTATCATTTTGCCCCTGTATGCCGTATCCAATTTCAACACTGCTCAAGCCAGCATTCCACAGCAGCCATCCCCCTTATTCATGAGAGCGCAAGAATGAAAGCGCAAGAATGAGAGCGCAAGAATGAGAGCGTAAGAATAGATACCCAAATCCCAACCCATTTGACCAATCAAATTTGACTAAGGCCCAGCTAGCGCACCCAAATGTTAGCTGGGCCTTGAGCGTATGTAGCGGTTTACAGACGCTATATAGCGTTTCTTAGATGCATTCAAGGCCCGCTATAAATTAGTCCCCATGCTCCCGTAAAATGCTATTTGGCCAATAAACTTACAGGAGAAACTTGTGGATTTGTCCCGCATTCCCGCTCAGCCCAAACCCGGCATTGTCAACGTACTGGTTGAAATCCCGGCTGGCAGCAAAAATAAATATGAATTTGATAAAGACCTCAACGCCTTTGCGCTTGATCGCGTGCTGTACTCTTCAGTGCAGTACCCCTACGACTATGGCTTCATTCCGAATACCCTTGCCGATGATGGCGATCCCCTCGATGGCATGGTCATGATGGATCAGCCCACTTTCCCTGGCTGCGTGATTCCCGCTCGCCCCATTGGCATGATGGAAATGATTGACGGTGGCGATCGCGACGAAAAAATCCTTTGCGTCCCTGCCGATGATCCCCGCTACGCCAACATCAAAACCATTGACGATATTGAAGAGCATCGCTTAGCCGAAATTGCCGAATTCTTTAAAACCTACAAAAATCTAGAGAAAAAAGAGTGCCAAGTCCTCGGCTGGAAAAACCTTGATCAGGTACAGCCCCTGATTGACGAATGCGTCAAAGCTGCCCAATAAAGAAGCCGATTAAAGCCACATAAAAGGCGATGAAAAGGCGATGAAGAGGCGATGAAGAGGTGCCCAAAGGGGTTCCAAAAGAGGCCAAATTAAAGCGGCCCTAGCCTAACCACACCAAGCCCTGGAGTATCGGGATAAATACTTCAGGGCTTTAAGCGTCAATCAGCAGCGTAAATCAATGGAAACACTGAGATCTTTGACCATTCCCCCTGGGCTCACTGAGTACTACAGACGCTGGTTTTTATTCCATGTATGCTCGTCCATCCACTGCCCAACGCGGACAAACAGCCGTCAAAGAGACAGCAGCTCAGCTCATTGTCAATTTTTGGGGTGTGCGGGGGAGTGTGCCCACCCCAACAGCCGCCAACCAACGCTATGGCGGCAATACGGTATGTGTAGAAATGCTGTTGGGCGAGCAGCGCATTATTTTTGATGGCGGCACTGGCATCGTTGGCCTAGGCCGTCATCTGCAGCAACAATATCAACCGGATAACGCTATCAATGCCGCTGAGGATGAGGCCCGCCACAGCGCGCATATTTTCTTTACCCATACCCAATGGGATCGCATTCAGGGCTTTCCCTTTTTTCAGCCCGCATTTATTCCCGGCAACCATTTCTGTATGTATGGCGGTACCGCCCCTAACGGCGCGTCATCAAACACTGCCTTACCGATCAAATGCTCCAGCCCCACTTTTCTCTGCCGCTACAAAACATGCGCGCCCACCTAACGTTCGATACCTTAGGCGATCGCGACAGCTTCCAAATTGGCGATATTCAAGTAGAAACCCTCAAAACCAACGCCATCACAGAAGCCCTAGGCTACCGCCTGAGTTGGAATGGCTACACCGTGGTCTACGCCACCGACACCCCTCCCGACTCGGTAAATGCAGACTTTCTCAACTTCGTAGACCAAGCAGATATCCTCATCTACGACGGCACCTACTCCGATTTGACCTATCTCAATAGCGCTACTGCCCCCTTCAATATGGCTTCACAACCCTGGGAACTCGGTGTAGAAATTGCCCAAAAAGCCAATGTCAAAGAGCTTGTTCTCCTGCACCACAGCCCCATGCAAGACGACGTCATCCTCGACCAGTTGCAGCATGAACTGACCAATCGCTTTCCCAATGCCAAAATTGCCTACGAAGGCATGGTACTGAGCCGCTAATCTTCTGGTGATTCATCGTCCAGTGGCGCATCGTCCAGTGGCGCATCTTTAGGCCGAGCTGCAGTCGCCGAGCGATCGCACTCCCCCTGCCAATTCCTCAATGGCATCGCCACTGCCTGCACCCAATGCCTGCAGCTTACGAGCACTCACCAACACCCGCCCTTCCAAAGACCCCACCGCCTTATTAAAACTATCGACTGTCACCTCTAGCCCCTTGCGCAGCTTTTGCATGTGCCCAGCAAACGTTCGCACCCGGTCGTACAGCTCTTTGCCCAAAAGGCTAATTTCCTGCGCATTTTCTGTCACCTGCTGCTGCTGCCACCCATAAGACACCGCCTTCAGCAAAGCAATCAGCGTCGTCGGTGTCGCCAAAATCACCCGCTGCTCAATGCCCGCTTCTATCAAACTCGCATCTTGCTCCAAAGCAGCACTAAAAAACACTTCACCCGGCAAAAACAACACCACAAACTCCGGCGTTGGGCTGAAACTGCGCCCAATAAGCCTTTTGGCTCAATTGACTCAAATGCCGCTTCACCTGCTTAGCATGATCGCGCAGCTTATCCAGTCGCTCTGTCTCACTCGTCGCCTCTAGCGAAGCCAAATAGGCCGACAGCGGCGCTTTAGCATCTACAACAAGTTGTCTGCGCCCCGGCAACTGCACCAACATATCCGGGCGCAACCCCTCCACCTGACTCACCTGCTGGCTAAAATCGCAGTGCTCAGCCATACCCGCTAGCTCAACGACCCGCTTAAGCTGAATTTCACCCCAACGGCCTCGCACCGTAGGCGATCGCAACGCCTTCGCCAAATTCGCCGTCTCCACCTGCAACTGCACCTGACTACTCGCCAGTGCCGAAATCTGCTCCGTGAGCTGAGCATAGGCACTCAGCCGCTGCCCCTCTAGCCGCTGCAAAAAAGTCTCCACCTTACCCAACGAAGACTGCAAGGGCCGTACCACCTCCTCCACCGCTTGCTGTTTGAGCGCTAACTCACCTTTCGCCGCCGTTTGAAACGCACTCAGCCGCGTTTCCGCCAGCTCCAAAAACGACTGATTATTAGCCTGCAACGCCTGCGACGACAACGCTCGAAACGTATCCGCCAACTGTTGTTGAGCCGAAGTCATCAGCGCCAGCTTGGCATCCATCTGCACTCGAACCTCAGCCAATTGCGCCTCCGCTTTAGCCTGCTGCGTTATCGCCTGAGTCATCTGCTCTTGATACGTCATCAGCCTGCGATCGCGCGCTTCAATCTCCCGTCGCAGCTCCTCAAGCCGTTCATCCTTCCCCCTGAGCTGCTCTACCATACTGGCTCGATCAGCCACCAAATCATTTTTCGTCTTTTCACGCACCGCCTGCAGTTTAGCCGCCAGCAGCCCCCAGCTCACCAGCCCACCTAACGCGCCACCCGCCAAAAAAGCCCCAAAAAATTCCATCACCTACCGGTACAAGCTTACTAATGGCAGCGTATCACTAGTAAAGCCCAAACCATTAACCCAGAACCCATTTGCTATACTTCTGCTACCCGCTTTATGTTTAAATAATTGCCCACAGACCATTCCTGGCAAGCCTTTGCCCATCTAACCCGACCACAGGAGCCCCACCGATGACTGGATTTATCATCACCTGGATTGTAACAACCGTTACCTTCGTCATTCTCACCAAGCTACCGACCGGTATCGAATCAGAAAGTTTGGGTAAATCTGCGATCGCAGCGCTGATCTTCGGCCTGCTCAACGGTCTGACCGGCTGGTTTATCAATAATCCCATTATCAACGTGTTCACCTTAGGGTTTATGTTCCTCATTGGGAACACCATCCTATTCGGCCTCACTGCCCTCCTCGTCAAAGGATTTAGGCTGCGCTGGGGCATTATGAGCGCCGTTATCGGTGCCCTAGGCGTGACCGTTATCAACCAAATCCTCTTCCAAATTCTCAGAACCCTGCAAATTACTTAAGTTACTTAAAGCCCATCCTGGCTCAGCAGCTCACATGTCAAGGCAAAATAAAGCATAAAAATTGCACATTTAAAGGGCCTAGATAGAGGATGTTTAAAGTTAAGCATCAGTTATGGGCAGAGCTGTCGTTAGAGCGTAAATTGTATAGGTAGAATGGGCTGACTCGCTGAAGACCTCGCTGAAGAGCCCAAGCAAGAGCCCAAGCAAGAGCTAAAGCAAGAGCTAAAGCCAAAGCCAAAGAAAGAGCCCAAGCAAGATTCAGACACAAAGGACTTAGGACATGAGGGGAAAATGTGGATTTGACTGACGCACTCGACTGGCTAGAGTCCGCTGTAGTGAACACAGTTGGCCAGTCTTTACGAGAACCTGAAATCGTTATTTTAAAAGGCACTTGGCGCGGGCTGACCTATGAGCAGATGGCCCAAGGCTCAGAATATAGCACCAACTATTTGATGCGAGATGTGGCCCCCAAGTTATGGAAACAGCTCTCTCATGTCTTTGGTTGCTCGGTAGGCAAAACTAATTTTCGAGTTGCTTTAGAAGCCTATATTGCGAACAATGCATCTTTGGCACCTAGTGTAAATCGTTCCGCTCTAGACGCTACCGCAGCAACAAGCTTAGACTGGCATCCTGCCGTAATATCGGAAAGTTTACGCAGCGCCGCGCTGAGCAATTCACTACTCAATATAGGAGCCCGACATACCCTATTGATGGCTGCCCATGGCGGAGTGCCTTCAGTGATGTATGGCTATCAGCAGGCGTTAGCACAAGCGAGACAGTGGTTAAATGCCGCAGCAAACACACCCAATAGTCCTGGCATAGCAGCTCTAGCCCAAGCGGATAGCCGCAGCCAAATTATCGGCATTTGGGGATTGCGAGGGGTAGGAAAAACCTTATTTACAGAGCAATTGGTCGCCCAGGTCGGCGATCGCTTTGACGCTGTGATTTGGCGATCGCTCAAAGATCAGCCCACCTTGAACGACTTGAGCGCAAGTATATTGGTTCATATCGGCGTTGCCCCCCAACCAGAACAAGCCACGGCCCAACTGCTGACCATCATGGCGCAAAAATCCCTGCTGTTAGTCTTAGAGGGGATAGAGGCGTTACTGCGCCCAGGCTGTTTAGCCGGTGACTATTTACCAGAATGCCAAGCCTATGGTGATTTTTTGCAGGCCATCATCGGCCTCAAAAGTAGCGTCATCATCACAGGTATTGAAGGGCCAGCAGATCTGGTTCGCAGAAGCGGCTCTGGCAACGGATTTGGCAGCAGCATTAGCAGTGGCATTAGCACTCGACTGGAGCCTGAATTAATCGCTGAAGCCGACCATTTGCTAGACGATGGAGTAGACGATGGAATAGAAGATGAAATAGGTGATGGAGTAGACGATGAAATAGGTAATAGCCTACTAGGCGATGGCTTTAGTCAGGCTTCTGGGGTGCGATCGCTAACTCTGAGCCAGCTTTGTGAAGCAGATGCCACCGACTTACTCCGAGCAGAATCACTGGCAACACCTGAGTATTGGCCCGAACTGATTCGACGCTACCAGGGGCATCCGTTAGCCTTGAAAACGGCCTCGCGGGTGATCCGAGAAATTTTCAATGGCCGAGTCGATGAATTTTTAAGGCAAGCTTCAGTTCTATTCACCGATATTTTGCGCTTAATTGCCCCCTCCTTTGAGCGACTCTCACCTTTAGAAATTGATATTCTCTACTGGCTCGCCAGCCAAGAAGCGCCATTGTCGCTCAGCGAACTGCAACAAACCCTGCCCTTTTCAATGGACGCGGCTGATTTGATTTCGGCTTTAGATTCACTCAATCAGCGATCGCTACTCGCGATTGATACCTCTATAGCATCAGCGATGGGCCAATCTGCCCCCCAAGCTTCGCCCCTAGACGCCTCCCATCACTATGCTCCTCCCTTGTTTTACCTACCAGCGCTCGTCAAAGCCTATGCAATCAATCAGTTAGTTAGTCAATTTGGTGAAATCCCCACAGCCAGTAATACTGCCGCTGTCCCAGAAGGCATCATCAACCTCAGTGCCTCCCAAACCAATCCCGTGCGGCTTAACCGCTGGTTCCAAGGACATTTCAATACAGACTGGCAACCTTTACATCGATTGTTCACCGCCGCCACCCAACCCGCCATGCGGCTGCGCAGCGCTTATCATCTTCGCGACGACACATTTGTGAAGCGATATAAGTCGATTCGCCTCAGCCCAACCCAACCCAATCCTTCCCAGCCCAGCCCTTTAGCAGCCATGAATACTGCTGCAACTACCGCTGCTGAAAATACGTATCGGGCCATTCTCTTAGTCGCCGTTCATCAAGATGACGAAGATCTCTATCGGGTGTGTGTCCAGCTCCAGCCAGACCGAGAAGATAGCGTTTTACCTGAAAATATTCAGCTTAATCTGCTAGATGCTGAGAAAAATATCCTCGTCAGCGTCAGCGCTGCCCAAGAGGATAACTTCATTCAACTCCCCTATTTTCGAGGGGCACTAGCCGAACGTTTTGACATTGAGCTAGTGCTAGGCAACACTCACCATACCGAGTTGTTCATGATCTAGTCTGAGAAAAACAGGTAAAATTAGCCAGCTTATACAACAATCTGGCCCCCACGTTGCCATCCCATTCACCCGAGGCACCTGGGGCAACTTCACACAGATCAAAGCCGATAATGGTTTTCCCCGCCTTGACTAAACTCTTCAATAAATAGAGTGCCTGATTAAAATCTAAGCCTCCCGGCACAGGCGTCCCCGTATGGGCGCAAAATTCAGGGCTGAGGCCATCTATATCAAAACTGACATAAACCTTTTGGGGCAGTGTTGCAACAATGTTCTCGCATTGCCTCGCCCAGCTTACCCCTGCATAGGCATTGTCTTTGAGCTGCCAGTCGTCAAACAACACAATTGTGCGATCGCGCCTTATCCGCCGCATTTCTGCTTCACAAACATCTCGAATCCCCACCTGTACCAGGCGGCTAACCCCCTGTAGCTGTAGAGCATTGTGCATAATAGACGCATGAGAATAGGTAAACCCTTCAAATCCCTGTCGCAAATCCGCATGGGCATCAATTTGTAAAATGCCGTAGCTTTCATGCTTTTCCGCTAGCGCCTGCATATAGCCCAAAGGAACGCTATGGTCACCACCTACTACACCAATGAGTTTGCCTTGCGCCAACAGATCCGTCGTTTGAGCATAAACCCACTCATTCAGTGCTGCCGAGGCTTGATTCACCTGAATTAAATTCGGTTGAATTGCCGCATCTTGCACTTTTCCCCCTGCTTCCAAATGATCGATAACCGCCTTCGCCAACACCCGCACACGACTATTTTCACGCTTAATCTCAGCGCTGATTGGCAGCGTGCCATAGCCTATTTCCCAGGCATTGGGCACATCAAAATCATACAAATCTAACTGGTAAGAAGCCGCCAACATCGCCTCAGGCCCCTTCGCCGTTCCCTCACCATAAGAGGTCGTCACATCCCACGGTACCGAGAGAAAAACCAGTGATGCCGCTTCAGTCGAACATGTCAGTCCAAAAAAATTGCCATTTCGCACACCGACACTATTCGCATCGTTGTTGGTGCCATCAGCACTATTCCTGTCATCTATACCACTATCATCTATCTCGCTTTCATCTATACCACTTTCATCTATCTTGCTTTCCTCTTTGCTAGCAGCAGTCTCTATGCGAAAAGAGCGCTGATCTATCGGTTCTTTTGCCACATCCATGGAACTGAGTCAAATCATCAATAAGGTTATCTCTATATTAGGATAGTCATTCTCAACGACCATTTGAGGATGGGATTGACCCTTAACTACAGGGCTACAACAAAAACTGAAAATGCTTCTTTGGCTGATAGCCAGGAAAAATCTGCCCTAACGCAGCTTGCCCTAGCCCAAATTGTTGTGATAAAAGAGCGCTGAAGACATCGCGAAAATCTGTCGTCACAGCCAAATCGCGCGATTCATGTTGTACAGCAGGATCTAGCCCAGGCCATTCGCCATAGAACTGCTTGCCTTGAAGCCGACCTCCCATCACCCACAGCCCGTTTCCATAGCCATGATCAGTGCCACCATTGCCATTTTCGGCCACGCTCCGACCAAATTCTGACATCACCACAAGGGTTGTTTGTTCATACACTGGCCCCAATTCTGTG
This sequence comes from Phormidesmis sp. RL_2_1, assembly GCA_012033015.1. GTDB lineage: Bacteria > Cyanobacteriota > Cyanobacteriia > Phormidesmidales > Phormidesmidaceae > Phormidesmis. Next base: position 69,872 of record JAAUPS010000001.1, read on the forward strand.
GCGAGGGTTACAAGGCCGTTGGCCAAAGCGTTGAGATGATAGTTCAAAGTGTTATGTTGATTCACATGGGTATCCCATTCGCCCAGATCCAAAAAGGCGACTTGGGTATTGGCATCACCCCTCATCAACCGAGCCAAATAGCGGGCAGTGGTGACCAATTGAGCCGGGGCCGGGGCCCCGCGTGAGGCGGCCATATTTTCAGCATTGAGCTCCCGGAGCAGCAGCTCTCGGGCCATTCGCCCTTCTTGATACATCTGAGCGAGCTGACTATCACCGGCATAAAGCTGATCAAAAGCAGCCTGAATTTGCGGTTGATCTATCGGTAGCGGCTGGTTTGCGGCTGCCTCCACTGCTAGGCTTGCAACAGTTTCTGCGCCGGAGAATATCAGTGGCAAAGTGCCGCCCATGTTGACAGCTTGAGTCGGTGTGCCGGCAGGTAAAAATGCCAGCAGTCGGTTTAACCAGCCGCCGATATGGGTGGTAGTGCCGGGAGTACCGCTTTCGAGATAATCTTGGGCTTGGAAATGTGATCTAGATAACACCGCTGATCCGGCAGCATGGACAAAGGCCAAATGGCCTGCTTGCCACTGCGGCATCAAAGCACTGAGCGCTGGATGCAGGCCAAACTGACCGTCTAAATCGAGGCTGCCGTTATCTTTGCCCGGTGGTGCGATCGCAATGGTCGGTCTTGCAGCATAGTAAGCAGGCTCTTGATAGGGCACCACCATATTCAGCCCATCGGCACCGCCGCGCAAAAAAAATCACAATTAGCCGAGGCTGCGTAGCGGCTAGTTGAGTCGCCGCCTCACCAGGCGATCGCCAAGCCCAGCCATGACTGCCAACAGCCAACAAACCTGAAGCCCCTAGCCAAGCCGTGCGCTTAAAAAAGTGGCGTCGTTTCATCGCAAATCTCCTCAGCAGCCAAGGTTTAGCCCTATGATTTTAGCGGCAGATTATCCTCACGGCAGATGATGTTGAATAGAGCCTGATTGAATACAGCCTGAACAATCAAGACGGAGTATGCAACTGGACGGTTTTGCCTGCTTTTAGCTAGTTCCATGGGTGTTGTCGAGCTTCATCGACGATCTCTTGAGCTTCTTCAAGCGGAATATCATAGCGGTCACTCAAAAGTTTAGGAATGCGATCGCAGGCGCGATTAGGATTGACATCTGGTTGCTTGGAGTAAGAAGGTAGCGCAACATGACACAAAAAAGGCGAAGGTTTTGCCTCTAATTGAAACGGTTCAAGATTGAGCACTCCTCGTAAATTTATAAAAAATAGCAAGGCACCGCTAAAGTTAGCATCGCTGAGGTTAGCCCCGCTGAGGAGGGTGCAGTTGAGGTCGGCCCGGCTGAGGTTAGCGTATCTGAGGTTGGCATATCTGAGATTGGTATATCTAAGGTCAGCATCACTGAGGTTGGCATACCTGAGTGATGCACCGTTGAGATTAGCGCCATTGAGATTAGTGCTGACGAGGTCAGCACCGCTAAGATTGGCACCGTTGAGGTTAGCCCCACTGAGATTGGCACTGATAAGGTCAGCGCCGCTCAAGTCAGCGCCACTCAGGTCAGCG